>JBJDYH010000249.1:0-20892 GCA_051867135.1 Faecousia sp. | reverse complement strand
ACAAGGACGGCGTCCGCATTGCAGAGCTGGATGAAATGAAATACCGACAGCTGCTATGGTCTCACCGGCCTCTTACTGATTTCTGGCGTATTGGTGGAGGGATTTCCGCGAAGCTGGAATCCATGCAGCTGTTGACGATGGGTGACGTCGCCCGGGCTTCTCTCAATCCATTCATGGAAGAACGGCTCTACAAAACCTTCGGTATCAATGCGGAGCTGATCATCGATCATGCCTGGGGCTGGGAGCCGGTGACGATGGACGTCATCAAGCAATACCGTCCCTCAACCACCAGTCTTTCATCGGGACAGGTGCTGCACTGCCCCTATGATTTTGAGAAAGGACAATTGATCGTCAGGGAGATGACTGAGCTGCTGGCGCAGGACATGGTCCGGAAACATGTGGTGACCAGGCAGGTCGTTCTGAACATTGGATATGACCGGGAGAGTCTGACCGGCGATCGGGGGCGGAACTATTCAGGCCCTGTTGCATTGGATCACTACGGCCGCAAGGTACCCAGGCACGCACACGGCACGGGAAACATTGACCATTACACCAGCTCCGCACGGGTTCTGACCGATACAGTGGTGGAAATATACAATCGCGTGGTGCACAAGGATCTGCTGATCCGCAGGGTAAACATCGCCGTTTGCAACCTCATCCCCGAGGACGAGATTCCGGACGAGAAGCCTGTACAGATGGACATGTTCACCGATTACGAGGAGATCGATCGGAACAGGCGAGAAATGCAGGCAGCGGAAGAACGGGAGCGCAAATTGCAGCGGGTAACCCTTGCCATGCAGGATAAATACGGAAAGAATGCTATCCTCAAGGGGATGAACCTGGTTGAGGGTGGCACAACCATAGAGAGAAACGGTCAGATCGGCGGTCACAAGGCGGGTGAAGATTGATGGAGAATGAGAAAAACCCCTATGCGGATATCATCCATCTGCCACACCACAAAGCAGCCAACCGTCCACACATGAGCATGTACGACCGTGCAGCGCAGTTTTCACCATTTGCTGCACTTAGCGGCTTTGATGGTGTCATCGCAGAAACAGGACGACTGACTGACCGGAAGATCGAACTGTCCGAAAGCGAGAAGGTACTGCTGGATCAGAAGCTCACGCTTATTGATGACGTCATCCGGGATGGTTGCCATCCGGAAATCACGGTCGAGTATTTTGTTGCAGATCAGAGAAAGGACGGCGGCGAATATCGGGAGTACACGGGCAAGGTGAGGCAGATTGATGCCGTTGAGAGGGCGATCGTGTTTCTGGCGGAGAATGGACGGTCGGCAGGGATGAAGATTGCTGTTGATGACATCAAGGAGATCCACGGTGAGCTGGTGGATTATATGGATGACTCTATCGAGCAAGATCGCGATGCTACATTCTATCAAGGGTAATTGCGAATAACGGACAATCGAGTTGCTTCTGCATTATATCGGTAATTCACCGTCGTATGCGGCTTCGGCCCCATCATCCAGGAAATCGGCGAGACTGTCGGCCTCGAGTCCGGCTCAACCGAGTACAACATCCTATCCAAGATGACGATACGAGGTCTGGCCGCTTCGAAGTCGGACAAGTCGCGCAGCCTGCATATTCTGGAGTCTGAGCTGGAGGATGACCCATTCGATGATGGAGGTGCGGTGCTGAGTTGCAAGTTCCGGTTCCTGAATGGAACCTACCTGGTGGGTGTGATTACATGGTGTCAGAAGATGAAACCTAGATCTCACCGATCAGCACTGAACGGGTGAAGGTGCTTCGCATGAAGCCAATAACGACGAAAAGGCAGAAATGAATGATGGAGAGTGAGATCAGAAGGCCCATTGCGAAGGATGTCGGCGATGCACGTTCACCGGCTACAAGCCCGATGAGGATGCCCTTCAGCTACGATGAGAAATGTCCGCCGGCCTTGGACTTTATGCACAGGCTCCACGATACGATTGAGATGCTTATCCTGCAGGGCTAGTAACAGCGTGAAAAACAGCAACTTATTGTCCAAAGATGATCTATGTTTGAGATTTGCGATTGCAGTTTTAGCGATTTTGTGGTAACATATAAAATGGTATGTGTAATGTGGATAAGTGTACTTATCCTTACATAAACCACAATACCAACGACGAATTTTGGGCAGAGGTGAGCCATAATGGGAGAGCTGAGAGAAGAACGGCGAAGCCACTTCTTCACGTGGCTTTCTAGGTCTGTTTCGCCCGCCCAATTGTCAGAACTATACCAGGCATTTTCCGATTTGGAAGACATTCTGGTTTCCCATAGATACTATCATCGTCTGTCCTGCCCTTTGTCGGAAACGACGGACGCCGCCGCTGTCGATACTCTGTATGATGATCTATGCGCAAATAGGCAGTTCATGCGATCCAACAGATCCGGTGTGAAACTGTCCCTGTTGCGTCACTATGCCCACTTTTGTCGGGAACAAAATATCGAAAGTGTATCAGCACAGTGGAAAGAAGAAACATCTTCTGGCGACAGCCTTATCGACAGGCTGAAGAAAGATCGCATATCTTATGTCGATAACCGTCCTAAGAATGGCGCTTTGTGGTTCGCGCAGACATCAGGTACTGATGCGCTGATCAAAGATTTCAAAGCGCGGGGTATGCAGTTTAGCTTTTCTCCAACTAAGCAGCAGTGGTGGACTCGCGATTCCTCGCCAACAAGCATACCGAAGAAGGAAGATGTTGATCCTTCGACGATAAAAGCAAATCAGCAGGCTTTCATTGCATGGTTGAAACGTCAAGATTACGATGCTGTGGATCAATTATCTATTTATGGTACAACACGCAAGATCCATACTATGCTGCTGTCTGATGGGACAGCTGAAGGTTTATTTGGCATTCAGAATTTTGAGCTTGTTCGTTCTTGTGCAATAGCAGTGCGAAAGAAGAATAAATTCCTTCTGGGCAATCGTAATGAGCGTGGGCTATGGACCCAGTCGCTTGATTGCTACCTTCATTTTGCCGAGGAGGGGTTAGTTCCTGCCACCCAAATTCCTACCGCAGAGGAACCAATTTCTGAACGTATTGAACCTACTATTCCTGAGCCAGAGGGCAAACAGGTCACAGTTGAGCTGCTTCGTCAGGAAAAGCAAATAAGTGCTCTGACCAGTGCAGAAGGCTTTCGTGTGTGGCTTGCAGAACGAAATCCGCAGGAGAACGCAGACTCAATTATTGCTGCTGTCAGTGCGTCGGAGCAGTTCGCGCAACGCACGCATATGCGTGGCAACAAGCTGTTTGGTATCGCCCCTTCCGGTGTCAAAGCGTATGTTAACCATCTCATCGTTAGCAGGGCGTTTGCCAACGCTGACCCGCATGGCTATCGGGAATTCAAATACGCAGCACCGTTGCTGATGGAATATGCTGGCTCGATATCCGTACCTGAACTGGTAACGCCGGCGGTACAAGAACCTGTCGGGGCGCCGACGCCTGCGTCTCCTGAAACTAAGGCGGAAACTGTAACTGACATGGAGCCTGCACTGGCAGATATGTTGCAGGATGAACAATTCACTGATTTGCGAAAGGCTCTATATGACAGGGGCATTCGCACTTTGGACGATTTCAAACGACTCAATCTCTGGGTCTTTATGAACCAGAACGGTTTGTACAGCATCGGTCAACGACAAACTGTATACTCCGCGATCCGTCGCATATTGGAATCCGGCAGTAGTGTTGAAATCCAGACGCAATGGAAGCTTGTCACCTCGCAGAATGAATATACTGGCACTTCCCCTGCAGAAGCGTTTATGGCATATTGCCGTGTCATGGCGACGAAGTACCCGTTGCGTTTCCGAAATCTCATAGGGATGCGGATGACTGGAACGGATTTGGTTCCTCTGATGAACAGAAGCATCCATGAAAATGATCCTTGCCTGGGATATCCAAAAGCGTATATTAACAGTGAAATTGATGCGGATAAAGCGAACTTGTTCGCGCGCTGGATCGCCACGTCGTGCCGGGATGGCGATGAACCCAATTCTGTAATCTGCATAGCTCCTGCCTCGAAAAGCGAAGCGGTGGCCTCAGATAATCCGGCACATACCAGAGTCGTTGAACCTACATCAGCTCAGACTAGAAAAGAGGTAACTGTTTCTCTTGATGCGTTCAGAACGTTTCTCATTGATGCCCAGCATTTGGCTGAAAGAACGGCCGGAAACTACTGGACGTCTATCAGAATGATCGAGGAATACATCGAGCACAATCACCTCGACTACTCACTGGTTAATTCAAATGCTGATCAGGCACAGCAGATTTTTGACCTCCTGATGTCGCGACGTGATTTTGTACGGATAAATGATGAGCGCCATCACCAATATAGTGCTGCGCTATACCAGTTCATTCTGTTTTTGCGCCAGGAAGGAGTAGTATTGTCATCTGGCAATCCAACGCAAGCAAATTCTCCCATCGAATTATCAAAGCCGCCTAAGTCTGAGGAGCCTTCTCCTCTGCAGAAGCAAGTGGAAAAGCTGGTGCTTGACACCGACCTTGACGGTCTGACGTTGGACAAGCTTTACATGCAGATCCCGAATGTAACCATGGTCGCATTGAAACATGTCAGGGATGCTTCTCCCAACCTCGTGGATATGGGCTGCAAACTGATTCATGTAGATGCTTTTGTAGATTGGGATGAGGCTGCTGAAAAGCTGCACGAGATTCTGGAGAAGCTCTTTACGAAGAATAATGGCTATGTCTCCAACACCCAGCTCTGGGATTATGCCAAAGCTGAGATGCACATGTTCCTCAATGACAATGGCATCTCAGATATGTGGGGTCTCTACTACATTGCCCGGCATATGTTTGAAAAGACGCACTGGAATGATGTCAATTACGCCTTTTCATCAAACGGCCATATTTCTCGTCCCGGAGAGAAGGTGCTTTCCTCCACTCTTGATGTAATCAGGAAATACGCCCAAGAAAATCATGGATTCTTCCGCTACAATGACCTGGTAGAATATCTGGAGTCGGTTGGCATCAAAACCGGGAACCTGCGCGGACAGATGCGTATCGGCGCACAGCCCATCTTCTTCTATTATAACGATGAAGAGATCATCTCCGCCGAGAGCATGGAAATCAATGAAGCATGGCTTGACCAAGTAGAACAGGCGCTAAATCGGCTCTTCGCTGATGCAGGCGACCATATCGTATTGAGGGCGATCAATCCGATCTGGTTTGAGCAACTGCCCACACTGCCAGGTTATCGCCCATGGACACAGCTGCTATTGCAGTATGTCCTGATGTTCTATGGAAAGCGTCTCGGCGCAAAGACCATCGGTTCTGAGCTCAACCAGAATTATTCGCAACTGCATGCCATGCTGGTGACGCAAGACAGCGTTGTACAGACATTTGCGGATGCAGTGGTGGCGTACCTGGTAGACAACGAAATCGAACAGCGTCAGTTTGAGGCAGAAGAACTGCGCAGTCTGTTAGTAAAAGGCGGAATGATTATCGGAAACGAGCTGATATGGCATGTGCCGAAGGCCATCGGCAGCGACCCAAGGTTTGCTTGGGACATGTCGGGGCAGAATGTGAAAGTGCAGGTGTAATGGATGGCTAACGCAAGCTTTACGCGAGATGAAGTTATCCTTGCGCTGGATGTACTATATTCTACAAAAGATGGCCGCATAAACAAGAATAGTGAGGCTATGGCTAAGCTATGTAAAACGCTGCACGAACTTCCTATTTTCTCCGAGGCAGAGAGACCTCCTATTTTTCGGACAGAGAGCGGAGTGAGCAATCAGCTCATGCTGTTCAAACGAAGCTACAAGACTGGTATCAAGGATCCCAATCTAGGGATTGTCTTTTTGCAGATTGCAGGTGAGTTCGAAAACAGGAAGGACGAACTCCATCAGATTGCTGAAGCAATACGACGCAATATTTCTTGCTTTGATAGTACCTTTGGCAATCAAGCAGAAAGCGATGGCTTTCCTGAAGGTTCCCTGTTGGGTCACTTGCATCGTATTGTCGAAACGCGTGACAGCGCGAAGTTAACACCAGATAAACGCTGCGAAGTGTGCCAAATCGAGACAGATGATATCTATCCGGGCAGCCCCAACTTGTTGCGGCTGCACCTGACGATACCTGTCACAGCACTGGACGGAAACAAGAAATATGGAGCGAATGACTTCATCACTGTTTGTCCCAACTGCCATGCAGCGCTGCATCGGCGTAGGCCTTGGCTAACGAAAGCAAACTGCGGAGATCTTCTCCGCTAAACAAACTATTAGCAGAAAGGAGGGAAATGCCGTGTATGGCTATGAGTGGACGGAGGAGTATGGCATTTTCCGCCTGACCATCAACGCGCGAATAAAAAAAGAAATCCGTCCTGTTTTCCACGAGGAGCTGGACTTTTTCGGCATGGACGCCTATTGGGATTATCCAAAGGATACCGACGCACCGCTGCTGTGGGCAGAAGGAGTCCGTCGCTACGTCATAAACGGCGTCTACGTCGCCGAAGCACAGGGTGGCGGGTTCTACACCAAGCCTGTCATCAACCGGCTGACGGAAGAGCGCCTGCAACTCCGTCCCATTGATACGGACAGGCTGTACGAGGTGAACAAGGCACTGATGCTCTCGTTGGAGCAAAAGGCTATTGCCTTTATTCAGGAACAGCACGAGCACTATGCCTCGGAGGGCTTTGCCTTTGTTTGTGCATTTTCCGGTGGTAAGGATTCTCTGGTTCTGCTGGATCTTTGCGCCAAGGCGCTGGCTCCCGAGGATTTTTATGTCGTGTTCAGCAATACAGGCATGGAGTTATCCGATACGCTGAAGGCTGTGGAAGAAGCAAAGAAACGCTGGCCACAGTTGCGGTTTGAAGAGGCCAAGTGCCATATGTCTGCAACTGAATCATGGGCAGAATTTGGCCCCCCTGCAAGCCGGCTAAGGTGGTGTTGCTCTGTTCACAAGTCCGTGCCAACAATTTTGCTAATCAAGGAGATCTTTGGTGAGCAGGCGAAAGCGGTAGTTTTTGACGGTGTTCGTGCTGAAGAAAGTTCGCGCCGTTCCAAATATACCGAGGTAGGCGAAGGCGTAAAGAATGCTATGCAGATTAACTGCCATGCTATATTAAAATGGTCATCTGCTGAGGTCTTTGTTTACTCGCTTAAGAATGGAGTAATATTGAACAAGGCATATAGATATGGTATCTACCGTGTTGGCTGTATGGTTTGCCCAATGGCCGCAAAATGGCAAGACACACTTATTGCACATATCTATCCTGCTGAAATAAAGCACTCACTTGGGGTCCTTGAAGAAGTAACTCTTCACGCAAAAGGGAAGCTTGACAAAAAGTATATTGAAGATGGAGGATGGCAAGCACGAGTAGGCGGCTCGATTCTTGATCGCGGTGAAAACAGGGTTGTTGAAAAGATTGACGATGATCATATTCATTTTTCTTTGTCCAACGCAAAGCAAGATTGGCGTTCGGTAATACCAATAATTGGTAGCGTTATTGAAGAACAAAGTGGATTAATGATACTACATACAAAGCATGGAATAATCCGTGTAAATTACAATCCTGAAAGCCCCAATTCAGATATTTCTGTCTTTCCCATATCAATTCTGGATAGATATGATTTGTCTGCTTTGAGAAATATCTTTAATAAGGCAGCGTATTGTATAGGCTGTAAAGCTTGCATTCCGCAGTGTCCAACGAATGCATTCCAGATTGTTGAGGGACGGATACATATTAGAAGTTCAAAATGTGTGCATTGCTACAATTGTTGCTTTTATACTGACCGAGGATGTATGGTTTCCAAATCACTATATGTAAGAGGTGGTAACGTGAAAAATCCTGATAAGTACCGCAACTTTGGCTTCCGGCAAAACTTCTATGAGCATTTTGCAGATAAAGGCATAAGTTGCTTTGACATGCGCGTACTTGGGAAAGACCAATATACGGCATTGAAGAATTGGTTGGCTGATGCGGGTATGCTTCCGAAAGAAGAAAAGGGAAGCAAAGAAGTAATTAAGCTGGAGCTTACACCTCTTGGCGAAAAGCTTCTGCCAATGGGTGCATATAATCCGTTTGTGTGGGCGATCCTTTGGGCTAATTTGGCTTACGGTTCCGTTGTTGTAAATGCGTTTTGCAACGGAATTGGCTTTGGTTCCTATTATGGGAAAGATGACGTAATTGCCCTTTTGGATAACGATATAAAAGAAAAACCTAAAGAGCAAGCAACTAATTCTCTTCTTTCCACATTCAGAGACTCCCCGATTGGAACAGTATTGTTGCAGGGCGTACAAATCGACAAACTATATTATCGTGCCGGCTGGGAAATGCCCCACGCCGTCGCTCTACTCTACTCCCTCTACCTCTACTCTGAGCATACTGGCCGTCGTTCCTTTACCTTCAGTGAATTGGTCAGTGCAAAGAACAACCCGGATGCCACCGGGATGTCCCCGTCTGATATCTACGGTATTGATGTGAAGGCTTTCCGGGAACAGGTACAGGGATTGGCCATCAGCTTCCCCCAATATATCCGCGTGTCGTTCATTTCTAACCTTGATAACATCATTCTGGAGGACTTCAGTTCTCTGGATATCCTCGATCTGGCTAAAGAAGAGTTTAAAGAAGAATAACGAAGGGAGTCGCGGCCATGCCTGTGCAGAAGTATTCAAACTATCTTGAAGTCAATCCGCTGTTCGAGTCAGTTGTAGACATCGATGCCGATCAGCGTAACCCTCATCTTTGGCAGGAATACATTGTCGGCCAGGATATGCAGAACCTGGTGGAGTTCTTGTGCCAGTCTCTAGGCAACGAAGCGCCTGATCTTCGACGTTCATTCTGGATGCATGGTTCCTATGGCACAGGCAAGAGCTACGCGGCTATCTTTGTAAAACACTTACTGGAGGAAAAGCCCGATGTCGTGGATGCCTTTATGGCCAGCCATCAGATGCTATCCTCCTATCGCACCCGCTTCATGAAGTGCAGAAAGAACGGAGACTATTTAGTCATCTGGAAGACCGGTTGCACTGGTATTCGCTCTGGCGATATGATGCTATTGGAGGCTGAAAAAGCCGTGCGCGAGGCGCTTATCGCCAAGTTTGGCGACAAAGCAGATTTGGGTAGCGGCTCCCTGCTGAACGCGGTAAAGACCAAGCTGAATGATGATTCGATCAACTGGGAGTACGTTCTCGAAAGCACGACTCTGGGCGACGATTATTCCACCGTGGACGATCTTCGTACGAAGGTAAACAGTGGCGACCTGAAAGCACTGCAGCGCACCGCGACCGTTATTCGTAGTCGAGGCTGGGGACTGGTGGACAATCTGGAAACCTTTAAGGCCTGGATCGCAGAGGTCATTGACGCCAACGGTCTCAGCAAGAGTGGAATATTCTTCATCTGGGACGAATTCACCGAGTATGTGAACCATTCAGATGACCATACTGTGATGCAGCAGATTTCCGAGTTCTGCAAAGTGAAACCTTTCTTCATGCTCTATGTTGTGCACCGTTCCGATGAGATGGTTGACAGCATGGGCAAAGACCGCTACCAGATGATCACCAACCGCTTTCATACAGCGGAATTCCATATCAGCGCCGACGCTTCCTATGATCTGATCGCTGGTTCCTTTGGACCTCGCGCCGGAATGGACGAACATTGGAAGGAAGAACGCAAGGCAGTTGTGAAGGAAATCAAGCCATTCCTCCCGGACATGGCCGGGCTTGATGACAAGATTTCTGAATCTATCGAATTGCTATGTCCGATGCATCCAATGACAATTAAGTTGCTGGCCCGTGTAGCAGAAAGCTATGCGGCAGCGCAGCGTACCCTTTTCCGGTTTATGAAGGATCAGTCCGTACCGGACCAAGGGTTCATTGGCTATATCAATACCTATGGCCCCTTAGATCAGGCTAAGTGGCTGACGCCGGAATGGTTATGGGATTATTTCTTCACCCGAGAAAGCGATTTCAGCGACAAGGACACCAAAGCTGCCGAGTTTATCCGCCACTTTGAGGAGAGCCGTCATTTGGTAGAGAGCGATGAGAATACATTCCGCGTTTTCAAGGTCGCCATGCTGTTGATGGCTATCATGTCCTCCACTAAAGGCGTATACGGCGGGGTCAAATCCCAGGGCGGTATTTCTGCTACAACAGAATGCCTGAAGAGCTGCTTGGCAGGTACTATGACCGCCCAGATGGTTGATGACAAGCTTCAGATCTTGGAAGACGATAAGCTGTTGAACCGGGATGAACATGGTGGCGTGACCCGTCTACAGCTTCCCTTTAAGGCAACCAGTGGTGACGAATTCAATACCCGTCTTGCTTCAAACGATAAAAAGTACAGCCGTTATCAAATGTTTTCACGGGACGGAATCTTTTCCTCTGCATTTGAAAAACGTGCGCTGGATGAAAATGAACCTGCCAGCAAGCGCATCAAGGTAGCAGTTTGCTGTGCGGAGACGCTTTCTATTAAGAATCGCTTGGATGAAATTCAGAAGGAATTGGACAGAGCTCCCTACAAGCTGGGCCTCCTGTTGGTTACTGTTAAGGATGATACACAAGCACTCTCTATTCAGGGCGAACTAGAGCGTCTTGCTCGGGATGGTGATGAACGCCTAATCATTGCGTTGATCCGTACAGCCTACACTGATGATAAGCGCAAAGAGTGGCTCACCCGTCTGACGAGGATGGAGCTTGCTTCCGAAGCTGGTCAGACTGCCTCCGCCAACGGATTCAAAATCGAAATGGAACAGAACGTAGCTACCTGGGTCAATCAGGCTGTTGCTGGCAGCAAAATCACTGCTTGGCACGGCACACAGGTTTTCAGCAATCAGTTCGGCATGGCTCAGTTGCGCAAGACCATCACGACCAATGTGCTGGGATTGCTGTTTCCGTACGCCCCGGAAACGATCGTTGTAACGGGTACAGCTTATAAGGGCTGCAACGATCCGGCTCCGCTGGTTGGCATTACCCGTTCCACCAACAATTCTCAGATGAAATCTGTGCTAACTGGTATGCAGACGGCTGGCATCATGGACGCCGCCACTATTCACGAGTTGGCTCAGAAGGATGGCAGCAAAGGAGCAAAGGCGATAGCTGCTGTTGCTCGCTTGGTGGAGGATCAGATGACCTCCGGTCAGCGTGTCAATCTATCAAATCTTTGGGATAAACTTCAAAAGAAGCCATTCGGCTATTATGACACCATCGCGTGTGGCGTACTTCTGGGCTATGTGTTTTCTTTCTACAAAGACAGCGCCTATAGCTGGACGGATAACGCACAGAGCACCCACGTCCTTGGTGAAAGCACCTTGAAAACCATGGTGCTGAATATGTGTAAGGGAAAAATGACAACCGATTATCTGTCGGCTGGCTCCATCACCTTCCAGAATTTCCGCGATTATGCCAAGGTGTTCTTTGGTTTGCAGGATGTTCAGGTTGCCAACGAAACCGAATGCTGGCGCAACATTCGTGAAGCCATTACCAAGAGCGGATCGCCGCTGTGGACGCTCAAGTATCTTGATGACGAAGCTTATATCAACGCCAACTATCACGAGACAACAGTCAAAGTGGTTGATACCCTCCAGCAGTTCGTGATGCAGGAAACAGACCGAGAATCGACTATGAGCGAAGTGCTCACACTAGTTCATGGCAAGGTAAAGAATATCATTCAGAAAGCATTCCATGATAAGGCAACGCTTGCCGCCGCTTTCCGTCGATTCCTCTTTGATAATTCTCCTGAACTGAGGGAAATAGCCGAAAAGCTGAACTTGCAGCCTGAACCGCTGAACGATAAACTGCACCAGGTCATGCAGGCCGCCATTTATTCCTGGACCGAGGATCAGGTAAAAGAAAAGCTTTCCGGCGTTGTGCAAGAGTATGTCTACCTGGATGTTCTGAACGGTGTTATCGGTAAGGACTGCCATGACATCACAGAAGCTCGGAAAGAACTCACTAACATATTCAAGTTTTTCCGAATCTCGATGGAGGCTGTAGAGAAACTGAACCTTCCTTGGTACCCTGCTCTTGCTATCCTGCGTAAGGTTGCCCGCGAAGGTATTGCCCAGGAAACGCCAGATATACAGACGCAGGAAATCGATGTTCTTCGTCAATATGGCAAAGACGCTATGAGTGCTCTGCGAGATGCAAAACCTGTCCTCAGCCAGATTCTTGAAAGTCGCGGACTGGAAACCACAAAGGACGAACTGGAGAGCATCTATCTGGGCTTAAAGGATATGACCTATGATACAACGATAGGTCAGTTTGATAATGCCTTGAAGACGCAGACTGCCCGGATCAGCATGGCGCGCAATCGTGTTCTTCTCCTGAACAAATGGACAACCTTGACTGGCGAAGAAAGCGTCAAGTCCTGGTGCGTAGCACACAAAGCGCCAATTCTTTGGATCGTTCCCAAAGAACACGTCAAGGCGATTGAAACTGTTATTGAAGTGCAGCAAAACGTTCGAATTATGGATCAGAAAGTCGTCAGTGCACTGCAAATGCTGGATACGCTGGATGTGGGTTTGATGACCGACGACCAGAGAATCGAAGCAGCCTTAATCAACACCATTGGTATGGAGTACAAGGAGATCTGGCGGGCGGAACGTGACAATTTGATCTCTAAGGCGCGTATGAAGAACGGTGCGGATATGAGCACATGGACCGTCAACGAGCTCATTTCCTTCCAACGTATGCTGAAGGACGCACAACAGGAAAAAGCGAAGAAAGAAAAACTTGCTGCGACCAAAACCTCTGTCCAGAATATGGCAGAGACGAAACTGCGTTCAAGAATTGCTGCTTTCCTCGACCAGCATCCAGAGTTTTGTGACAGCTTTATGGAGTGAGGTGATCAGGTGTGACAATCCAGGAAGTGCTTGCGAAGCTTCAGGCAGATAAGCAAAACCGTGTACCCTCACGGTTCCATTGTCGTGCCATTTTCGTGCGCACAATTGATCAGTATTGCTGCTTGCTGGAGGGACTCAAAAAGCTTGGCGATATCAGTGTCGTATCTATTGACACGCTCTTCTCAGGAGCGGACGTGATGCCCAGTTATGAAAGCCTGACAGATAAAGCTTTGCAGGATAAGTGGATCATCCTACCAGGAGTCAGCGAATATCTGCGCCTTTTCCATTCGAACGAAGAAACAGCGCAGCGTTTTGGCTCTCTTTGGCATTATCAGTGGGATGCCGCTACATATGGCAGGATTTTGATTCCTCTGTGGGGGTGCGATACCCTGTGGTACGACAGTGCACTTAGGCTATGCAACGATGAACGTCAGAAAGAGTTTGTTTACGATTGCTCTGGCATTGGCAATGCACAGAAAATGAGCATCCAGGTGCTTTCTGGAGAATTTGAACAATACATGTCAGAACTTCAAACCAGTCACGGCTATGCCTCTTATGGCCTGAAGGAATGGTACAGCTTTTGGTATGATCCCAATCCTGACATTGTGGATCATCTGATCCTGACAAAACGCATCAAAAGCGTAAGACCCACTGATGGCGAAATTCGTATTCATGTAGTACGTGACACGATCAGTTTCATAACGGAGAACCTTGTAGGCGGAACTGCACTGAAAGAGAATATTTGCCCGAAAGAAGCACAGGAGTGCTTATTTCCTTATGCCCTGAAAGGCGCATCGGTGGATAATGCCATCTTAGCCGCTCTTAACGCACATACATTCTCAGCACTTGATATGATGAGAAAATGGCAAGCTATGTCGAATGGTCAGAAACAGCTTGTATTCCTTTGGTACACCTTACATCCAGATGATTCTTACCTCAGTTTCTGCGTTGGTCAGTCTAAAGAAATTGACGACCTACCCATACAGATCCTTACCAAAATATTCCCTGTCCGCATCAGCCATCCTGATTGGGTTGCTGAATCTCAGGCGTACATCGCGGCTTTGTCGATCGATAAGACAGATGCATATTTTGCTCAGCTTGATGGCATGTCCTCGTATGAAGAACGGTTGGATTATCTGACTGATCGTACCGCTCAAGAGCGCATCTATATTCTCCACCTCGTCGGTCAGTGGATGCGAACTGATATTGACGCCGTACTGCAAAGCCAGAAGCTCAAGGATACCTATCCCGTACTGGCGGCCTATCTGAGTAATGATTATTCCGACGAATCGCTGAAGCTGTACTTTAGCAAGTATAAAACATACAAGCTCTCAAATACCTTGCCCATTGATGAGGAAACCTATTTCTCTGGAATGGATCCAGACGCATATGAATACCGCTATCCGGTACTGTCTGGAGAAATTGTCGATGGTGAAACCTTCGTACTTTGGATTGATGCCCTGGGTGCTGAATGGCTTCCCCTGCTCAAGTGGGCTCTGGAAACCTCTGGCGAGGGCAGCGTCGCAGCTGTGCAGGTAACTCAGGCGCTACTTCCTTCAGAAACGCGGTTCAACGAATTATGGAACCAGATGGATCTCCCGAACGAAAAGTATGATAAGCTGGATAAGCTTGCGCACAAAGGCGTTGTCGATGATAAAGATTATTATGCATGTATCGAAGAACAGTTCCATTTTGTAAGCGATATTGTTGCCAAGGTTGATAAACTGCTAAAGCAGTATTCAAGAGTTCTCATTACAGGAGATCACGGCACGAGTCGTTTGGCGGCGCGTTTCTTCCATACGCGTGGCGCAATGCCGTTGCCTCCCCATGCTGAAGTAGGAAGTCATGGTCGTTATTGTCGAATTTCAGGTGATCAGCCGGCAATAATGACAACGCAAAAGACTGCCAAGGATTCTGACGGAAATCACTATATCGTCTTTTCCAATTATGACCACTATCCACAATCTGGTTATGCCGCCGGCGCGGACGATGATGATCCGGTGTATGGTGAGATACATGGTGGTGCTTCCCCAGAAGAAATGTTGGTTCCTGTATTCACTGTTAACAGCAAACACGAAAAACCCCTTACCGCAAAGTGGATGATGTCGGGAAATTCGGTGAAAATCTTGAACAAACGTGCAAAGTGTCGTGTTCAGTTTTCAAAACCCGTTTCGGTGGTACAGGCAAAAACAGGCGATTTGGATGCGGAGTGCTCAACCGGTATGGTTCCCTCAAAAGACTGGGTTGTGACTTTCACTGGTCTGAAAGTCAATAAGCCCACTCAGTTCGCTGTTTCGTTGCTGGCAGACGGAACATTGATCGGAATTGATCCTGTAGAAATAAAGCCGGCTCTTGGAGGTGACGATCCGTTTTGAGGAAAGCAAGGATTTGTACTGATTGTGGAAAACTTATCAATAAAGATGAGATTGCCCTATCCAGAAAACTGATTGACCTTAATACGGAAGAGTTCTACTGTCTTGCTTGCATGGCTGAGAATTGTGGATGCACCGAAGATGATTTGAAGATAAAAATTCAGGAGTTCAAAGAGCAAGGCTGTACCCTGTTCCTGTAGTGGAGGATAAGAAGATGCTTGAAGAAAAGGTCCGTGAAGTATTCGCCGACATGGTTGTTTTGAAAGATCCTCAGCGTAGCGAGTATTTTTCCAACCTCAGTATTCCGTCTTATATGCGTGACTGGCTCGTCATGAAATTCTCCGATGATGATGGAGTTATTGATTATGACAGCGTCAGACGCTATATCAAACGGTACATACCGAGCCGAGAGGATTTTGAACAGTACAAATTCCAGATGGTGAACGGAGAATCTGTTCAGTTTCTGGCGCGTGTTCGTGTATCCGTCGATGTCAAGTCGGGTAAAACAGTATTTGAACTACCGGACTTTGGTGGCGCGCGTGGTGGTGCTTCTGGTGTCGTGGCTTTCGATGTAGCGGAAGAGTGGCAGGAAACGCTGCTCCGGGAAAGCGAGAACTGGGGTATCGTAACACTGTGCTGGACAATGGAGGGTACAGCGTCCAAGCCGAAGGGCGTCATCTCGATGGTCGGTTACAAGCCCTTCTGTCCCTACATCGTGGATCTCGATTTTTATCGCGAAGCAAGGCAACAGTTTGATGTCCATGAATGGATTGATGTGATTATCAACGCTGTCGACTATAATCCTGACGGATACATTGACGAGGAAGGCAATGTCAGCGAATCAAAGAAACTCTTCTTCCTTCGCCGTCTGCTACCTTTTGTCGAAAAACGCGTCAACCTGATCGAACTAGCTCCCAAAGGCACTGGCAAAAGCTATGTATTCGAGAAGATTAGTAAGCGTGGCTGGCTGATCAGCGGTGGCACTGTATCAAGAGCTTCACTGATTTATGACAACGCCAGAAAAACTGGTGGACTGCTGACGAGGTTTGATTTTGTCGGCTTTGATGAAGTTCAGTCCATTACCTTTGAAAATCCCGGACAAATCCAGCAGGCTCTGAAGCATTACATGGAGTTTGGTGAAATCAAAGGCTTTGATGCAATGCTGACCGCAGATGCGGGTGTTATTGTTCTTGGAAACATCAACGCTGAAAGATTTGACATTAACAAGAACATGGTTGAGCACATCAGCGAGGTTTTTGGCGAATCGGCAACGCTTGATCGTTTTCATGGTTTTATTCCTGGATGGGAGATTCCTCGCCTGACAACTGGTCTTATTGCTAAGGGATGGGCAATCAATACAGAGTATTTTGCTGAGGTCATGCATGCTCTTCGAGACGATTTGAGTTATGCTTCTGTTGTTGATGCGATGCTTGAAATACCATCCAAGGCAGACAAGAGGCATACTACAGCCATAAAGCGCATTTGTACTGCGTTCCTCAAGCTGCTTTTTCCTCATGTACAATCACCGAACGATATTGATCGGGAAGATTTTATCAAATACTGCCTCCAACCTGCGATGGAGATGCGTGGAGTTATTTATAAGCAGCTTTGCATTATTGACCCGAAGGAGTATTCTGTAACCAGTAAGGCAATCCCGGAAATCGAATGCAAGTAATCGTCAACGGGAGGAATTATGATCTACGCTGACCATGCCGCCACCACGTTCCTGAGCCCTGCCGCATATGCAGCCATGCAGCCATGGCTTCGGGAAGAATACGGGAACCCATCCGCTCTTTACAGCCTTGCTCGTGAGCCGCGCAAGGCTGTTGCTTCTGCTCGCCAAACGATTGCTGATTGTATAGGGGCCACACCTGATGAGATCTTTTTCACCTCTGGCGGTACTGAGGCTGATAATTGGGCTTTGACAGGAGTAGCTTTCCGCCAGCCAGGCTTCAAGTGTGATATTATCTCCAGCTGCATTGAGCATCATGCCATTCTGCATACTTGTGATTTTTTGAAACACATGGGATATGGAATCACGTTGTTGCCTGTAGATAAGCAAGGTGTTGTCGCCCCTAAATCGCTGGAGAAACATATAAAAGATACCACGCGACTCGTATCGATTATGTTTGCAAACAATGAAATCGGTACTGTTCAGCCAATCAGGGAGCTGGCAGAAATCGCCCATCAGCATGGGTGTCTCTTTCATACTGACGCTGTGCAAGGTGTTGGCCATCTGCCAATTGATGTACGAACGCTCGGGATAGATATGCTGTCTGCATCAGCCCATAAGTTCAATGGGCCTAAAGGCATCGGTTTTCTTTACATCCGAGGCGGATTATCTATCGAATCGTTTATGCACGGCGGTGCGCAGGAAAAAGGGAAACGAGCTGGAACTGAAAATGTTGCAGGCATTGTTGGTATGGCTGAAGCATTACGAGATCATCAGGAACACATGGTCGAAGAAATTGAATATGTCAAAGGATTAGCTGAAGCACTGTTAGCTGACCTCCGAAAGACTAATTTGGATTTTCTGGTCAATGGAAGTGGAAATCGCGTCCCTGGAAGTCTGAGTATTTCTTTCCGTGGCATTGATGGTGAAGCACTGATGCATCGTTTGGACTTCAAGGGTTCAGAAGTATCTACGGGGTCTGCCTGCAATTCGATGAACACTATTCTTTCTCATGTACTCCGAGCGATAGCTGTGCCAGAGGAGTATGCATATGGAACGATTCGTGTAACGCTTGGCATGGACAACACTTTGGATCAAATACGTACTCTCGCCAAACAAATATACGACATTGCATCCAGAATGCAAAAGGGCGGTATTCATCTATGAGAATCCTCTTAGCTTGGTGTGAGAAAGGATCACGAGTAATGGATGTCCGCATGAACTGACAGAATGACACAGACTTGTCGGAGAAATGATAGAAGTCGTTGAGCCATTCGACGATGACATAGCACTTATCTTTGATGAGAATGCCAGAAGCTATCTCAACGTTTCACGATACCAACAACGCTGCACGTTAGCCTACAACGTTGCACGATAGCCCTACAACGCTACACGTTAGCCTCACAACGATACACGATTGCTGCTGTCTATCGTGTATCGTTGTGGAGGAAACGTGAAACGTTGTACATCAAGCCTCTACACAACCACATAATTCAAGGACTCTTCGAAGGTAGAAAGCCTCGAAAAGTCCTTATTTTATTGGGCTTTCCAGCGGTCGGGGTTCATATACCTTGGTATCATCCTCGGATACTAACTAGATTACGGTTTTGCCGGTACCGGCGGCGGCAACCGCCAGATTCCGGTACAGGCCGCGCACATCGCGCTCCGCCAGCAACCGGTCGAGAATCTCCTGCTGTGTATTCGGCAGCGTGGATAGTTCCTCTATGGCCTTACTGTCCGTCGCGCCCATGTAGGACGTGGTGATGATCCGCAGCTCGCCACCGCGCCGGGTGAAATCCGTCAGCTCCTCGATGATCAGGCGCAGGCCGCTCCACTTGATGAAGGACGCCAGCATGTCAATGCGGTCGGCGCAGGCGATTTCCTTCTTCAGCTCGGAGAACATTTGCGGCTCATGGGCAGCGCAATCTGCGCCTGCACATCCGGCTTGCTCTCCTGCATTCGTTCCAGCACTGCGCGTGTGACCTCTGCCACATACCGGGACAGCACCTCAGCAGTTTCCGCCTTATCAATGGGCGCATTAGACTGCCGCTCGTCCGGAATATGAGCAAGCTCGCGCCGGAGAGCGGTAGTGATCAGCTGTTCATACAAGCCAGATTGAAGCACGATGGCGTCTCCTTACGAATGAAGTGAAATGGGCGCTTCTTTGGTCAGCCCCATGTAGAACATGCGGGCACGGATGCTTTCAACGGGGCGCCTCATTTGCGCTGCAATTTCTTCGGCGGTGGAGCCGCTGGCATGCAGCCGTTTCAGCATCTGCACATCTTCTAACGACCACGGCAGCAGCAGCAGCGGAGGCGAATCTTCGTCGTTCCCTCTGTCCAACAAACCAAGGCGCTCCAATCGGCGTTGAATCGCCCAGGACGATCGATGAAGAAGCTTGGCAATCTCATTCCTTGTGGCACCATTTTTCCAAAGGTCCCCAAGCTGCGCCTCTTCTTCACTTGACCATGCTTCGCCGGCTCGTTCACAACCGGCAGGCTTCTTCCGCTCCGGCTTCTGCGCGGCCTGTTCTTTTTCCGACAGTGAAATCTGCGTGTCGGATTCATACGCCTGCAGCGCCACCAGCGCCTTATGCAGTGCTCGCAGCACCGCAGGCTCATGGCACACATGATCCTCCGGCAGCAGTTCACCCGTTATCGGGTTAACGCCGTCCATCAGCGTTTCAAGCAGGGTATAGGCTTCCTTCGCATTCATTTGTTGAACCTCCATTACTCCTTCAGTCAACTCCTGAAATGGGACAGTTGCTGGGCCAATTCTCATGAAACATGATTGGTCTTTTATACATTATACCGTCCTGCTTGTAAATCATCAAGCTTCTATTTCATATGTTGATATTCCCCCGTTTTGCTGCAGAAAGCTTGTCCTGGCCAAATGAATCTGCATCACCGCCAGCATGACAATGTCTGCCGGTATGTCACGCAGCATCACCGTCCATGCGCTCAGCACCATATGTTTCTCATCCTGGCTCATTGCCTTGAAGGCATCGCTGTGACTGACCTTCACGAAGACCTGAATCCGATTCACTCCCTGCGGGGTCATGCATGCAGAAAAATACACAGCGCAATATCCATATTGGCTACGGGACAATGTTTCATGATGGGCTTGGCGGGAGGAAAAGCTGCCCGTGGATGAGCACTCTTTCTCCGTATGTTAGGCTGCGGCAAGCGCTCACATTCATCTTTGACAGTTTTCATGATAGCACATGTTGCCTTGGGCGTCCTGTGACTGTTGACGACATCCGGCAACGTCTTTCAGGGTTCGCTTCGCGTAAGCCACCGTACACCCGGCCATTGCTGGTTATGGCTCCCGTTCGTCGGTTTTCAGCCGACCTTCGCCATGGTGCTCACTTCCGGGGTAAGGTGGTCATTGGTAACGAAAATGAACCGGAAGATCGTGTCGACATATCGCTGGAATGAGAGCTATGGTTCAGAATAGCAAAGGCGTTTTTCTGTTGGACGAAGGAGCATAGTTTGATTGACTTGACCACCAATGAAATTACCTGTGCAGAGAGCTTGATTTCCAAGAAAATCAAGCATTATCGTGATTCGTTTTTGGGGTGGACATGCTTTCGATTTGGCAAGTTGGGTATTGATGTGTATAGATAAAACAAAAACACCCACATCCCAGATTATGATATTGAGGAATGTAGTGCAAACATCATACTATTTTGTACCCAAAACAAAACGAAAGGGCTATCGACAAAACGAAAGCCCTATTGTCCAAACGAAAGCCGAGCAATCATTTTGTTATGCACCCAACGAGGGAAGTGGGTGCATTTTTCGTATGCGGTTTTCCGGTAGGATTCTAGAAAAAATCTATAGTGACGGTATGGGTCATCAGAAATGCAAATTCCCGGGTGCATTTGCCGTTTTGCATTAGGATTCTGCAAGAGCATAAAGAAAAGGACTGAAACCTTGTATCAAAGTTTCAGTCCTTTTATGGTGGAGCATAACCCAGAGAATCCGAACACTGTGCATCATTCCACTGATGGAGTGGAATGGTGTCCACCCCATCAGAGAAGTTGAGTCCTAA
>JBJDYH010000248.1:0-2191 GCA_051867135.1 Faecousia sp. | reverse complement strand
TCTACAACAGGAGGTCTCTTTTTTCTACTGTCCGTTGGACTGGGAACAGTCCAAAGGACGGTCACTGCTTTGTATTCTACGATAAGAATCAGGTTGTTGTTTATGATAGAACTGATCAGCACACGTCTGTAGCGAAAGCAGAACATCAGATACTCCCTTGGATTGCGCAGTCGGAATGTCGGTTGCTATTGTCAAAGAACTGCAGGAATACAATCGAAATTGCCAAAACAGCGTACAGTGTGATTGACTACGATGTGCTGCAGAAAATGAACGGGGTTTCCGGCGAGCAACCTACCATTTTGTTTGCAGAAAAAGAATCATTGCAAAAGCTTGCTGATGTCATTAATTATTATCTGCAACAGGGTTATAAACCAAACGAAATAACTGTTCTGACGATGAAAACCGAGGACAAGTCTATTGCTTCTGGAGTGAAAAAGCTTCATGGCATACAGTTCAAGAAGGAACCTGCCGAGACAGGTGTTTTACTTACAACTGCCAGAAAATTTAAGGGCTAGAGAACAAGGTGATTATTGTCACAGATATCGACGAGATATGTTTTTCAGAACCGGCGATTAAAAAAGTTTTCTATGTGGCATGTTCCAGAGCGACTCACCATCTTTCTCTACTAATTAGTGGAGGAACGGAGGTAATTGCAAATATTGCTTCCGCGATTCCTGGAACTGGCTTTTCGGGTAAGGGGAAAATTGTATTAAAAACCAAGACAAAGCTATTAAGAATATAAAAAGCTTTTTGTATAAATAGTCGGCAGAGAGAATTGAACCTATGAATTTTGTTCAGCCTCGGTGTGTTTCAGGCTTTCTGATCCACACCGAGGCTTTTTTCGTTTCTGGGACATTTATGGGACAGTAACTATGCTAAAATATTTTTGAAAATCAGGAACAATTAGCGCTTGTTTATGCCGTTTATAGATAGAGGGCACTGCCCCTCAAGAAAGGAGACGATAAAATGCCAATTATGCTAAAAAGAGCGGACGGCAGCATAGCGCCGTTCCGCAACGCAGAGTATATCCCGTTCTACTACTTCATCCCCAAAAGCATTCTGTCCCGCTGCGGAGCGGAGCTGAATGCTATCCCACGCAATCCACAGAAGCTGTTTCACAATCGGGCAGCCTGTGAATTTGTGGAGAGCGACCTGTTCCGGCTGCTCATCATCGACGCCGCTGCCTTTATGGTCTGGCCATATATGGGCTTTGATGAATATATGGAAATCTACTCCGGTTACGATCCGGCATGGCGATTTGCTCACTGTCCGGACTACTGGATTCAGGAGCTGACGGACGAAGGTATCTTGGCCTCCATCGGCGAATTTTTCAAACGCTGCCATTCAGAATTGGGCTATATGCCGGAATGGCAGATCGACATCTATCTGCGCTATATCGTGCCCAAGGTGATGAAGAAATACCGAATGAACGAATTTATCCAAGTGGCCCGGGAGTACCCTTGCTCTGAGGATTTCGACTTTCGGAAGAGCAATCAGAAAGCAGACTTCATACGCAAATGGTATCACACCCGCACCTAGCATCCGATGATCTCATTGGAGGAATTTCAGGAATCCTACGCCGATACCCACGACGGGCAGGAATACGAGGAGCCTGATTTATCGCAGAATGTGGAGGAAACGGCGGTAGCACAGACACTGGTTGACCAATTCAAGGCCACGCTCAGTGAGAAGGACATGAAGATTCTCGAAATGCGGATGAATGGAGATACACTGGAGGAGATTGCAGAAAAGCTGGGTTACAAAAATCACAGCGGCGTCCTCAAGCGTATCCGTAAAATCGGGCGAGCTTACGAAGCCTACACCGGCGTAGATTATGGCTTTGGGGATGATGAAATCTCCGGATAACACCTACCGGAAATCGGTAGGTGTTATTTTTATGCCTAGTGGGAGAAAGCAGCGTCTTACAGCATAACAAGCAGGGACTTTGTGTGCCAAAGTCCCAATCAGAAGCCGCCCGGTAAGGCAGCTTTTCTCTTTGGGGGCTGCCGCCCCCAATCCCCCGGAAAGGAGAAATGTGTATGGGGAAAGATGTTCGTATTGCCGTGCGGGTCACGGCAAAGGAAAAGGAAAAAATTCAAGCCAATGCCCGCAAATGCGGGCTTTCAACAACCGAATATGTCAAGCAAAGAGCGTTAGGGTACGAGCCGAGAGGCATTCCGCCCGACGCTCT
>JBJDYH010000247.1:0-9275 GCA_051867135.1 Faecousia sp. | reverse complement strand
GGTTATACTTGCTGGTTTCCATATTGTGCAGGGCGATCATGGCCTCCAGGTAGTAGCAGTACATATCCTCACCATAGGGCGGACCGGCAATGGGCTCCTCGTCGCCGCTATCATAGGGCATATAGATCAGTATACCGGTGTCATTGTCCGGCCGGCTGTGTTCCAGCAGGCGTGCCGGGGCGCCGTCGTGGGTGAGGATGATCTCCGCAAAGATTTTTCCGTCCAGCTGACTGAGCCAGGATAGCTTGGTCTCTTTGTCGTACTGGTTCGGCTCCAGGCTGTCCACCCGGGCAATGATTTCATCAATCTGCATATCATCCCACCCTAACACCAATCTTCCGCAGCACCGGCCTGGTAGTTGTCGACAGGATACTTCCGGCTGTTCTCAGTCTCAAAAAGCTGCTCCTGCGCCTTAACGGAGCGATCATACTCTTCCTTGACAAAGTCCGGGACTTCCACTTCCTTTCCACGGGGAATCTGGTAGTTGACGCCGTTGATACCGATGATGACATCATCCATCATCAGGCCGGGGACTTTCTCAATCCGCATCTTCACACGTTTGGTAGCCATAATTTATCTCCTTTCAGAATGAGGGCGGAAGATCCGCCCTCTTATGATTCTCAGTTGACCTCGTCGGTGGCGCTGAAGCTGGAAACGCTCATCACCCGCAGGATGCGCTCCGGGTAGAGGATAGTGGCGCCGTTGGTCTCGAACTTGTATCCGATGGTGCTGAACTGGTTCAGGGGGCCGCCGATCTCGCCCTTGTCGTGGATAATCATCTGCAGGGCGCCGCCCTCCGGGTCGATGATGCCGAAGCCGTCCTTACCGAAGAAGTAGGTGGCGTAGGTAACGCCGCTGGACTTGTTCTGGTAAGTGCTGCCGCCCAGCACCGGGGCGAACACATTCTCGATGAAGCGTACGCCGTGCAGTTCGCCGATCTCACCGTTGAAAAGCTCCTCCGGCCGGGCGTACTTGTGGGCCTCAATCCAGCCTTCGCATTCACGCAGGTCATGGGCCACAGAAGGATGAATAACAGCATAGTACCGGCCATTGATGCGGGGCACACGGTTCTTCTTCATGATGGTAACGGCCTTGTTGATCATGGAGGGGGTCAGAATGGACCAACCGTCGGTGTCGGAGGCACCCATGGTACCGCAGGTGGTGGGGGTGGACTTGGCGTTGCCGGTGGCCTTTTCGATGTTGTCGCAGTAGAGCACATTTGTGCCAACCAACAGAGCGTCACGAATCAGGGCCTCCTGAGTCTCTGCGGCGGATGCGCCCATTTCCTCTGTGGCGCCCATGATTACATCGTCATAGGCCCGCAGCTCCAGCTTGTCAGTAATGGAGGTATAGGTGCCGTACTGGTCAATGCTGCCGGTGACCGTGGTGACGCCGAACTTCTGCCCGGTGGGGATTACGCCCTCCTGCAGCTTGCTGGCACGGGCAAAGGTGTTGAACTTCCGCCACTCCACCTTGCCGCCATGCCTGGCGGGCAGAGCCTGCTTCTTGGCGAACTGTTCATAGAACATCTCAATTCTGGCGTTTTCCAGAAGCTCGGTGTCATAAAAATCCTTCATTTCCGGGGACAGCGTGTTCTTCCCGGAAAACTCGGTGGTTTCTCCGGTATATGCATTGACATAGCCAGTAGTAGCATTCGCAACAGTTCCCGCGTCAGCAAAGAACTGAAGGTCATATCTCACAAATTCCATAAAATTTCTCCTTTCTGTTATTTACGCATGGCAGCCTCCCGTTGGATTCTGGCTTTATACTCTGCCCGTTCGGCTGCCGTCATCTGTCTATACGATTTTGCTGGTGCAGGGCTGGGATTCCTGCTGCTCATCCCGTTCTCGGCGGGTCTCTGCCTGCCGGACTGGATGCTGTTGGAAAATGCCTGGGCAACACTGCGGGCGGTCTCCGCCTCTTTCGCTTCCTCAATCTCCCGGTGATGGATGGCATAAAAAGCCTCGGTCACACTCAGGCCGCCGCCCGGGGAAACCATAGCGGCAAAGCGGGGGTTCTGAAGCTCCTTCTGAAGATCAAAGTCCTTGAACGACTTCTTCAGGGCCGCAGCATCGCTGTTCATCTTCTCAACGTGCCGGCGCATCGTCATTTCCTCAAGAGATTCGGACAGCGCGTCCTCCCGCTGCTTCAATGCACGGTCTCTGGCGTTCAACTCCAGCTCCTGCTGCACTCGCTTCTTCGCAGTGGGAACATCAAGGCCAAGCTCAGAGGACTCCTCCTCATAGAAGTAATCGTCATCGCCTACGGCCTTTGCCAGAGCGGCCATATCCACCTTGGACGGGTCGCTGGTATCAACACCATACTTCCTGCCCAGCAGCTCCAGTATCGGGGTGAAGCCGTCGATCATGGAACGAAGAGGCTTGACCCGTGCCTTTACCGTTTCCTGCATTTTGCGGTTGAGTTCCGGGTCCTTCATCAGCGTGTCCCAGTCCTGCTTGGCAGGTTCTGCGCTCTGCTGATTCTGGCCGTCAGATGCAGCGGCGTCCTGCTGGCTGCCGACCTCTCCACCGTCCTGTGCTTCCTCCTTTTCCTGCGACGCAGCTGTCATCGCGGATGCAGCGTTGGCGGCGGGCCGGATTGCCTTTTTCGCCCGGTATTTCTCGGCCTTTTCCTTCGGAACTCCCAGTCTCTCAAGTCTGTCTGCCTGTGTTTCTTCTTCCTGCCCGGCGGCGGCAGGCATATCGCCCGTGGGCTGCCCGGCGGCGGCAGCAGTTTCGCCCGAAGATGCACCCTCTGCCGTACCTTCGCCGGATGCGCCGTCAGCGAAGAACTGGAGATTGAACATCTTAAAAAAGTTTCGCATAGGATGCCTCCATATCTTATTGACCGTAAGGTGGCCTATACCATACGGAAATCATATAATAAAAGCCGTAGAATGTGGGTCCCCCCTCAAATAGGAAAAACCTCGGGATTTCTCCCGGGGTTTCCCTGCTTTACCATGTCTTATATGCGTTGACTTTTCTGGCGCTGTAGACTGCGTAACCAAGCGTTGTGAGCTGTGTCCTTGTATACCCAGATAGCTGGCCGATCTGCTCCATCACCACCTGTGCCTTTTCCTTTGTCTGGTTTCCATTGGCGTCGTATTCGGCCTCTGCCTTGCTATAGATGCTCCAAACCTTGGCGAAGTCCTCTTTGCCAAGCCCTTGTGCCTGGAGTTTCCCGCTATACTTGTCCCATTTTTCCAGGCCATTTCGGTTCATGCTGTCTGCGCCGGGAACATCTCTCTTCCACTTTGCGACTTCTACATATTCGTTGGATGTCTCTTCGGAACCATGCGTGTAGATAGAGCCGAGACGATACCATTTTGCCATCTCGTCCTCATCAATTACGCCGTCCTCAAAAGCCTGCTGAATCTCTGAGAAGTTATAGCCGGTCTCCTTCGTGAAGAGATACTGATAGGAATAGTCCTCAGCTTCCTCATGGGTCTTTCCACCGTACACCTCCATGATTGTGATGGCGGTTTCCTGGTCAATGAAATCCTCAGTGAGCGCCTTTTTAATTCCTTCATCATTGCTTCCATACTGGATTCCGTAATCCTTTGCCAGGTCCCATTGCAGCGTCTTGGACTCAGCTTCTGACTGTGTCAGACCGCCATAATCCATGAGATAGGCCTGGGCTTCCTGTTCCGTGATTTCTTCGTGGATATAAGCATCGTTGAGTTTACTGTACTTGATGCCGGTTTCTTTCTCGCAGGACCACTGAGAAACTTTTTCTTCTGCATCTTTTTTATACTCATGGCCGTAGTTCACCAGCCACCGTACCGCATCCTGCCGAGAGACCAAGCCGTTTACATACGCCTCGTCAAGATCGGAAAGCTTCATGCCGTCGTGGTCAACCTGGAACCGCCATTCATCGACCAGATGTTGCGCTTCAAGTTCTCCCATACCCGCATAGTTTTGCAGCGCTTCAACGGCTGTTTTCACATCCATTTTCCGCCCTGTTCCGTCATCACCACGGAAAAATCTGCCGATCTGGTTCTTTGCCTCTGTTCGCACGCTGGAAGCAGATATACCGTGGTCACCCAGCTGTTCCTGCGCGGAAAGAAACGCCTGCTTGTCCCCGGCCAGGATTGCGGCGTGGAGGTCGTTGTACCGTGTCCACTCGCTGTCATCGGCGTGGAACCATTCCTGTGTGAGCCAGTATGCGTCATCCGGGTCAGATACCTCACCGATTTCCACCAGAATGGAGATTGCTTCCTCCTCCGTCAGATAACCGTCCTGTATGCCATACTTCACCTGGTTCTTCACACCGCTGTCATAGAACTTGATCTTCTTATCCGGCCAGAGGAGAGCGCCGGAAGCGTTCCAGACTGCTTTGAGGTCACGATAGGCAGCGGAAACAGGCAGGCCGGAGATAGAGCTGAGACCCTGCATGATGTTATAGGCCTTGCCCCACACGGTGTATCTGCTGTAGGCTTCCGGGTCTTTGTCGTGGAGCATCTTCCAGAGATCGGCGGCGGAAGTTGCCGCTTTTCTGAGCTGTGTAATCGGCTGCCATAGCATACTGTCCGGGATTTCATTGTTCAGGAAAATGTCGTAGAGCTGGTCAACAATCGGCAGAAGACGCCACGGTTCCTTGACTTCCGAGAAATTGTCCCAGAAATGCTCAATCCACTTCTCCACAGCGGTCTGGTAATCATCATCGTCACGCATGGCGTCAACAATTGCAGCCGCTGCGGCTGTCAGCGCTGCAGTAACCGTATAGACCGACACCGCCCGTAGCATCTTTCCTCCGGTTCTCCTGAACGCCGTGCTGGCGCTCTTGGTTTTGCGCAGCTCCATGTTGAAGTCCATGTAGCTGTCCAGCAGCATATTATAGGTCACGGTAGGCTCGGAGCGAAAGCTGGTTACTTCGCTCACGGCCAGGCTCTGATTGCGCATCATATCGCTGCGAGAGATCGTACTGTCCATCACCTGGGTGGCAAGAATGATCTCGTCGAAGCGCTCTTGGGTGGCTTTCATCAGCGCATCCCCGCTGAGATGCCGGGTTTCCTTCATTTCCAGCTTTGCGGCGTTCCAGATAGCGCCCCAGGTTGCCTTGTCCCCAAGCTCCGCAAGCCACATACTCTTGTCCGTGAACTTATCAAAGGCGGTCTCCGTGTGCTTGATCTGGTCACGCATGTTCCTGGCAATGTTGGTGTCGAAATACCCCAGGCTCTTCCACACCGCAAGGCCGGAGTGGCTCATTGCTTCCTCAATGCCTCCTTTCATGGTCATGCCACGGGCCAGATACCTGGGGTCGATCACGTAGGCTGCCCTGGCAATGGAGGTGGGCTGCTGTATAGCAACGCGGAGGTTTGCGCCGACAGCGGCTGCCTTATATTTCCCTACCGCTCCTTTCATCAACTCTTCGTTCCTGCCGCCCTCTCTCACGCCGTTCAGGTCTTTCATGAAGTTCATGACATATTGCTGCGCCATCTTGCCGTAGGTTCGCTCCATGACGCTTTGCACACTCTCGGCGGTCATCTGGGTGGTGATGTTCCCAAGGCTGTCAGTCACATCGTGGTAGGTCTTGTCCTTGTAGTTATACCACTTGAGCAAGTCCAGAATGGGGAGCGCCAGGCCGTTGTATTTTGCCATATCCGCCGTGTGAGCAGCGAACACATCAAAGATGGAGTTGATCACCACGCTGTTGTTGGCATTGGGTGTCAGTGCCTTGGTTGGGCTCATGTTCAGCAGCCGGAAAATGTCCGTCTCTCTGGCCTGCGTGTCAGACATGGGGAGATTGTTTCTGTCCACATTGATGGGGTAATAGAACTGCTCGGTAAACTGCCGGTACCCAAACCTGGCCATGGAAACCTCGTTGCCCCATTCGGAACAGGTGGTATTCAGGAACTCCTGCAGCTTGGTGGCAACCTCGATCTGTCGGTCAGAAAGAAGACCGAAAATGCTTGTCAGGTCATCTTGCGTCAGGTGTCTGGCATCGCTCTGCCGGATTCGCTTTTTTGTTGCACCTTTCGGCTCAATGTCCCCAACTCTCATGCCGCCAACCAGCAGATGCCCAAGGCCCTGTTCACGACGGGCCAGGCACCACAGGCCCATGATCTGTGCATCCGTCATCCGCACCTGAGATCCGTCGGAAAGATCGATGGTGCGCACCTTCTCTTCCCATCGCTTGGCCTCCTCTACGGTGTAGGTTTCATCGGTGAACTTCATCACCTTCTGCACGTTCATGGCCATCTTGCCCCATCCGTTCATCAGCGCCCGGAAGCGCTCAACACCGGCAGCGCCAAACCGCTTGAACGCATAGTATGGAAGGGTGTTGCTCCATACTGTGAACCGCTCGGCATTGTCCCCGATCATGGTTTTATCACGGGATTTGCCCAGCTCCTTCATGTATGCGTTGCTGTCCCGTGCGCCCTCCATCACGCTGGCGAAGTGGCTCTCTGTGATATACTGGTTGATCTTCTTGATGGAGTTGGTGAGAACGGTTAGGATGAAATCCAGATCCTTCAGTTGGTCGGAGCTCATCATCACAACCGGGCCGGACATATCCAGGTCAGTGCCGGAAAGAATGGACTTGACCGAATCGATATGATCTTTGATGGATTCATCAAAGCCGTTGGGAATGTCCAGATACACGTCCAGCCCGTTGGCATTGTCCGGGTCATTCAGGTATTTGGCCTGATTATCCACAATGTCCTTGATCTTCTGGAGCGCATCGGTGTATTGGATGTCCCGCTGCGTGGGGCCTTTGCCCTTGAGCTGCTGCTTGCTGGTAAGGTCGATGCTGCTGAGGAATGCAAGTAGCGGCTCCTTCAGCGCCTCTGGGATATGCTCCTTGTCCGTGTTCTTCCTGAACCAGTTTTCCAGCTTGCTCACCTTATCAAACACCCGGTCACGGTACTTCTTGGCGGAAGCATTCTCCCGGCGTTTCTCAGCGGCCTGCTTCTGCATATTCTGGTAATAGGCCTTGACCGACGCCACCTTGTCCCACTTCGCCGCTTTCTCTTTGGCTCTGACCTCCTGCCGGCGGAGGGATTCCTGCCGGCGGATTTCCTGAATACGGGCGTTCTTATCCGCCCGGAGCTGGTCAAGCGCCTGCTTACCCTCTGCCTTTACGGACGCCACCTTTGCATCCGCCTTATCCTTCATTGTGGGAGGTGCCTGTCGTATGTCCTCGCCCATCATGGTGTCCATGATCTCGTTGGCAATGGAAAGCGTGGCCTCGTTCTCGGCGCCCCGGAATGGATTGTAGACCTCCGGCCCAGCACTCAGCCGGTCGAAGATGTCTCCCATCATCACCAGCTGGTCAGCCGGGTTATCTATTGCCGGGAACAGATCATACCCATAGTCCTGCTGCAGCTCCGCATAGATACTGTCCACACTGCGTCCCTTGTCCGAAAAGATGTGCAGTTTCCCACGGAAGTCCCGGCGGAATCCTTCCGGCAAATCCTTGAAATACTGCCTGTCCAGCCTGATGTCCGTGTTTCTGATGGTGCTCAGGATCTCATCTGCCACATCGTCTGCATAGGCGCTCTCCTCAGTGGCTTCTGCCGTGGCCACCAGCTCTGCCGCCACAGTCACGGCCATCTGGCGCAGCTGGTTATAGTCCAGCGCCTCGCCGGTGTTCTGCACCAGGTAGTCGCCCATCTCCTGAAGCGCCTGCCGGATGTATGCCTGGTCTGCCTTGCTTCCATAGCGCTTGATCAGCGATCTGGCGAATCGATTCACATCAGCCTGGCGGACGGTGGCCTGCTTCGTCCGCTGGGTCTGTCCCTTCCAGTATTCCACCCGCCGCTGTAGCTCCGCGTTTTCCGCTTTCAGCCGGGTATAGGCTGCCGCCTGCGCCCGTGCTTCCTCCTTAGTGAGCCCTTCTGCACTGTCCCGGAGGGAGTAGAATGCTGACAGACTGGACTGTTCGCGAATCTCGCCGGTCTGGTAGTAATGACGAATATCGGAAATTACCTTATCAGCGTTGACCTTAGTACCCTCATAAGAAAGTGCATGGTGTCCCCATGCATTCAAATCACTAACTTTGGCATCACTTGGAGTGTGAGACGCATCTCCCCCAAATTCTATAGTCAGAGGAACAGGACCATCATAAAACCCTTCTTCACCAAAAGGATCAACATAGGACTCATCTCGTGATTTTTTCCAGCGGATAAACTCACGAATCTGCTGCTCTTGTGCTCTGGTCAGCGGCTTATCTCTTGAAAGTTGCATACTTGCGCCGAAGTTAATTGAAGGTTCGCCTGGATCAAATCTAATTCCACCTTGCTCAACGAAATCTGCAAGGTCATCATTTGACTCCGCGTTAAATCCATGATTAACTGTAACATCTACCTGCTTACCGTATACGAGGCCAATCGCTCTATGATCGTACTTTCTCTCGCCACGCTTGCTGTCATCAGTAAAGCGAAGCATACTACCATCGGGCAGGATAAAACCAGCCTCGTTGAAGTCGTTGGTAGTTCCAAAATAATCCTTGGCTTCCTGTTGCTTCTGGCTGAGTTCGTTGCCTGCGCTATCACGGTGGGAGAACAGCGCGCTCTCTCCCAACTTCCCTTCTGGCCTTGAATCATATCCGTAATGTTTCAATACATCTTCTGGAAGAATATCAGGGAAATACTTGTTGACATAGTCCAGAAGATTGGATATACTGATAGTAGAACCAGAAAGGGAGTAGCCTTTATTGTATGGCTGCGAACCTTGGGGATAGTCTCCCGGCTGGTTCTCTTTTTTTATGTCTGAATCAGACTTAGAATTAAAAGCGTACAGAACATCCATAGACACCAGACTATTACTGAATCTGTTTACAACAGACCGCACGATATAGAGTTCTCCGCTGTCTTTGCGTGCTGCCCCAATGAGAACATAGCTTTCACTGGCATCATTAAGTTCTGGAGTAAGTTCGTTGACACGAATTGAATTTTGCAGTATTTCTCCAGCTTTAATTGTTACTGGCCCATTTATATCAATTCTCCTGTCCAAACTATGCCGAAGCCCTTTTGTTCCGACAACTACATCAACGTCAATATCAACTACATGTACAGTTACGCTTCCATCATCATTAGTCTTACCAATAGATGCAGCATTTTTCTTTGCCTGCGCAATAATATCAGCACGGTTGTTGGGTACATTACTGTCAACAACAGTCAATTTCATATCCGGCTTGCTTATCAACGCTTCATAAGAATAGTCCCGTGGACTATTCTTCGTTTCTGTATTTTTTACTTTCTGGCGATTCTCCGCCGCCTCCACAAGCGCATCGTCCCACAGCTTGGTCAGCTCGTCCATGTAGTCCAGCATGGC
>JBJDYH010000246.1:0-9309 GCA_051867135.1 Faecousia sp. | reverse complement strand
GAATGAGCGATAAGAGAAAGCGGGAACTTGCTTTCTTTTTGACAGAGTCCGGCAGGGTCGCCTACAACAAGCTGTGCCTCTGCTGTAAACACGAATGTAAGCAAAGCTACCGTGCCATTGTAGTCCAGTGCAGACGATTCGAGAAACGGCGGGATTAGCGGTTTTCTCAGACACAAATGGGGCCCCCACAAAGGCGAGTGGCCTTTGTGGGGAGAGGAAAGCGCGGGGACAGTCGGAGTTTTTCGCCTTGGCGGAAAACGGAGCTTTGTTCCCGTCGCTTGACGACGGGGCAAGCAGAGCGTCTGGCTGTCCGCCTGCCGCACCCCTGACCCCAAAGGGGAGAACCGGGCAGTTGCCCAGACCCACTCAATACTATGAAAATGGAGGTAAATATGAGCGAAAATCGCAAGAGGAATGTGACCCTCACCATCCGACTCACGGCAGCGGAGAAGGATGCAATCGTTAAAAATGCTGCTAAGGCTCGTATGAGCCTGACCGACTATATCGTAGCTTCTTCTCTGCTGACGGAGATCCATGTTGCAGAAGATACGCGCCCACTGGTCACGGAACTGAAACGCATCGGCAATAATCTGAATCAGATCTCCATGAAGATCAATGCCGGGGCGTTTCAGTCCTACAACTTCCAGGAGGTCATTGAGATGCAGAGAAGCATCTACGAGGAACTTGTCCGCATCGGAGGTAGTCAATGGCAACCGTAACCTATATCAAGGAAACCCGGCAGCATCCCAGTGCCATGGTCAGTGTCATGCGGTACTGCTTGCAGGAAAGCAAAACTTTGGATCAACTGACCGGGCAGAGGTATGTCAGCGGCATCGGCTGTGATGGTCTGAACTCCATCACGGAGTTCCTTGCAACCAAGTATGCCTACGGCAAGTTGGACGGCATCAACTTCTACCAGTATGTCCAGTCCTTCTCTCCCAGAGAAAACATCACGCACGCTCAGGCGCATGAGATTGCCACACAGTTCGCTATGAAAGCATGGCCCGGTCACGAAGTCCAAGTCACCACCCACTGTGATGCCAAGCATATCCACTCCCATTTTGTTATCAACTCTGTCAGCTTTGTAGATGGTCACAAACTGCGGCAGGACCCCAACACGCTGAAGTATCTTCGGCAGGTCAGCGATGATATCTGTCAGGCCCATGGGTTTAGCGTCCTGCCCAAATACGAAAGAGGCGGTAATAAAATGACTGCTCGGGAATACCGGGCGGCGCAGAAAGGTCAAAGCTGGAAGTTCCGTCTGATGTACGATGTGACCCAGGCGATGAAAACCAGCCACAGCAAGGAAGATTTCATCCGGGAGATGAACCGCCGGGGCTATGAAGTCAAGTGGACGGATGATAGGAAGAACATCACCTTCACCTGTCCCAACGGAATGAAGTGCAGAGATAACCGCCTGCACCAGGAAAAATATCTGAAGGAGAATATGGAATATGAATTATACACCCGACAATGTATCCTCTCAGGGAATGTCCATCGACGAGCTGGTGAAGCTGAATGGGCAGGCAATGGAGGAGATCGACAGAACACCGTACCGGCCCATCCTCTACGCCCTGCCGGAGGAATGGCTGAAAGCAGACCGGGCTCTGCGCCAACAGACGGCAGAGTTTCAACCCACCCTGTACAAGATGATCCGGCCGCTGGCCACGGCGGAGCAGGTCATCCAGATGCAGGACGAGCAGCTTCGCCTGTTCCGGCAGGAGAAGCAGGAGATGTTTCGCACCATCCAGAGTTCCCTGCTACAGGATGGGAACCTGAGAGAGAAGCATTCTTCCGATATCTCTGAAACCCTGCGTACCAATCTCAAGGCTATGGAAACGGTAGCTTCGGAGGTGGACAGGAAGCTGAAGAAGCTCCTCATTACCACATCGGTGGCATCAATACTACTCTCGGTGCTGGTCTGCGTGGTCTGGCATCTGCTAGTCGGCTGATCGAAGATGACAGTGAAGATCCCGAAGAACGGCAGAAACGAATCCAAGCGGAGCAGGCTGGCTCCAATGTGGGTGCAATCCTTGGCCTCGCCATTGGTGCAGCCATGGCTCTAAGCGAAACCAAGGAAGAACAGCAGACCATCCAGGACGAGCAGGAATTTAACGAGTTCCTGGCTCAGATGGAAGCCGAGGAAGAAGAACAGACATTTCAGTTAAGTATGTAAGTTTATAAACCCAGGGCGGGGTGCCAAAGAATCGGTACCCCGCCCCATATTTATTTTATGGAGGAAAAATGTCTATGAAGAAAACTCCCATCTGGGAAAACAATTTTGTTCGTTCGCCCTTAGTAGTATCCACCAATCCCGGCGGATATTCTCTTGTGGATTTGTCAATAGCTTTCCGTGATACTTTCGGGTATTGTGTGGGTTGCAAAACGGGAGGTCTGTCATGGCAGTGAAGAAACTGGATGCATCCCTTACCCCTGACCACTACTTCGCAGCCCTGAAGCTGATCGAACAGCTTTACAAGGACGACGAGATCCCTGCGTTTATGTTCCGCAACATCCTGAGCGATTACGCAGACACCGTAGACCTATCCAAATTTGCAATCTATAACGAAAAGGAGGAAGCAGCATGAATCCATACTCTATGGAATACCTGCGGAGGAAGGTAGTTATCTATGCCCGTGTGTCCACGGAGCACGAAGCCCAGCTCTCTGCACTGGAAAATCAGATTGACTGGTATAAACCCATCATGGATTACCACCCGGAATGGGAACTGGTTGGTCAGTATATCGACGAGGGCATCACCGGCACTTCCGCAGAAAAGCGCCCTGAGTTCATGCGCATGATGGAAGATGCAAAGAAGCACAAGTTCGATATGATTATCACTCGAGAGGTGTCGCGGTTCGCACGAAACACCGTGGACACCTTACAGTACACCCGAATGCTGAAAGAGCATGGCGTCGAGGTGTACTTTATCAATGACGGCATCAAGACATTCGATGGTGATGGTGAGCTTCGGCTCACCATCATGGCAACCCTGGCCCAGGATGAAAGCCGCAAAACTTCCATCCGTGTCAAGAGCGGTCAGCAGACCTCCATGAACAACGGTGTGATCTACGGCAACGGCAATATTCTGGGCTATGACAGGGTGGGCAAGGAAATGGTCATCAACCCGGAGCAGGCCAGAACCGTCCGGCTCATCTACGATATGTATCTGGATGGCTGCGGCTTGGCAAAAATCAAGGACGAATTGGAACAGCGTGGATATAAAACCTCTCAGGGCATGGACAAATGGTATCCTACGGTCATTTCCCATGTGCTGAAAAATTCCTTCTACTGCGGCATTATGACCTACCATAAGGAATATACGCCGGACTATCTAAAACAGAAAAAGATCAAAAACTATGGTGAGATTGAGATGACCCAAGTGCAGGGAACCCACGAGTCCATCGTCACCGTGGAAGAATTTGAAAGGGTGCAAAAGCTGATGGCAGAAAAGACAAATAATATGCCTTACCTCAACAAAGGAAAGCAGAAAGGCAAGAAACCCCGTACCACGGTTTGGGGCAAACTGCTGATCTGCGAATGCGGACATACCTTCAATATGCGGCGGTGGGACCGGGCAGGCCGAGCCCCCGGTAATGCTTACCAGTGTTATAGCTCCGTCCGTACCGGTTCTTATGAAAGCAGAAAAAAGAAGGGACTCCCGCTGGACGGCATCTGCCAGTCCCCCATGATTCCCGAATGGCGGCTGCAGATGATGGCAAACCTGATCTTCCGAAAGTACCTGTCCGAAAAGGAAAAGGTGCTGACCCTTGCAAATTCCATTCTGGAAGCCCACATCGGTGACACCGAGGAAGAAGAAAATACCCAAGCTCTGCTGGAAGCAAAGCAGGCGGAGCTGGCACGGCTCCACAAGAAGATGGATGCCTACATCGAGATGCGTGCCGAGGGTGACCTCAGCCGGGAGATGTTCCGCATGAAGTGCGCCGAGCTGGAACCCAAGATGCAGAAGCTCCAGGAGGAGATTGAAAAGCTGTCCGCTGAAAGCAAGCCCAAGGAAGTGGTGGACTACACTGAGAAGCTGACCGTCCTCCAGTACGCACTGGAGCAGTACACTCACCGGGACGAGGGACAGGATGTGCCCGAATGTGTGGTGGAAGCCTTCGTCACCAGGATCGTGGTGTCCAAGGACGGGTTCGACTGGTATCTGCGGTTCGACGGCGGCTCGGATAAGCCCCTGCACTGCCAGCTCGATGGAAAACGCAAGCAGACCACCAAAATCATGGTATCGGGGGATATTTCCCCCACCATGGATAACAGCGACACAGGCCGCCATTAAGGATATGAAGTAATCCTGACGCTACCGCAAAACTGTAATATAAAGACCTTGCAGGGCTTTCCTGCAAGGTCTTTTTTGTACGCCCCAGCCGATGGGTTTCCATACGGAATTTCCCGGTTCGTGGGTGTAGGGAATGCATTTATGCATTCCGCCGGTATGTGCTGCGTTTTGCGCAGTGGTTTTTTGATTTATGGAAAGCGCCAATCGTGGGAAAAATAATTCGCCAATCGTCGGAAAAAGCTTCGCCAATCGTCGGAAAAGTGTTGAATTATTCCTCCACAGGGGATATACCGTAAGGGATATACTATATGCAATACAAGAGGAATCGATGTGATGCAGACGCGCTGAATGGCCAGGTCTATCATTACCGGGACAAGGATGGCTTGGAATGTGATGCCGTGGTGCATCTGAGAAACGGTGCATACGGACTTATCGAAATCAAGCTTGGCGGAGATAAACTCGTCAAGGAAGGTGCCGAAAGTCTAAAGGCATTGCAGGCGAAAATTGACACCGATAAGATGAAAGCCCCCTCCTTCCTGATGGTGTTGACAGGAATCGGAGATTACGCCTACCGCCGCAAAGACGGCGTGTATGTGGTTCCCATCGGATGCCTGAAAAATTGATGCAGGAATGAAAACGGCATAAACCGGGCTTGCGCCCTGCCGACTGCTGCACGCGCAAAACGCCCCGGCTCGTTTTTGAGCCGGGGCGTTATTGTGTTTATAGGTTAGACAATGGCGAAGAACTTTACCAGGAACAGGGCGGAGATGATGTAGGTAAGCAGGGAAACCTCCTTGAACTTGCCGCTGAGCACCTTGATAAAGGTATAGGTAATCAGGCCCAGGCCGATGGCGTGGCCGATGGAGCTGGAGATGGGCATGGCAATGAGCATAATGGCTACAGGAGCCACGGTATCCACATCGTTCCAGTTGATATTCTTCAGGCCCATGAGCATGAGAACGCCAACATAGATGAGAGCCGCGGAGGTAGCGGCGGCGGGAATGATGGCGGCAATGGGGGCGATGAAGATGCAGGCGAGGAACAGAACGCCGGTAGTCAGAGCGGTCAGGCCGGTGCGGCCGCCGGCTTCTACGCCGGACGCGGACTCTACAAAGGTGGTAACGGTGGAGGTGCCGGTGGCGGCGCCGACCACGGTGCCGATGGCATCGGACAGCAGAGCCTGCTTCATCTTGGGCATATTGCCCTTTTCGTCGATCATACCGGCCCGGGAGGCGGTGCCGACCAAAGTGCCGATGGTATCAAACATATCGATGATGCAGAAGGTAATGATCAGGGTAATGGCGGTGAACCAGCCGATTTCCATAAAGCCCTTGAAATCGAACTTGAACAGGGTGGTGGAAGCCATATCCTTAAAGGGCGGCAGGAAGGAAGCGGTCTGCAGGGAAGCGAAGGGATTGACATTCAGGAAGAGGTAAGAGCCTGCCCAGTTGACCACGGAGGCCACCAGCATACCCAGCAGCACCGCGCCCTTCATGCCCTTCTTGGCCAGAACGATAATCACAAACAGGCCGATGAACATGGTAACAACATTAAGCACCATCGTGCCGTAGCTTGCGCCGGCAGCATCCATGCTGCCCTTGATTACGCTGGGAGTCAGCGCGCCGAAGAAGTCACGCATAGCGTAGAAGGGGCCGTTCGCGCCGAACACACCGGCGTTGGAGCCGAAGCCGATGTTCATCAGCATCAGGCCGATGGCGGGAGAAATGCCCAGACGGACACCCAGAGGGATGGACTCCACAATTTTTTCCCGGATGCTGAAGAAGGACAGACCCAAAAATACGATGCCTTCTACCAGAATGATGACAAGCGCGGCTTGGAAAGCGTTTTCGTAGGTCTTGCCGGTCATGGCCACGATGTTGCCTACAACCACGGCAAAGAAGCTGTTCAGCCCCATGCCGGGAGCCATGGCAAAGGGCTTGTTGGCAAGAAATGCCATGCAGAAAATGCCGATGGCGGAGGAAATACAGGTAGCTAAGAATACGCCGTTCCACAGGGGTGTGCCTACCGCGAAATTCGTCAGCAGGTTGGGGTTCAGGGCCACAATGTAGGCCATGGTCATAAAGGTGGTAAGACCGGCGACGATTTCGGTTTTTACAGTAGTACCGTTCTCGCTGAGCTTAAACACCTTGTCCAGGAAGCAGGGCTTCTTGGGTGCTTGGTTGGACATAATGCTCTCTCTCCTTTTTCTATAAAACAATATGCGTTGTGAAAAACAACGCCTTTATTGTATCACAAGACAAGAACAAATGCAACCGGGCAGAGAACAAATCTTTCACCCGCCTGCTTTCTGCGGCGGTGATTTTAAGGTTTCGGGCCGGTCAAGACCGGCCCCTACAGCGTTGCCGTCTGCACCCAAGCTTTTGTAGGGGCGGGTCTTGACCCGCCCGTTTGCTGCGGCGGTGGATTTTGGGTTTCGGACGGGCAATGCTCGCCCCTACGAGAGCGGGCGGCACAGGCAAAAGCGCCCCGGCTCGGTGTGAGCCGGGGCGCTGTGTATTTATTCTTCCCGGATGGAGATGTGCACATCCTGAAGCTGTTTTTCGGTAACAGTTGTAGGCGCGTCCATCATCAAATCCTGAGCGTTCTTGTTCATGGGGAAGGTAATGACCTCCCGGATGGACTCCTCGCCGGTCAGAAGCATGATCAGCCGGTCAACACCGGGGGCTGCGCCTGCGTGGGGAGGCGCGCCGTAGGTAAAGGCGTTGTACATGGCGGGGAACTTGGCTTTTACCTCTTCCTCGCCCCGGCCTACCATCTCGAATGCCTTGACCATGATTTCCGGGTCATGGTTACGCACAGCGCCGGAAGCGCTTTCGTAGCCGTTGACCACCAAATCGTACTGGTCGGCGTGGATGGCCAGAATCTTTTCCACATCGCCCTCGGCATCCCGAAGGGCCTGCATACCGCCCTGCGGCATGGAGAAGGGGTTGTGGCAGAAATCCACCTTGCCGGTCTCCTCATCCAGCTCGTACATGGGGAAGTCCACGATCCAGCAGATGGCGTACTGCTCCTCGTCGAAGTGGCCGGGGACACGCTTGCCCAGCATGGTACGGATGACACCGGCGGTCTTCTGGGCGGCGGCTTTCTTGCCGGCTGCCATGCAGACGAAGCTGCCGGGCTTCAGGTTCAGCTTTTCGGTAAGGGCGGGGGCACAGTTCCCAAGGAACTTGGAAATGCCGCCGGTGAGCGCGCCGGTTTCATCCACCTTGAACCAGCAGGCCTTGTTGCCGGTCTGCACTTCCACATCGGCCAAGAGCTTATCGATCCACTTGCGGGCCTGGGTAAAGTCGTCCACAGCCACGGCCTTTACGCAAGCGCCCTCGAAGGGGCCGAAGCCGCAGCCCTGCACGATTTCGGAAATGTCGGAAATCTCCAAATCAATACGCAGGTCGGGCTTGTCGGAGCCGTAGCGCTCCAGAGCCTCGGTATAGGGAATGTGGCGGAAGGGGGCGGAGGAAATGCGGTCATACTTGCCGAACTTACGGAATACAGGCACCAGCACCTCCTCCAGCGTGGTCAGCACATCCTCCTGAGTAGCGAAGGCCATTTCCATGTCCATCTGGTAGAACTCGCCGGGGGTACGGTCAGCCCGGGCATCCTCGTCACGGAAGCAGGGGGCAATCTGGAAATAACGGTCAAAGCCGGAGGTCATCAGAAGCTGCTTAAACTGCTGGGGCGCCTGAGGCAGGGCGTAGAACTTGCCGGGGTGATTCCGGGCAGGCACCAGATAGTCACGAGCGCCCTCGGGGGAGGAAGCGGTGAGGATGGGGGTGGTGATTTCCAAAAAGCCCTTTTCCGTCATAAGCTTTCTCAGCTCCGCTACTACCTGACAGCGCAGGACGATGTTGCGCTTCACGGCGGGGTTGCGCAGGTCGAGATAGCGGTACTTCAGGCGCACATTCTCGTCGGCATCCTTGGACTTGTTGATTTCAAAAGGAAGCTGATTGTGTACGCACTTGCCCAGCACTTCAATGCTCTGGGGAACCACTTCGATTTCGCCGGTGGGCAGCTTCAGGTTCTTGCTCTCCCGTTCCCGGACTACGCCGTTTACCGCAATGGTGGACTCCTTGTTGATGGACTTGATTTGAGACATGATTTCGGCGGTTTCTACCACTACCTGAGTAGTGCCGTAGTAGTCCCGCAGCACCAAAAAGGCGAAGTTGCTGCCCACTTCCCGGACATTTTCCAGCCAGCCTACCAGCCGGACGGACTGACCTACATGGGCCAAGCGAAGCTCGCCGCAGTTATGGGTTCTGGATTGGGTCATAAGACATATCCCCTTATTTCTAAAATAGCCGAAATATTATCTCATATCCCGGCGGAAAAGTCAACATTTTGCGCGCTCTTTGCCTCCTGAGCGCAGCTGTGGGAAAAGTCGATGCCCTGCCGCTCCCGCCAGTAGGTAAGGGCTTTTTCCACATCCGCTTCCGGCAGGTCAAAGTAGTCGGAAAGCTCCCATTTTTCCCGGCAGCCCGCGCAGAACGCCTGCGCAAAGTCCTCCCGGGTCAGAAACCGCTGGGCCACATACCGGTTGGCCCGGTATTCGCTGCGCTCCACGGTTTCATAGGGGCTGTTTACCTTGTGCAGCGCTCCGGTAGCCGCATGGCCCAGCTCGTGGCAGCACACACCTTTTAACAGGCGAATGCCGTGGATTTTGGTGAAGTCCAGAAAAATCGCGTAAAACTCGCCGTCACGGATGGTCGCCCCCGGCGCGGGGCATCCGGCAAAAGGGATGATGTCCACGCCTGATTCCCGGCATTGGGTATAAAATTCGGATAGCTCAAACATAACATCAGCTCCTTCCTTTATAAGCCTTTTTCCAAAGAAAAATACAGGGATTCATAATTGTGTTTATCGGCTTTCCCCAGCAAAGCGATAAATCGGAATTTATAGGAATGTAAAGATTGTGAAAGTAGGGACGAGTATTGCTCGTCCGTTGTAGGGGCGGGTCTTGACCCGCCCGGCTCCCACCATGGGGGAGCTGTCAGCTA
>JBJDYH010000245.1:0-9310 GCA_051867135.1 Faecousia sp. | reverse complement strand
ACGCCGGAGCCTACGACACCGCCGCCTACCACGCCGGAGCCTACAACACCACCGCCAACAGAGCCTGTGAATGAGCCTACCGCGCTGACTGCCGAGGTGACAAATGTTACCTTCATTCCCGCAGACAGCGGCGAAGAAGCCCAGGCTTACTACGACATTGAGCAGCGATTCCCCTTTGCGAACATTCCCTCCGAAAACTTTGACATATCTGTGGGCGGAGATGCCAAGGAGTACGGCTTTGAGACTATTGTAGATGGTGACACCCTCTATGTCTATGTGTACGCTTTCGATGTTGTAGCCGGGCAATCCCTGTCTACCGAAGTGACGGTTATCTGGGACACCGGGGAAACCTGTACCGGCAGCAACAGCCTAATCGTGCCCATGCTGGGTACGGCTGAGCTTACGGTTACCAATAATGCCGACGGCTCTTACACCTTCGACATTGTGCTGAATGTTGACCCCGATAGTGAGCCCATGGACTGTATCGCGCTGCTGTATCCTGACATCTCCGGCAACGCTGACGGCACCAGCGTCAGCGTTTCTATAGAGTTGACAGATCAAGGAGACGGCACATACACCGCTTCCTATACCACAACCGTAGAAACAACAACCAATTCTTTTACATCGTTTGTAAGTATCAGCGGTATTTGGGCTGCCGCCGGGCCTATAACCGAGGCCAAAGACCCGCCCAACGTCTTTGACTATTTTGACTATGTACCCGCAGAACTATAATTGGGAGGATATCTTATGAAATGTACAAAAAAACTCATATTCGTTCTGATAGCGCTTGCCCTGCTTGCGTTTCTGCTCATTCCGTCCATCAACCCCCTGTTGGATGAAGCTGGCAAAAACGCGGTTTCCGCCCAGATTCAAAGCACCTTTGGCGGCTTGTTCGGCGGCTCCGGCACCCTCACGCCCGCCAGAATTATCTGCGCCGTGGCAGTTATCCTGCTGGTATGGCTGGTTTGCACCTTGGTATGCTGGCTGCTGAAGCTCTTTGGCGAAAAAAGCCGCCGCAGCATCTCTGTGGTGGGCCTGTTCATCAGTCTGGTAAAGTTTATCGGCTTTGTTGTCGGAGCAGTTTGGGCTTTGGGCATTGTGGGGGTCAACCTCACCGGCATCTTTGCCTCTCTTGGTATTGTTTCCCTGATTATCGGCTTTGGCGCACAGAGCCTGATTGAGGACGCGGTTACCGGCATTTTCATTATCTTTGAAGGCCAGTACAAGGTTGGCGACATTATCGTGCTGGACGACTTCCGGGGTACTGTAAAGTCCATCGGCATCCGTACCACCCGCATTGAGGACAACGGCGGCAATGTGAAGATTGTCAACAATTCCGACATTCGTAACCTGCAGAACCGTTCCCAGAACAGCTCCGTCGCGGTGTGCGACCTGTCCGTTTCCTACGGCGCGAAGCTGAAAGAAGTGGAAAAGGTTCTCAAGGAGACCCTGCCCAAGATTTACGAGCGCCACAGCGACCTGTACCTCTCCGTTCCCCGGTATGCCGGCGTGGAATCTTTGGGAGAATCCAGCGTCGTGCTTCGCGTGATTGCGGATGTTTCGGAGGAGAATTTCTTCGTGGGCTACCGCACCCTGAACCGGGAGCTGAAGCTCATGTGCGACGAAAACAATATCGAAATCCCCTTCAATCAGCTCGTTATTCATCAGGCTTGACCGCAATTATTTACAGAGGCCCTGCGTGGGCCTCTGTTTTTTTGTTGACAGCGGCAGGGGATAACCGTAAAATATAGGTATTCAGGAAGGGGGGGAGCGGTATGACCCGTCGCAAATGGATAGCTTGTCATCTGGGGCTGTTTGCTGCCGTGATGGTTCTGCTTTACGGATTTTTGGTGCTCTCCGCGATGATCCCCAATGCCGCGCTGAAAAAGAATATGGGCCGTACCGCCCGTCATTATTTCACCCAGGGGCTTTATGTGAAGCAAAGCGATGGGCAGTATCGGAACATGACCGACAACCGGGCAGACCAGCTCCTTGTAAACATTAGCTGGCACATGGGGGAGGGGAATCCTCTGTCTGCTGCCATTGATACCGGCTACTATGACGGCGGCAGCTTTGGCCTGACCACCGGGCTGCAGCAGTCTGTTGCCGGTGGTCTGCAAGCCAATACCGCCTACCCCCAGTATTGGCACGGCAGCGCCGCCTTGGTGCGCTTTGCCCACCTGTTTACCGATGTGCAGGGCATGAAAACCCTTGGTCTATGGCTGCTTGGCATTTTGCTCCTTTGCAATATCGCTTTGCTCATTGCCAAAAAGCATTGGGATTTGGCGCTTTGCCTGGTGCTGTCTTTGCTCTCGGTGCAAATATGGAATTTAGGGCTCAGTATTACCTACCAGCCCTGCTTTCTCATTTGCCTTGCCTTTTGCCCCGCCTTTGTCCTGCTGGAAAAGCGGGGGGATTTGCCCTTAACGCTTTTATGTGTCCTCAGCGGCGCGGCTACCGCGTTTTTTGATTTTCTTACGACGGAAACGGTTCCCCTGCTCATTCCTCTGATTTTGGTGGTTGCCATCCGTGCCAAAGATGGGCGGCTGCAAGGTTTCCCCGCAAAGCCGCTGCTTTCCTGCGGAGTTTGCTGGGCTGCCGCTTATGCCGGGGCTTTCGTCTGCAAATGGGCTTTGGCCAGCCTTGTTACCGGGGAAAACCACTTTTCCACCGGCCTGTCCGCCGCCGGGGTGCGTGTCAACGGAAGCCACAGCGCGGAAATTGCCGGGAATATCCCCAGGCCGGTCGCCGCAATCCTTACCAACCTCTCCGTATTGTTCGGCAGCACCCAGCGGATCGACTTGAACCGGGCAATCTGGGGCGTTTTGTTCACCGGCGTGGCATATATAGGGGTATTTACGGCATTTAAGAAGCCGAAAACTTGCAATTATGGCATCTTTGCGGTTTTGCTGCTGGGGCTGGCAGTACCCCTTCGCTTTGCGCTGCTGAGCAACCACTCTTACCTCCATGGCTTTTTTACCTATCGGGCTTTGTCCGCTACCGTTATGGGGCTGCTGACCGCTTTGGCGCTGAGCCGCCGCCGGATGGAAGGGGGAAGCCCCCAATGACGGAGCTGACCATTTTAATGCCCTGCCTGAACGAAAAGGAAAGCGTAGTCTACTGTGTCCGTCAGGCGCAGGGGTATCTGGAAAGCCGGGGAACTGGGGGTCAGGTGCTCATTGCCGACAACGGCAGCACCGACGGCTCTGTGGAGCTGGCGCGTGGGGCTGGGGCCGATGTGATTACGGAAAGCAAACCCGGTTACGGCAATGCCATCCTCGCCGGAATCCGGGCTGCTGAAGGCAAGTATATTATCCTTAGCGACTGCGATGGCAGCTACGACCTGTCGGACTTGGATGCCATAGTAGAAAAGCTGCGTTCCGGCTGCCATCTGGTAGTAGGCAACCGATTTCGCGGCGGCATTGAACCGGGGGCTATGCCCTTTGCCCACAGGTATTTGGGCGTTCCGGTTCTGAGTTTTTTGGGAAGGCTTCGCTTCCGGGTGGGGGTAAAGGATTTTCATTGCGGCCTCCGGGGTTTTTCCCGGGAGGCGGCTATGAGCCTTCCTCTTCGCTGTCCGGGTATGGAATTTGCCACGGAACTAATCGGGCGGTTTGCCGAGAGCGGTTTTCGGATAAGCCAAGTCCCTGTGAGGCTTCAAAAAGATTTGCGAAACCGCCCCAGCCACCTGCGCACCCTCCCCGACGGCTTTCGCCACCTGCGCCTGCTCCTGTTCTGGCATAAGAAAAAATAGGTTCAACAAAAACTGCTCCCTGCTTTGTTGGCAGAGAGCAGTTTTTTCAGTTTATAAGTGTTTGTCGATTGAGAGCTTTGTAGCTCTTACCACATCGGCAATGACCTTTGCTTCCTGTGCGGTGCATCGTTCCAGCACGGCGGCGATTTCATCAAGGGAAGTACTGGTAGTTGCGGTGTTGGGATTGTCCAATAAGTCATCGGTTCGTACTTCTAAAGCGTTGGCAATATCTATGAATACGGGCAGGCTCAATTTGGTATTCCCGGTTTCAATGTGACTCATGTGAGTGGTGGAGATATTGATTTTCTCTGCCAATTCCTCTTGAGACAGACCGTGGGCTTTGCGGATTTTGCGAATTTTCTGCCCAATCTTGTAGTAATCCATAAAAACACCGCCCATGCAGTAAAATTATACTTGAATTATATAGGCAGTTCTGGTAGAATTAAATAAACGCTATAGGCTATTATATGCGCCTATAGTTAAAATATAAAGAAAGGGGGGACAGAAAATGAAAAGGCTAGTTTCCATAATTCTGGCAGTTGTGCTTTGCCTGTCTCTGGCAGCTTGCAGCGGTGGAACAAAGCTCACCGAAAAGGAAATTACAGATGCATTGGCAGACTGTAAAGGTACACTCAATGTGGAAAAAGAAGGAAGTGAGGTAATCGGCTTTACCTTTGTGGTTGAGAAGGTTAACGCAAAAGATTTGGTCAACAAGAGCTACTCTCGCAAAGCCATTGAAGCGGTTGCCGCCGGTGATATGCAGACAGTCACTATTGGGCAGGTCAAAGTATCAAAGGCTTTCGCTGCGCTGATGGCAATTGACACACTTCTGGAGAAGGAAGAAGGGGATTTCAACAGCAATGCGTTTGTTGAGAAGATTCTTGCGATTGCCTGTGACGGAAAGTCTCAACAGTATGACGGATGGACAGTATCTGCAAAAGTAGATCAGGAAAGCGACAGCATGACAATCTATGTAAAAGCAAAGTAAGGAGAGATAGAACATGAAGGCAAAGAAAGTAATTACGGCAATTATTCTGGTGTTGGAAGTGGCCCTGATTCTGATGGGTTTGTATATCGTTATTCAGTCGGGAGCTGACCACACGGGCGTAAATGGAAGCGGCGTAACCCGGGCTTCTACCTCCATCAAGTTTGGCGGTGATTTCTATACCACCTCCGCCCAGTATTCGGGACTGGCTGCAAATACGCTCATTGATTTGTATAAAATGGTATCTCTCGGAATGGGCTTCTTCTTTGTATTTGTTGGCGGAATCAGCGCTTGCGTAACGGTTCTGAAAGTGGACTCTATGAAAGCGTTTGGCAAAGAAAAGCCGGCTGAAACGGAAACCACCAATTTCAGCATCCCTCAATAACAAACCAAAACAGGGAACCGTGCGGCTCCCTGTTTTCTTATAGGTCTACCCGGTTGCGCTTTTCGCCTTTTTGAAAGGCGGCAATGTTGGCTGCCATTTCCCGCACCACCTTGGTTCTGGCTTCAAAGCTGGCCCAGGCGATGTGGGGGGTTAGGCAGACATTGTTCCTATCTTTGATTTGCACATAGGGGAGGTCGGCAGGGAAGGGCTCCTGGGCGTACACATCGCAGCCGAAAGCGCCGATTTCCCCTTGGACAATGGCATCCGCTACGGCTGCTTCGTCGCACACAGCCCCCCGTGCCACATTGACCAACACGGCGGACTTTTTCATTAGCCCCAGCCGCTTCCTGTTTATCAGGCTTCGGGTGTTTTCGTTCAGGGGGCAATGGAGCGTGATAATATCGCTTTCCCGGCAGAGGGTGTCCATATCCACGCTCATTTCGTCAGGGGCGCTGCGGTGGTAGATGACCCGGCAGCCGAAAGCCCGGGCTATCTCTGCGACCTTTTTGCCGATGTTGCCGTAGCCCACAATGCCCCAGGTCTTGCCCTGCAAATCGTGGAAGCTGGGTGTCAGACAGTTAGGAAGTCCGCAAGCGGTATAATCTCCGGAGCTTACAAAATCCGTAAAGACAGGCAGATGGGTCATCAGGTTCAGCACCATGGCCACCGTCACCATAGCTACGCTTTCCGTGGAGTAGCCGGGAACATTGCAAACGCCGATTCCCAGCTCCCGGCAGGCAGCCAAATCGATATTGTCATAGCCGGTGGCGGCGACGCAAATCAGCTTCAGCTTCGGAGCAGCTTGAAGCACTTGCCGGGTCAATTTCAGCTTGTTGACGATGGCAACCTCCGTATCCCCGATCCGTTCCGGAAGCTCCTCCAAAGCGGTAGCGGGGAAAAAGCTGCAATCCCCCAAAGCCGTCAGGGGACTTATATCCAAATCGTTGCCGATGGTATCCAAATCAAAAACCGTTATTTTCATAAAGCGCCCTCTTGCCAATACTTACTTCCCCAGTTTTCAAAATCCCATTTTGGGTCATAGGCGTTGCACTCATAGTCCACATACCAAAGCCTGCCTTGGCACAGAACAAAATTGGTTGGGTAATAGTCGATATTCAGCCCGGCGGGATAGAGCTTGCCGCACATCTGCGCCACTTGCTCCAAGTATTCTTCTCTCATTTCCCCTTGGGAAACAAGCTGGGCGGCCGTGGGGCCGGGGATGTATTCCTTCAGAATCCGCTCATTGGCTTCGTCCACCGCCAAGAGCTTGGGCATGGGGATGCCCAGCGCGTTCAGGCGGGCATAGTCCCGCAGCTCGCTTTCCAGCTTGTTGCCAAACTGATAGTAGTCGCATGGCTCATGGTGAATCTGCTTCAGTACATATTCCCGCGCCCCATCGGTAACCAGCCAAGAGTAGCCCCCTTTGCCTTTGCCCAGAAGCTGCAGCCGGGAGTATTCCTTGCCGTTTATGCGGTAAATCTCCATAAAATGCTCCCTTTAGCGTTCAATCTGATTGGATACGAAATGAAGGATTTCTTTGCTGCCGGAGAGAATGTGGGGAATAAGCTCCTGGGGGTATACGGTTACGCCTGCTTTTAACTGCTGAATATCCACCCAGCAGAAGTCCAGATTGATGCGCTCGTTGTCCAAGTCGTCATATCCGTGGAAAACGCCCTCCATAGGGATGTCCCTTTCGTCCAGCAAATGCACATTGTAGTACAGACTGATTTGATGGCAGGGACGCTTTCCCCAAGGGAAGAAAATCTCGCCTACAGCAATCAGCTCGTCCACCCCAATTTTGGCGTGAATTTCCTCCTGAAACTCCCGGACAAGGGTATCGGCGGACAGCTCCATGGCGCTGATATGGCCGCCAATCAGAGAGTAATCGTCATCCTTCGGCTTTTGCAGCAGAATTTTATCCCCACGGCGCAAAATCCCCGCTACCCGGTAGGAAAAGATAAAATCCTCGTTCTTGAATAAAATATCCTTTGGCATAAAGCCCTCCGTTAGAATTACAGCACCATAATCAGCGTTCCGGCGGTAATCAGCAAAGCGCCAATGCCGGATTTTACGGTAAACTTTTCGTGCAGGAATACAAAGGCCAGAACCAAGGTAATCACCACGCTGAGCTTATCAATGGGCACAACCTTGCTGGCATCGCCAAGCTGCAGCGCCCGGTAGTAGCACAGCCAGGAAGCCCCGGTAGCAAGGCCGGAGAGAATCAGGAAAATCCAGCTTTTTCTGGAAATTTCGGAAAGGCCGCTTTGGGCGTGGGTAAGAAATACCATGCCCCATGCCATAGCGACCACAACCATGGTGCGGATGGCGGTAGCGAGATTGGAGTTCACGCCGTCAATGCCGATTTTTGCCAGAATGGAAGTAAGGGCAGCGAATACTGCCGACAGTAGAGCAAGAATAAACCACATAGTACTTTCCTCCTAAAGTTTTTTGACAATCAGGCTGGTTTGATGAACCGGGTAGGGAACACACTCAGCAAGATACTCGCCGCTGGAAACAACCATCCCCTCTGCCATTTCCGTACCGCCGTGAATATGTACCGGCACCAGCACCCGGTCACCTACCCGAATATCCAAGCCGGGGTTTATGTAGTGGTATACCGTATCCGCTTTGTAGAAAACCACGCCGCAGTAATTGTATACCGCAAGGCTGCTTTTGGCGCTGCCCATATTGCCGGAAAGCAGCTTTGGGCGGCTGCTCAGCATTCGGTAGAGCGTTCCTTGGGGCTGATGGTTTGTATCTTTCGGCGGCAGCTTTTCCGGAGGAGCGGGACAGGGCGTTTCCTCCTCCTCGTAGGATACGGAGAATAACCAATCCAAAAACCGCCGAAGCCAAAATTTTTCCTTGTTTGAGCGCTTTCTGTCTATGCTCATTGGAGTTCCTCTTTTTTCTGAAATGCATATCGTCTTAATCTCCAGCACGATAAATTGAAATTTAGCGCTGAACAAAATGGGTGCCCGTAGGGGCCGATGCCCACATCGGCCCGTTGGGGTGTTACGGATTCGCCGCAGTTCCGTAGAAGCATCGTCGTGCTCTCTGCGGGGCGATGTTCTCAATCGCCCCCTACATTCACCCAATCCACACCCCGCCAAATTCCAATTTATCGTTTCACAGAGAAAACCAATAAGCATATTTCTGATTACCCCAATTATAATACGCCAAAGTGCAGATATCAACTTGAAAAAATGGAAAAATGATACTATACTATACTTACAGGCAGAAAAACGCCTCAGCGCCGGATTCCATTGCGTTTCCTCTGGGGCGGCAGGCGAGCCTGAATACATTTTTTGGAGAATGCTGTTTGAAGAAGAACAACACCTTGGAGATTGTATCCGCCCTTTGAGAGGGTTGGAAATACATTTCTCCCCAATTCCTCTCAATTTTGCCGTCAACATTTTTGAAAGGATGAAAAGCAATGAACCATTTGACGATTCGTTTAGAAACCGAGAAAGACTATAAGGCAGTAGAAAACCTGAACCGGGAAGCCTTCTGGAATGTGTACAAACCCGGCTGCGACGAGCATTTCTATGCCCACAACCTGAGAAACCACCCGGATTTTATCCCGGAGCTGGATTTTGTGCTGGAAAAAGACGGCCATATCATCGGCAGCATCATGTATTATAAGACCACCCTTGTCAGCATTGACGGGCAGAAGAAGGATATTCTTTCCTTTGGCCCCCTTTGCATTCTGCCGGAATACCAGCGGCAGGGCGGCGGCAAGGCGCTGATTGAGCATTCTTTTGCCAAGGCTCTGGAAATGGGCTACGATACCGTGGCTATTTTCGGCAACCCCGGTAATTATGTAGGCCGGGGCTTTGTGAGCTGCAAAAAGCTGGGCGTGGACATGGAGGGTTTCTATCCCACGGCTCTGCTGGTAAAGGAGCTGGTTCCCGGCGTACTGGCAGGGAAGAACTGGCACTTTATTGACTGCGATGCCGCCGAGTGCTGCGCCGATACCGATGCCGTGGCGGCCTTTGATGCCGCTTTCCCGCCCAAGGAAAAGGCCCACCGCCCCAGTCAGGAGGAGTTCTATATCTATAGCCGTTCCTGCGTAGTTCGCTAAACGAAAACAACCCCAAGCAAAAGCCGGTGAGGGCAAGCCCTCACCGGCGCTGTCTGGTGCGCCCGGTGAGCGCACATTCTATAGGGTGAAAGTCCCGAGGCCGCC
>JBJDYH010000244.1:0-9315 GCA_051867135.1 Faecousia sp. | reverse complement strand
CCATTGTCGCACATCTTGTGAAGTAATGCGAGGTACCGGTGGTTGAGCGTTTACTGGTTTTCAGGACTCGTGGTGGAGATAAGCGGGATCGAACCGCTGACCTCTTGAATGCCATTCAAGCGCTCTCCCGGTTAGAGAGGTTACATACCCCCCTAAACCGGGCAAAAGAGCGTTTCAATATGCGGGAGACCTATCTGCGTGGAGGGACAGAGATATACTTGCTGTCACGCAAAATAAAACGCCAAGGATAGTCGATCGCTTCGCCTGCATAATCAATATTAATCCTTTTTGTAGCTGAGATGGCTGGAACAGTATCATCGATAGTTTCAATAAACAATTCGTCGCCGCACAGGTCAACGCCATAGTGCTTTTTCGTTATGCCCATTGCTTGGGACAATTTTCCGGGGCCATTACACAAATCACGAATAGATTGCTTTTGCCTTCGTTTTTCCATCAACCCAATTCCATCAGTCGGTTGCAAGGCTCGAATTAATACTACCTCTGGACAGTCTTTTTGATTTGCAACAACATTCATACAGGTATGTAACCCATAAATAGTATAAATATATGCATACCCACCTATATCATACTGTACGGCGGTTCTTTCTGTATTGAGAGAGTTAAATGCATGGGATGCTGCATCATGAGGGCCAATATATGCTTCAACCTCAACAATAATTCCTTTTGTCGTCCCTTCTGGACTACAATGAACTAACTGTTTTCCAATCAAATCTTTAGCGACTAACAGCCCGGATCTCAAATAAAAATCACGATTAAGTTTCATCTGAATTCATTCTTTCTATTATGCATTTTGCCGCAATGATACCGGTAGATGCAGAATACATTATTCCTTGACTTAATCCAGCCCCATCTCCAATGGCAAACAGATTGGGAATATTTGTTTCCATATGCTTTGATACCCCTACAGTATCCATACACCATTCAAACGCAGGTCCATATAACAAATTATTATCATCACCAACGCCAGGGAAAATCCGGTCCAAAGAATGGATAAAGGCAAGAAATGCTTCTGAGAAAAACTCGTCATTCATAGTGGTACGAATATTGCCAGCTTGACTTTGATTAATGCGATCATATGCTGGATTGTTTTGCGTTTCAGGTGCCTTGTTGGCTTTAAAGTCTCCAAGAGTTTGCACCATTAAAGAGTTATTTGCCGCAGACTTAAAGCGTTCAAGCAGTGTTTTATAGTCGGAAGTTTTGGGATACGATAGCAAAACATTGAAGTTTCCGTATTCTTCTTCATTAAAAGGCGGATTGTTTTCTGTGAAAGGAGAATGACCCCCTGCAACAACACAATCTTCATAATTTGTCATTATCACATTGCCTTTTCTGCAGAAACAATGCATTTTAACTTTTCTCTCAACATCGACTTTACGATAAATCTTGGGATCAAACGAGAGTGTGGCAAGTGAGGATAAATACCTTTGAGGAACTTCAATGCGAAGGCCAAAATAATAACCAGTTTCATTAAAGTGAACGCCTAAAGGCAACAATGTCTCTTTTAGCCAAGATGCACCACTTTTTCCAACGGCCATTACAACATAATCGGCAGTGCATATCAGATTGTCGTTAGAATACACATTATACTTGTTTTCTAAATGAGCAATGCGTGTAACCGTTGTGCCGTATTTAATATCAACAGAGGAGGCCTTGGTTAGTTCTCCTATGAAACCCTCTAAAATATGGGCTAAATTCGAGCTTCCCATATGAAGTACGCTGTAATATTTTGCGTTCAGATCAACAGAACTAAACTGTCTGTTGAAATTCTCCTGGATTTCCTCACAGGGTTTCTCTTTGTACGTTGAAACACCATCAAAGCTTACCAATGTTTGTGTAATATACGAAATGTACTCGTCTTTTTCTTCTGGAGAAAGCGCAAAGACAGTATCATTGTGACCACCAACATTGAGATCCTGGATTATTTTTCCGTCAGAAAATAATCCAGCACCGCCGCCACCAGAGAGGATCGCACAAGAATCACATTTTCTGCAAACCCCATCAACAGCACCTGGGCATGATCTTGCAGAGGGTTTTTCACCTTTTTCTATAATGACAATACGAAAAACCTCTTTGGAGGCCTTACTGCAATATTCGCTTAGAATCTTGTGAGCACAGAATAGACCAGACGGGCCAGCTCCAATTATACAAATAGTTTTCATTTTATCACCATAACAAATAATAACCAAACAGACTCATAGAATTGTGTCATAAAGACTTTCCTGCGTATAGGCGTAGGCCGTTTCTTCTTGTACAACTTGAGAAGCTGGTGTGCTTGTAGACAGTTTAAATGCTTGAAGGGAGAGGAAAATGGTGGCAGCAGTCATAAGAATTGTCAAAACCGCTAACATGACGGTGATAATTGTAATGATTGTGCTTAATGTTTTATGGGAAGCATCTTTCGCCTCGGAAGAAGCCTTTTCGGCCTTTTGGGAAGCATCTGTCGCTTCTTTGCAAGCAGCTTTTGCTTCTCCTGTCAACTGCACAATAGCACTATGCTTAACAGATTCCGTGCAAAATTTTTTCAATGTAATGTCATCATAAGCTCCTTTATAGGCATCTTGTGCAGAGACAGCACTCTCCAACTTATAATAAACAACATTCAAAATATGTCGCCCGTGCTCCAAAATGATCTCCTCATCTGACATGTTATGCAGCAACGCAACAATTGCTCCATGGTAACCAGGGTCGATGGGTGGCTGGACAGCAAAAATGATTCCTTTTTTTATTAAGCCAAACGCAAGAGAAACGCTGGCGCATATATCCAAAGGAATACAGAGTTTCTCCTTTGAAATAACAAAAAATGTCGCGCGAGGAGGAACCGTTATTTTCTCGTTGGGTCCCAATCGTTTAATATCGGGAGCATCCTTGTCTGAACAAATATAATATTCATCACCTAAAGTCAAATCGTAACTTGCAGATTGAATATTGTCTGTATCAACTGGATCAATAAATTTATATGTATGCTGTGCGCTGATATTGATACGATCAATAATTTCTTTTTTTGTCAAAACCATTACAACTACCTCGTTTTAGTCCAGCTCATTGTATAAATCTGCATCGATTGTCTTTAATGTCTCTTTCAAGGTGGATAAGCGTTTCTTTCCAAGGACCTTGGCAAAGGATGTAGAAAATGTTGCACCACGTAATGCCAACCCTCTGTTTTCAGCTTTCTCAAACCAAGCTGCGACTCTCTCTACCATTTGTTCTTTGGATAGGGTAAGTTTCCAGTAATCATCAATAGCTTTTTTTACATCTTTTGCAAAGTCAATTGTCGTTGTGTAATTCAATTTTCCGTTCACCTGCCAGCTAATTATGTACTCTAAATATACCATTCTTTCATTTTTTGTTCAAGTAGTATTTTTAGATTTTTTTGCCTTTTTAGATCTTTTTTCTTTTCAAGCATGCAGGATATAGTAAATCTTTCTAATAATCGCCCGAGGAGACTATGGGCGGCGTTTCCATATACACAAAACCGAAAGGAGGTTTCCCATTGCTGGCCAGTCTGCTGACTGGTCTTTTTTTATGCCATGACGAAGGAGGTTAAAGATGGCAGACGATAAAAAGAACATCGGCCCGGAGGCCGAAAAGCCCGGTGACGCTCCCCAAGAAAAAAAGCCGGAGCCTGTCAAGGACACGCCCCCAACGCCGGAGCAGCTGGCTCCAGGTGCGCCGCAGGCCCCCGTGGTGGAAACTGCACCGAAAGCGCAGCCCGCTCCCACGGTAGAAAGCCAGCCTGAAGAAAAGGCAACTCCCGCTCCCAAGGTGCTGGATTTCAGCGCAGCAAAAAATAAGGTTCCGGCAAAGAAGGAAACAGTGCCGGAGAAAAAGCCCGTCAAGGAGCAGACGGAAGAAAAGCCCAAGCGTGGCCGTCCGGCCAAAACCGACAAAGCTCCGGATGAAAAGCCCAAGCAGCCCCGAGACAAAATGTCCCAAAGTAAGAAAGCTCCCGGTAAGGAGGCCCCCATTCCCCCGAAGCCGGAGGCAGCGCCCAAGGAGGCCAAGGCACCCGAACAGGAGCAGTCTGCTGCTCCCCGTGACGCTACCCGTTCTACCCAGCTGGAGCAGATCGTCTATATCAATCTGTCCGAGCTGCATCCGTTCAAAAACCATCCTTTCGGTGTCCGTGACGATTCGGAAATGAAAGGGCTGGTGGAGTCGGTCAAGGCCTGCGGCGTCAATCAGCCCGCCCTTGTCCGTCCCCGTGAGGATGGCGGCTACGAGATCATTGCGGGCCACCGCCGCCAGAAGGCAAGTGAGCTGGCCGGATTTGCCAATATGCCCTGTATCGTCCGCAACATGACGGATGATGAGGCTGTCCTTGCCATGACGGATGATAACCTGCGGCACAGAGAAAAAATCCTGCCCACCGAAAAGGCCAATTCTCTGAAAATGCAGGTGGAGGCCATCAAGCACCAAGGCGGCCCCGGTCTGGGCGAGGACGCTGGTAAACGCTCCACCGAGATCGTCGGTGAGCGAAACGGCATGAACTACAAACAGGTGCAGCGGTATATCCGCTTGACTGAGCTTGTGCCGGAATTGCAGAAAATGCTGGATGAAAAGGGGCTGGCGTTCACTCCCGCCGTGGAGATCTCGTTCATCCGGCCCAAGCATCAGCAGTATATCGCAATTTCCATTGAGGGCCAGCAGTCTACCCCCTCACTGTCACAGGCCCAGCAGCTTCGCAAGCTGGATAAGGAAGGCAAGCTCAACCCGGATGTGATCGACGGTATTCTGTCACAGGAAAAGAAAAAGGAGGATCGGAACGTGATTATCAATGGCGCAGAACTGGAAAAGTATTTCGGCAAGGACAAGTCTCCCCGTGAGATGAAGGATCAGATCATTGCCCTGCTGGACGATTGGAAAGCCAAGCAGCCGCCCGAGTTGGCAAGGCCCCAGAAGAAAACCGAAAAGGCCCTGTAACTTCGAGACAATTTGTCCCGAGGTTTTTCTTTTGGAGGTAGACCAATGAGCGCTATTCTGGAAGCCTACATTACCAACCTTGGTAAATACAACGAGGGGCAGCTTGTAGGCGAAACATTGAAATTCCCTACGACTACTGAGGAGGGGCAGGCACTTCTAAAACGCATCGGCGTGGACGGTGTTCGCTATGAGGAAATCTTCATAACCAGCTTCGATAGTGATGTGCTGGGGCTGCATGAACATTTGGGTGAGTACGAAAATATCGACGAGCTGAATTACCTTGCCGCCCTGCTGTCGGACATGGATCAAAGTGATTTGGAAAAGTTTGAGGCCGTCATAGACGCTGGCGAATATACGGGCAGCGTGAAGGACTTAATCAACCTTACCCAAAACCTTGATTGCTTTGAATTTTATTCCGGCATCCATAGCGAGGAAGATTTGGGACGAATGTATATCCTCGACTTTGAGTCCATGACTGTGCCGGAGCATCTGATCGACTACATCGACTATGAGGCATATGGCCGGGATGTGCGGATCAATGACGGCGGCCACTTCGCCCCCGGTGGATATGTGGCCGATAACCATAGCAGCTTTGTGGAGCTTTACACGGGCCGGGATGATATTCCCGACGAACACCGGGTATTCTCCATGCCCAGGCTCTCCATCCGGGAGCAGATGGCCGCTTTTAAGGAAGTCATTGACCGTTCCTCGCTGGAGAGTGAGCGCAAGCTGCCAAAACCGGGCCGTGAGGATCGGTAGATACTTCGAGACAATTTGTCCCAAGGAGGTGATGAAAGCTGGTCGATGAGGACATTTCCCGTCGCACAATCGCAATTTCCATGAAAGCAAGTAAACTGACAGCCCGGAGCCTTGCCTATGCACTCCGGGCCGTTGGCCGTAAGATCGCCAAGGAATACCGGGCAAGCAAAACGCCCCACGGCAAACAGAGCGTCAAAAAGCTCATGGCCCACGGCGTTGCTACCAACAGCATTGAGCTGTCCGGCGATACCAAAACCTTTGACCGGGTGGCCCGGAAATGGAATGTGGACTATGCGTTTTATATGGCAGGGCCGGACAAATATCTGCTGTTCTTCAAGTCGGGACAGGCCGATGCCATCACTGCCTGTTTTTCGGAGTATTCCAAAAAGGTGCTGAACAAGTCCAAGCCCCGGCGTACCCCCATCCGGGAGCAGCTCAAACAGGGTGCAGACCAGCTTGCCAAGGATAAGCCCCACAAGCGGGAGCGTGTGAAGGAGGCGGCGCATGAAAACAGATAAAATCCGCAAATTTCTTTTGCCCAATATCCCGTATTTGTTTATCGGTTGGGTCATTCTCAAAATCAGCACAGCTTACCACATGGCCGCCGGAGCGGATTTCCTCACAAAAGCCATGGGCATCGGACAGACCATCGGCCCGGCATTTGCCGACCTTGCGCCGGGGCTGAATCCTATGGACTGGCTTGTGGGCATTGTGGGCGCTGTCGGTTTCCGGCTACTGATCTACATGAAAAGCAAGAAAGCAAAGAAATTCCGGCGTGACGAGGAATACGGCTCTGCCCGGTGGGGTAACGAAAAGGACATCAAGCCTTTCATTGACCCCAAATTTGAAAACAATGTCATTCTGACCGGGACGGAGTTTCTGACCATGAACACCCGGCCCAAAGTCCCTGCCAATGCCCGGAACCTGAATTGCTGCATCATCGGATCGTCTGGCTCCGGCAAAACCCGCTTCTGGCTCACGCCCCAGCTATTACAAGCCCATTCGTCCTATGTGTGCGTAGACCCCAAGGGCGGCGTCCTCAATCAAGTGGGCGGCTTTCTGCAAAAGCGGGGGTACAAAATTAAGGTATTCAACAGTATCGACTTTTCCAAGTCCATGCACTATAACCCCATGGCGTACATCAAGAATGAGGCCGACATCCTAAAGTTTGTCGATACCCTCATAGCCAATACCAAGGGTGACGGTAAAGAGGGAGATCCTTTCTGGACGAAGGCCGAAACGCTCCTATACTGCGCTCTGATTGCCTATATCATTTTCGAGGGCGCTCCCGCTGACCGCAACATGAATACGCTGGTGGATATGATTTCCGGCATGGAGGTCAAAGAGGACGATGAGGATTTTCTTAATCCCGTGGACAATATGTTCATGGGGCTGGAAAAGCGCAAGCCGGATTGCTTCGCTGTCAAGCAGTACAAAAAGTACAAGCTAGCAAGCGGCAAGACGGCAAAATCCATCCTTATTTCCTGTGGCGCTCGGCTGGCTCCCTTTGACATTCCCCAGCTACGGGAGATTATGAGCTACGATGAAATGGAGCTTGACCGTATCGGGGATCGGAAAACCGCTATGTTCTTCACCATTTCCGATACCACACCTACCTACAATTTCCTTGTGGCGCTGGCCTTTTCCCAGATGTTCAATCTGCTGTGTGAACGGGCCGACAACGTACACGGCGGGCGTTTGCCCCATCATGTGCGGGTGCTGTGGGATGAGGCAGCCAATACGGGACAGGTGCCGCAGCTTGAAAAGCTGGTGGCCGTAATCCGCTCCCGTGAAGTGAGCCTGTGCCTGTTCTATCAGCAGTTGGCACAGTGCAAGGCCATCTACAAGGACAACGCCGAAACCATCTTGGGCAACATGGACAGCGTGGTTTTTCTTGGTGGCCGTGAGGCATCCACTATCAAGGAAATATCCGAAAACTGGCTGGGCAAGGCCACGATCTCCATGCAGACGGATGGCCGGACACGGGGCAACTCCGAAAGTTACAGCCAGAACACCCAGCGGCTGGGCCGGGAGCTTATGACCCCCAGCGAGCTTGCAACCATGCCCGGTGATCGGTGCGTTTTGCAGCTCCGGGGCCTGCCTCCGTTCTATTCCCGCAAGTATGACCTAAAGCAACACCCCAATTTCAAGCACACGGCTGAGGCCGACAAAAAGAACGCCTTTGACCTCGACAGGCTGATTAACCGCAACAGGCGGCCCGGTCTGAACGAGGTATGTGAGGTGCATGAAGTGCCCGTGCCGGATGAGGCACTCGTATACGAGGACGAGGACATCCTCAATTACGACGACCTTGACGACCCGGACACTTTTGTATAAATCGGGACTTCGAGACAAGTTGTCCCAAAGGTAGCTGCCGCCCCATGTAGGGCGGCTTTTTCGTGGCCGGGTCAATGAACCCGGAGAAAAGGAGTACATATGCAGTTTTTCGCTTCCGCAATCAACACTTTGCAGACCCTCGTGATTGCTCTCGGCGCTGGCCTTGGCGTTTGGGGCGTTGTCAACCTGCTGGAGGGCTACGGCTCCGATAACCCCGGTGCCAAGTCCCAGGGCATGAAGCACTTAATGCCTAATAAATGTACTGAAAAAAATCAAGGTCTAACCTTGTAGTTGATTTCAATGGAAATGTCTCTTTTTCCATCTGTAATAGTTTCGTGAACCGTAATAAAGTTAATAAGTTTGTGTAGAATTTCGGGAGTCAGTTCTTTAATATCTTTGTATTCTTGAACTGCTTTTATAAACTCGTTGTGCTGCTTTTTTCCTTGCTGCTCTTTAATAAGACTTTGCTCCAGCTCTTGGATTTTTTCGTTTAGCTGCTTTTCTTCTTGCTGGATTTTTGCTGTCAGTCTACCCAACATTTCATCGGAGATTTTGCCCTCCAGATTATCTTCATACAGCTTCAATATTTTCGCATCAATCAGCTCCAGTTTGCTTTTTGCTTCTGAGAGCTGCTTTTTTATTGCTTCTATCTGCCTTTGTTTTTTGCTGTTGTATCTGGAGAAAGCTTCATCTGCTGTACTTTCTTCGTCTTCAAAAGCTTCAGAAATCAACTGCCTAACGTCGTTTAAAACGACGGTATACAAAACATCATAATTAATTCTGTGCTGGGAGCAATGCTCTTTTCCATGTGTGCTGTAAGTCTTACAAGCGTAAAGCATAGCCCGCTTTTGTTGCTCTGCCATTGTGATAAGTTGCTTTCATTTTCATTACCTCTTTTTATTTTTTCTTTGATAACAATGTAGAAGTAATAACGATAAAAACACAAATTAATTTCCTTATTTCGCGTATATATACCCAATACTATTTCCCGATTCTCAGGAAAAATTATTGGGGCCCATCCTATGCGGATAGCAGTCTTCTTAGGGCTTTGCCCTGCCAGACGGCAACCCAATCTCATGGGGGTGCCCCCCGCCGATGGCTCCCCGCAAACCATAAAATTATTTTCATTTATCCCTATTATAGTTTTTATTATTTATATGGTAGGGATAAACAAAAATAATTTTATGGTATAACAGCAAAATAGCAGTCATACCTATAGAAATAACGTAAGCGACAAAACTAACGGCGACTTGCAGGAAACCTGGCGGTATGAAACAA
>JBJDYH010000243.1:0-9325 GCA_051867135.1 Faecousia sp. | reverse complement strand
GGGAGTACAGCAGCTTCAAAGAGCCGGCAACCTTCTTCATGGCCTTGATCTGGGCATCGCCGCCGACACGGGATACGGAGATACCGGGGTTCACGGCAGGCATAACGCCGGAGTTGAACAGCTCGGTTTCCAGGAAAATCTGGCCGTCGGTAATGGAGATAACATTGGTGGGGATATAGGCAGAAACATCGCCGGCCTGGGTTTCGATAATGGGCAGAGCCGTCAGGCTGCCACCGCCCTTGCTGTCGGACATTCTTGCCGCACGCTCCAGAAGGCGGGAATGGAGATAGAAAACATCGCCGGGGTAAGCTTCCCGTCCGGGAGGACGGCGAATCAGCAAGGAAATGGCACGGTAGGCCACAGCGTGCTTACTCAGGTCGTCATATACTACCAGAACATCCTTGCCCTGATGCATAAAGTGTTCGCCCATGGTGCAGCCGGTATAGGGGGCGATGTACTGCATGGGAGCCAGCTCGGAAGCGGTAGCGGAAACTACGATGGTGTAGTTCATAGCGCCGCCTCTTTCCAGAGCGGAAACCACCTGAGCAACGGTGGAGCGCTTCTGGCCGATGGCAACATAAATACAGATCACATCCTTGCCCTTCTGGTTCAGGATGGTATCGGTAGCGATGGTGGTTTTACCGGTCTGGCGGTCGCCGATGATCAGCTCACGCTGACCACGGCCAATGGGAATCATGGCGTCAATGGCCTTGATACCGGTCTGCAAAGGGGTATCCACATGCCGGCGGTCAATAATGCCGGGGGCGGGAGACTCGATGGGGCGGAAGCCCTCATTTTCGATCACACCCTTGCCGTCAATGGGCTCACCCAGCGCGTTGACAACACGGCCAATCAGCCCCTTGCCCACAGGCACGGAAACCACACGGCCGGTACGCTTGACTGTATCGCCTTCTTTAATGCCGTTGTCGGTGCCCAGAATCACGATGGAAACCGTTTCCTCTTCCAGATTCTGAGCCATGCCGTAAGAGCCGTTGGGGAACTCTACCAGCTCGCCGGCCATACACTTTTCCAAACCGGAAACCTTGGCAATGCCGTCGCCCACCAGAATGACCACGCCGGTCTCGCTGGTTTCCAGCTTGTTTTCGTAGTTCTTGATTTGACTACGAATGATTTTTGTTATTTCTTCGGGTCGTAATTCCATAGTGTCCCTGCTTTCTTCGATCAGAGTACAGTGTTCTTCAGCAAGCTGCGGATATTATCCAGCCGGTGGGCGATGGTATCGTCCACGCACTTGCCGTCATAACTGAGGCGAACACCGCCCAGACACCCTTGCTCTACCCGGTTGGTCAGCTCGATGGTTTTGCCGGTAATGGAGGCCAGCTTTTCCTTGAGCTTTTCCGTCTGGGCCTCGGTGAGAGGAAGGGCGGTAACTGCCTGAACAGGCAGAATGCCATTGTCCTGATTGTACTGCTCCCGATAGGCTTCCACGCAGTTAGGAAACTGCTTGGCATAGCCCCGCTCGGTAAGAATTTTCATAAAATTCAGCACATAGGGCTGAACGCTGCCCTGGAAGGAATTGTCCACCAAAGCGCAGCGCTCCTGCTTGGAAAGATTGGGAGAGGATAGCAGCCGCAGAAAATCCGGCTCCTGCTGAAAAGCGGTATTCAAAGCGGTAAGCTCCTGCAAAATCGCCTTGTCCAGCTTTTCCTCCCGGGCTAGGCCATACAATGCCTGGCCGTAAACGCCGCCTACTTCTGTCATACGCTGCCCAGCTCCTCAATAAAGCTGTCCACCAGCTTAGACTGATCCGCGGCATTCAGCTCACGGCCCACAACCTTCTCAGCAATGGCCATCGCCATGCCGGAGATTTCGTCCTTGGCTTCGTTGATGGCCTTTTTCTTTTCCTGAGCGATATCCGCGCTGGCCCGCTCCTTGATGGCAACTGCCTCCATATTGGCCTGACGGAGGATTTCCTCCTCCCTGCCCTGGGCGCGGGCGACTGCCTCCCGAACCATACGCTCGGAAGCAGCCTGCGCTTCAAGGAGTTGCTGCTTATATTCCGCCTCAGTCTTTGCGGCTTCTTCTTTGGCATTCTTAGCCTCTTGAAGCTGGGAATCGATCTCATTCTGCCGGTCCTCGATCATTTTCAAAATCGGCTTCCACAGAAACTTTTTACCCACCAAAAAAATGGCAATGGTATTCGCCAGAGTAAACAGGGCTGTCCAAATATTTACGCCCAGAAACGCTTCATATCCCACTTACTTCGCTCCTTTCCTTTGGAATGATGGAAATAAGAGGTTATTACAGGGCAAAGAGAATCAGGAAGGAGATCAGCAGGGAGTAAATACCGGTAGTCTCGGTAATGGCGCAGCCAACAATCATATTGGTACGCAGCGTACCGGCCATTTCCGGCTGACGGGCCATGCCCTCCAGAGCCTTGCTGACCGCATTGCCTTCGCCGATAGCGGGGCCGATAGCGCCGATACCCATGCACAGACCTGCACCGATTGCAGCAGCAGCTTTGACGATAAATTCCATAATTTTTTCCTCCTAAGAATTGTGTTTTGTTTATGTTGAAATTTAAGAATTTCCCAAAATTAGGCAGCGGGTTCCGGGCAAGAGCCGGCAATATACACCATATTCAGCAGGCTGAATACGAAAGCCTGAATAAAGCCGGAGAACAAGTCAAAATAGCAGCTAAGAACCGCAGGAATACCAAACTGGAAGATGGGAACATTGGTCAAAATGCCGGTATACTGCAGCACACCCAAAATGCCAACTACCACAAAAACGATGCCCAGAATCCTGTACAACAGCTTGCCGCGCTTGATGCCCCAAAACAGCACCGCCGCCCCCAGCGCCGCAACCACAATGGGCACTACCGCTGTGCCGGATATTGCCCCGATAATCACCGTGGACAGCATACTCAGCGCCAGATACAGAATTGCGGTAATGACGCCGCCGCCTGCCACATTGCCGAAATGACGGAACGCCATGGAAATGGGCTGGGCGATTTCGGAGACGATGTTCATGGGGGTCATAACCACGATAGGCTCGGTAAATCCCTTGAGCCAGCCAAGGAAACCGTTATTTTTAATGTTGTTGTACCAGATAATGGCGGTAGTCATCAGCGCCCATACCAGAACTACACTCAAGTCTGCCGTAGAGGAGCGGAAGAAGCCCAGCATACCAATGTAAGAGCCAAGAATGGAGCTGAGGAAAATGGTGCCGATATAAGGCGTCCAATGGGCATTGTGCTCGCCCATGGTTTCGCGTACCAGATTGTACAGCATGGTAACGCCCTTTTCCACCAAGACCTGCACCTTGCCGGGGCGCTTGCTGATATTTTTGCCAATGAGGATAGAGGCAGTAATCATCAGGATGCTCACCAGCAGCACGGAGAGCATGGTCTGGGTCACATTGATGGTAACACCGCCAATGTGAATTTGAAAGTAGATATACGCGCCGCTAACATTGAGTTTATCCATTGGCTCCATCACCTTTCTTTCGGAAAAATTCGCCTATTGTAAGGACGGGTCTCACAAAAACAAGAGGGATCACCGTGGCAAATACATCGCAGTATCCGCTCTTCACCGCGGCAAACAGCAGGGCAAACAGCGCCACATAGCGCAGTAGGAAGGATGCGGTAAGCAGCCCCTGGCCACCCTTAACATTACCGGCCGCAGCCCGGTCAGCCGCCAGACTGGTAGTAACCGCCATAAAGAAGAAATTCGCAACGGCAATAACGCCGCCCACAATGCCGCCCAGCCATACCGACTGGTTCCACCGATCCAGCAGGGCAAATACGCCCAGCATCAGGCCAACGCAGATAACTTCGCCGATGGCTACCGGCAAGGTTTCCGATAAAACAACTTTTCGAGAGTCCATAGGCTGCTCCTATTCGTGGTCATTAAAGGATATTTTCTGGGGCGTATCCTTTTTGTCTTTGCCGAGATACCGTTCCATTGTCCGCAGGGAGCTTCGCAGCCCTTGAAACGCGCAGTAACCACCCAGAACAATTCCTGCCCAGATGACCCATGCGCCCCAGCCGAACCGATCCCGCAGCCATACCGCCAGCAGCACAAAGCCCGCCAAAGGCACAGCGACGGATATTCCAAGCTGCGTCAGCCATGTGAGCAGCCCTAAATCCTTCATGATATCACCTCGACACTACAATCGCCAATTTAACTATCCTATTATACCCCAACAATTTGCCCGTTGCAATGCGTAACCTTTACAAAAAGTGCAAAAACTTTTCGGCATTTTTAACAAGTGGATAGTTTTTCACTAATTCTTAATTAAAAGATTTCATCAGCAGCGTAGGGATATTGGCGCAAGACGAGGCAGAGGAGCGCCGCCATACTGTATGTATGGCAAGTGACGATAACGAAGTATTGCACCAATAGACCAAGCTGATATGAAAGATTTTAATTAAGAGTTAGTATAATATCGATATCCCTGTTTCCCTTGGAAAATGCAGGAAGAAACCGTCTTTTCCCTCGAAATAAAGAAAAGACTTCCCTTTTTCCCCATTGTATAGTATTATAATGGTATATGCTGATAGCCATTGCTCAGCCAAGAGATAAACTGGAATTTAATAGATTGTTTGTAGGGGCCGATGCCCACATCGGCCCGCGGGAAGCAGAATCGTGTTTCTACAAAACTGCGGCGACCGCGCAACATTGGGAACGGGCCGATGTAGGCATCGGCCCCTACAATTTGTGCGCAAATTTCAATTTATCGAGCGGTTGGTGAAAACCGATATTCGTATAATAGTATAAACTGGGGAGGTGGGCCTATGCGGCAGGAATCGGAAATCATACAGGGCACCATAGGCGCCATTGTTTACCAGAACTATGACAATGGCTATGCCGTGCTGCGGCTGGCAACAGACGGCGGGCAGACCGTAACGGTGGTGGGTACCATCCCCATGCCCTCTGTGGGGGAAAAGCTGATGGTAACCGGCGCGTGGAGCAGCCACCCCAGCTACGGCAAGCAGTTTGAAGCAGAGTTTTTGGAGCGAATGCTCCCCCAGACTACGGGTGAAATTCTTACCTACCTCTCCTCCCGGGTAATCAAGGGCATTGGGCCGAAGACCGCCGCCCGGATTGTGGAACATTTTGGAGCGGAGACTCTGGCGATTATGGAGCGGGAGCCTCAGCGGCTGGCAGAAGTTCCCGGTATTTCCGGCCTAAAGGCAATGGCCATCGGGGAAGCCTTCCGCTTGCAGGTAGGTGTCAGGCAGATTATGGAGTTTTTTACCCTCCATCAGCTCCCGGCAGACCTTGCCGTGCGTACATATAAGGTATATGGTGAGCAGACCATTGAGCTTTTATACGATGACCCCTATCTGCTTATGGAGGATAGTCTGGAAGCGCCCTTTGCCGCTGTAGACCGGTTTGCCATAGAATTGGGCGTATCCGCTGAGGACAACCGGAGAGTGGAGGCCGGGCTGATTTTTGAGCTGAAATACAATCTCAACGCAGGCCATAGCTTCCTGCCCCGGAATAAGCTGGTGGAAGCCACCGCCCAGCTTCTGACTGTAAGAAGCGAAACCTGCGAAAACGGTATCGACCGTCTTGTGGAAGCGGGGCTGCTGGTTGCGGATAATCTGGCGGACATCTCCGTCTTGTACCTGCCGGAGCTTTACGAAGCGGAGACTGTCAGCGCCCAGCTTCTTTCCCGCATGGCCGCTTTCCCCTACGAAGCGCCCCGCGCTCTGGAAAAGCTTCTGCGCCGCTGCGCCGAGGAAAGCGATATTGATTACTCCCCCCGGCAGGAGGCTGCCATCCGTCAGGCTGCTCAAAAAGGGATTTTGCTCATTACCGGCGGCCCGGGCACCGGCAAGACCACAATTTTGAAAGGCATCCTTTCCCTGTTTGACCAAATGGGGCTGAAAACGCTGTTAGCCGCCCCCACAGGGCGCGCCGCCAAGCGCATCAGCGAGGTAACCGGGCGAGACGCTTCCACCATCCACCGTCTGCTGGAAGCCACCATTGATCCTCATACCGGAAAAATGTTCTTTGCCAAGGACGCTTCCTCTCCATTGCGGTGCGACGCGGTGATTGTAGACGAAATGAGCATGGTGGACATTTCCCTGCTGTACAGTTTATTGGCAGCCATCCCCCAAGGCGCACGGCTGATTTTGGTTGGCGACCCGGATCAGCTTCCCCCGGTAGGGCCGGGCTTCCCCTTCTACGACTGTCTTCGCAGCGGAGTGCTGCCTTCCGTCCGTCTTACGGAGATTTTCCGTCAGGCTCAGGAAAGCCTGATCGTTATGAACGCCCACCGGGTAAACCAAGGGGAGCTGCCCCAGCTTCGGGAGCGGAAGAAGGACTTTTTCTTCCTCCCCTGCCGCAGCGAGGAAGAGGTTGCCGCCACCATTCGGGATTTGTGTCTTCGCAGGCTTCCGAATAATATGGGCATTCCCTCTGACCAAATTCAGGTGCTTACCCCTACCCGAAAAGGGGGCGTGGGGACTTGGAGCCTGAATCGTCTCCTGCAAAGCGCCCTCAATCCCCCCGCAAACGAAAAAAAAGAGCGAAAATTCGGGGAATTTTCCTTCCGTGAGGGCGACAGGGTGATGCAAATTCGCAACAACTATGATATAATGTGGAAAAAGCTGGATGGCACCGCTGTGGGAACCGGGGTGTTCAACGGCGATATCGGCATCCTTACGGAAATCGATACCGCATCGGAGACCCTTACGGTGGTATTCGACGATAAGCAGGCCCAATACGATTTTACCCAGTTGAATGAGCTGGAGCCTGCTTATGCCATGACCGTACACAAGGCCCAAGGCTCGGAATACCGGGCTGTGGTGATGAATGTATGGGGCGGCTCCCAGTATTTGCTCAACCGCAGCGTGCTCTATACCGCCATTACCAGAGCCAGAGAGCTTTTGATTTTGGTAGGGCGGGAGGAAACCGTAAACTTTATGACCCAAAACGCAAGAGTGGGCCGCCGCTATTCCGGCCTGAAGCTCCGCTTGGAAAACTACGAACGATAGGTGATACTTATGAAACTTCCCTTTATAGCTACTGACCTGGGTGTAGACCTGGGCAGCGCCAATGTATTGATTTATGCCTCAGGCAAGGGCATTGTTGTCCGTGAGCCTTCTGTGGTCGCCATGGACAAGAACACCGGCAAAATTCTGCAGGTAGGTGCCGCAGCCCGGAATATGCTGGGCAGAACCCCCGGCAATGTGGTGGCTATGCGGCCTCTGCGGGGCGGCGTAATCTCCGACCAGGAAATGACCGTAAAGATGCTGCAAGTCATGTTCAAGACCGCTATGGGTTCTTCCCTGTTTACCCCCAAGCCCAGAGTGGTCGTGTGCGTACCCAGCGGCATTACCGAGGTTGAGGAGCGTACCGTTATCAACTCCGCCATTGAAGCCGGCGCTCGCCGTGTATATCTGATTGAGGAGCCTTTGGCTGCGGCTTTGGGTGCGGGTCTGGATATTTCCGGCCCCAGCGGGCACATGGTTGTGGATATCGGCGGCGGCACCACGGATATCGCCGTGCTGAGCATGAACGGCGTTGCCGTTTCCTCCTCTTTGACCGTAGCCGGCGATGCCTTCGATGAAGCCATTGCCCGGTATGTCCGCCGCCAGCATGGCGTGGTGATCGGTCAGGTAACTGCAGAAGAGATTAAAATCCAGATTGGCTGCGTAGCGCCCCGCCCTGAGGATATCTCCATGATTGCCAAGGGCCGGGATGCCAAGACCGGTATGCCCCACGAAATTACCCTGTATTCCAGCGAAATTCTGGGTGTGCTGCAGCGCCCCGCCCGGCAGATTGCCGACGAGGTGCTGTCCGTCATGGAAATGACCTCCCCTGAGCTGGTGGGTGATATTGCCATCAATGGCATTACCCTTACCGGCGGCGCAAGCCAGATTTGGGGTATGGATCAGGTGCTTTCCGAGCGCACCGGGATTGCCTGCCATATAGCGGATGACCCTGATTCCTGCGTAGCCATCGGCTGCGGCAAGAGCCTGAAATGGCTGAGCCATATGCAGGAGGGTACCATCAACATTGCCCGCCGCCGCTTAATGCGGGGATAAACTAAGGAAACGAGCCGGAGAAGAATCTCCGGCTCGCTTTTTTTATTCACTGGATTGCGTGCTGCAGCCGCAGCCACATTCGTTTTGCTTGTCGCAGCCAGTGGGGGTAAACTGTTTTTCCGGGAACGGAATCCGGCTGAACATCTCGCAAGGGTCTTCCCCGCAGCCGGGGGTCTCGCAGCACTCCTTGGTGGGGATGCTGTATTGCAGCACGGGAACCACAAGCTGGACATCCCGTTCCAGACGAATGATGGAAAACTGACCCAAGGTAACATACAGCCGCCGCTGCTCCCCGGAGGTTACCAGTTCTTCATCGAAAAAGTTCTGTACAGCGCAGGGGATTTGGCAGATTGGGTCTTGCCCCTCGCAGTCGCCGCTCTGGCGTACCTTGGAAGAAAGAACCATGGGGTCCAGCACCTCTACCACCGCCGTAGGCAGGTTGGCAGAGCGCAGGGTCGGGCAGTCGGGGCTGCCCAGACGGGTCTGGCTGGTGAAGATGTGGGCTTTGCTCTCTTCCCCACAAAGCACCGCCCGCTTGGAAAAGACGGCAAGGCCGTACAGGGTAGCCGGGCGGGTCGCTCCTACCAGAGCATCCGCCAGTACCTGATAGTAGAAGGTGACATCAATACAATAGTGGTTTCTGTCAAATGCCACCGGCTCCACATCGATGTAGGCGTACAGCAGCTTTGCCGAGCGAACCTTGGCGCTGGCACAGGTATTCAGAATACATTGGGAGCCGTGGGTCAGATAGACGCGCAAATCCTCAATGCAGTCCTTATCCCGGCAACTGTCCGTAATTTTTCCTGTGTGAATGGAGATTGCCTGCCGCAAATCCTGAGGATCGCAGCGCAGCAGCTCCTGACATTGTTCAGACATGGTGATACCTCCTGATTCATTTTGGAGATAAGCGAAGTCGCTTATACCCCAGTTTATGCAAGGTTTCACGGTCTGTGCATACGAAACGCTGGTGCCCTGCGCACCTTTGTAGGGGCCGGTCTTGACCGGCCCGAAACCCAGAACCCACCGCCGCAGGTATGCCCTCTCAGTAGGGGACGGGTTCCCCGTCCCGATGGTGCAACGCAGCGGGAGGCGAAACGCCTCCCCTACAGGCATTTATTTGGTGCGGCGGTTTTGGGGATATGAAATGCGCCCCCAAAGGTGTGAGCCTTTGGGGGCGGGTGGGTGATTATGCGAAATCGGTAAATACGGAGGATTTGCCGCTGAAATGGCGCTTGATCTGGGTGGCATCCGTCGCGTTGATGGTATTATCCTTGGAATATACATCGGCAACCAGCAAGCGGT
>JBJDYH010000242.1:0-2211 GCA_051867135.1 Faecousia sp. | reverse complement strand
CATCAAAGAGGAGCGCAGGAGGATGCTTTCGTACCAGAAAAGAAAGCAGCAGCACAGATAGCAAAGTCACCCCGCAGAACGGATTCATCCGTTCCGCATTATCCTGTAACGAAAAGCGGAATGCATAAATGCATTCCCTACGGGCGCAACCCATCAACACATTGAAAAATTCACCCCGACTGCTGCGAAAAACGCAGCAGCCGGGGTTTGTGCAATCATTCCCACTCATTGTAAAAACTTATTGCTTAAACAATTTAATTTATTCAGCTAATGCCCTGTTATATGCTGCAACTTCAGCATTGTACTTTTCTGTTTTTGCTTCGTTTTCAGTACTTTTCCAATTGTTTCAGGCGTTATTTCATTCTTGTTGCCACAGTTATCGCACTCGATAATTACTTTTCGCGTGAAATCCTCTTGTAAATCACAATTCAATTTGTTAACCAGTCTGCAATATCAACGATTTTAATTCCCTCGTATTGATATTCGTTGTGGCGTGTACGGGCAATAACCATCTTTGGATAGGCATCCTTGATCTGCAGCAGAGGGGATACCTCTCGCTCAAAGGTTTTTTCGTCGCTAATGTTATCGGATACCTGGATATAGACTTTTTCGTTACGCTTGATGGCAACAAAATCAATTTCTTTTTTGTAAAGCACACCGACATAGACCTCATAGCCACGGCGCAGCAGTTCAATTGCAACGATATTTTCAAGGATTCTGCCGTAATCCATGTTTTTTGTACCTAGCTTTGCGTACCGGAAGGTATGGTCACTCAAATAATACTTATCGTTGCTGGACAGATATTTCTTCCCCTTAATGTCATATCTGCGGATTTTATAAAAAGCAAAGGCGTTGCACAGATATTGCATATAGGAACTGATCGTCACATGGTTGACCTTTTCTTGAATTCCGCTGAATGCATTCTTAATGCTTCTTGCCGAAGTTAAGCTCGAGATATTATCCATCAAGAAATCCACCAGGCGATCCATAAGCTGCATATTGCGAATTTTGTATTTTTTACGGATGTCCCGCACAATCAGCGTATCAAACACATCGGCAATGTAATCGTATTTCGCTTCTTGATCCTTGTACAGATAGGAACCGGACATGCCACCCTCGATCATGTATTTGTCCATGGCAGCATACTTGTCGCTATATCCAAAATACAGCATATACTCACTAAACGAGAACGGAAATACTTTGATTTCAAATGTTCTTCCGGTAAACAGCGTAGCAAGGTCGGAGCTTAACAGGAACGCATTGGAGCCGGTGATATAAATATCAAATTTCTCCATGGCATGAAGGCCGTTGATGGCTTTTTCAAAATCAGCGCACATCTGCACTTCATCAATGAGGACAAAGTTCTGCTTTCCCTTGATATACTGAGCCTTTACATAATCGTACAAGGGTCTATACTCAAGCAAATAGTCAAATTCCGGCAGATTGAAGTTTATATGGATGATGTTATAATCCGCGCATTCTGTTTCAATATAATCCTTAAATGCTTCAAGCAACTTGGATTTGCCACTACGACGAACGCCAGTAATAACCTTGATGTCCGGCGTTCCAATTACACTAATCATCTTATCTAAATACTGTTTACGATCAATCAATTTCACCGCTTAACACCTCGCAATGATAGTATACCCATATTGATTACCAAAATCAACAGTTTTTCAAAAATGGTAAATAGAATTTGCATCAAAAAAATGAGACAAAGAGAAATCAATTTCCCTGCCGCTGCCACCAACTATCCAAAGATTTATATTCGGTCAAGGTTTTCAAATTGGTTTCAGGCTCGTCGTTTAGTATCATGTCCCCATATATCATCAGGGCATTGTAGATCAGCTAATACAATGCATTTTTTCGATAGAAAAAGAGCTAACTGGCTTAATCAAAATCAGTTAGCTCTTTATCATTAAAAAAAGAAAAATGTTGCAAAATCTTTGCCACGGAGGGGTTCATACGGTCAAAAGTCCTTGATTTTCAAGACTTTACGGTCTCTCTGAAATTATTCCCACTCCACCGTTGCGGGGGGTTTGGAGGTGATGTCATAGACCACGCGGTTGATATGCTTGACCTCGTTGGTGATGCGGTTGGAGACCTTAGCCAACAGATCATAGGGGATTCTGGCCCAGTCGGCGGTCATGAAGTCATCGGTGGTGACGGCGCGGATGGCCAGCAGATGGTCATAGGTGCGGTGGTCGCCCA
>JBJDYH010000241.1:0-9485 GCA_051867135.1 Faecousia sp. | reverse complement strand
TGAGCTGGCCTACAAGGGCCAGATTCCCGGCGTTCGCAAGGCCAGCTGGTAAGGTTTCGTAAGTTTTAATGTAAAAATGATTTGGTTCGTCCTGGGAAGATGGGGCAGCAGTTTCGCTGCTCGCATTCCCCGGATACCCCCAAATCTTAACGGGTTAAGCCCGTAACTTCTATAAGGAGGATATTAACATGCAAATCACCGATCCCGTAGCAGATATGCTGACCCGCATCCGGAACGCCAACTCTGCAAAGCACGACACCGTGGATGTCCCCGCTTCCAACCTGAAGAAGGCCATTGCTCAGATCCTGCTGGACGAGGGCTACATCAAGGCCTACTCCATCGTTGACAACGGCAACCAGGGCATTATCCACATCACTCTGAAGTATCTGGCCAAGAAGCAGCAGGTTATTTCCGGCCTGCGCCGTGTTTCCAAGCCCGGTCTTCGCGTTTACGCCGGTGCCGACGAGGTTCCCCATGTCCTGAAGGGCCTGGGCATTGCCATCGTCTCCACTTCCAAGGGCGTTATGACCGACAAGAAGGCTCGCGAGCTGCACATTGGCGGCGAAGTTCTGGCCTTCGTTTGGTAAGGAGGAAACACCATGTCTAGAATTGGTAAGAAGCCGGTTGTGATTCCGGCAAATGTCACTGTAGACATCAGCGATAACAACGTTGTTACCGTAAAGGGCCCCAAGGGCACCCTGACCTACGGCTTCCATCCTGATATGATCATCAAGAAGGAAGGCAACACTGTGATCGTTGACCGCCCTGACGAGGAGCACCTGCACAAGTCCCTGCACGGCCTGAGCCGCACGCTGCTGCACAACATGGTAGAGGGCGTTGAGAAGGGCTATGCCAAGGAGCTGGAAGTCAACGGCGTTGGCTACCGTGCCGAGAAGAAGGGCAACCAGTTGGTTATGCGTCTGGGCTTCTCCCACGAGGTGATCGTGGACGAGATTCCCGGTATCACCATCGAAGTTCCCGCCCCCAACAAGATCATTATCCGCGGTATTGACAAGCAGGCCGTTGGCCAGTTTGCCGCTGAAGTCCGCGGTAAGCGTCCCCCCGAGCCTTACAAGGGCAAGGGCATCAAGTACACCACCGAAGTTATCCGCCGCAAGGTTGGTAAGACCGGTGGCAAGAAGTAATGGAGGTGTGCCAAAATGGTCAGCAAAATCAATAAGAAGGCTCTGCGCCTGAAGCGGCATGTCCGTGTTCGCGGCAAGATCTCCGGCACCCCCGAGTGCCCCCGTCTGAATGTTTTCCGCAGCAATGCCAACATCTATGCTCAGATCATTGACGATGTCAATGGTGTGACTCTGGTTTCCGCCAACACCCTGGAGAAGGGCTTTGAAGGTGCTACCGGCAATGCAGAAGCTGCAAAGAAGGTAGGCCTGGCAATCGCCGAGCGTGCTAAGGAAAAGGGCATCGAAACGGTCGTATTCGACCGCGGCGGCTATGTATATCACGGCCGTGTAGCTGCTCTGGCTGAAGGCGCCCGCGAAGGCGGCCTCAAGTTCTAAGGTAGAGGAGGAAAAGAAATGGCTTACAATAAGACTCCTAACAATGAAGCTCCCGAGCTCATTGAGAAGGTCGTTTACCTGAACCGCGTCAGCAAGACCGTTAAGGGCGGCCGTGTCATGAAGTTCTCCGCTCTGGTCGTTGTTGGCGACGGCAAGGGTACTGTCGGCTACGGCCTGGGCAAGGCTGCGGAAGTTTCCGAAGCGATCCTGAAGGGCATTGCCGATGCCAAGAAGAACATGATCAAGGTTTCTCTGGCGGGTGACACCATTCCCCACGAGGCCATGGGTATCTTCGGCGCCGGCACCGTGCTGCTGAAGCCCGCTCCCGTAGGTACCGGCGTTATCGCCGGCGGTGCTGTCCGTGCCGTTATGGACGCTGTTGGCATCAAGAACATCTATTCCAAGTGCCTGCGTTCCAACAACCCCCAGAATGTGGTGAAGGCCACCATGGAGGGCCTGAAATCTCTGCGCAGCCCCGAGCAGGTGGCTGCTATCCGCGGCAAGACCGTGGAAGAAATCGTCGGTTAAGGAGGGCAATTAACATGGCAAACCTGAAAATTACCCTGGTTAAGAGCCTGAACGGTCGTCTGGAAAAGCATATCGCTACCGCCGAGTCTCTGGGCCTTCGCAAGATCGGCCAGGTCACCATCCAGCCCGACAACACCCAGACTCGCGGCAAGATCGCTAAGATCGGCTACCTGCTGCAGGTCACCGAAGTAGAATAAGGAGGAGACCAATTATGGAACTTTCTAAGCTTTCTCCTGTCGAGGGTTCTACCCAGGTAGGTAAGCGTAAGGGCCGTGGTCATGGCTCCGGCAACGGCAAGACCGGTGGCCGTGGTCACAAGGGCCAGAAGGCTCGCTCCGGCGGCAAGGTTCGCGCCGGCTTTGAAGGCGGCCAGATGCCTCTGGCTCGCCGCATCCCCAAGCGTGGCTTCAACAATATTTATGCGAAGCCCCTGACCGCTATCAATGTAGCTGCTCTGAACCGCTTTGAGGATGGCGCTGTAGTTGACGCTGCAGCCCTGATTGAAAAGGGCATCATTCATGATTGCCCCAACGGTCTGAAGGTGCTGTCCAACGGCAACCTCACCGTTAAGAATCTCACTGTTAAGGCAGCGGCTTTCTCTGAGTCTGCAATCGCTAAGATTGAGCAGGCAGGCGGAAAGGCCGAGGTGATCTAAGTGCTTTCTACTGTTAGAAACGCATGGCGAATCCCTGAGCTGCGGAAAAAAATCATGTTCACCATGATGATTCTGCTGATCTACCGTATTGGCAGCGCGGTTCGTGTGCCTTTTGTGAATCAGGACCTGCTGAAGGGTGCTATGGACGCGTTTACCAATAACACCATCTTCGGCCTGTTCGACATGATGTCCGGCTCTGCCTTCTCCCAGGCTTCCATCCTGGCTCTGGGCATTCAGCCCTACATCAACGCTTCCATTATCATCCAGCTCCTTACCGTAGCCATTCCCGCTCTGGAGCGTATGGCGAAGGACGGCGGCGAGGAAGGTAAGAAGAAGCTCAACAACATCACCCGCTACACCACGGTAGCTCTGGCAATCCTTTTGGGCTATGGCTACTACACCATGATCCAGAATACCCAGTTCGGTTCTCTGCTGACTTCTGACGGCCAGGGCTTTGCCCCTGCGTTGGTTATCATCCTGGCCTTCACCGCCGGTTCCTCCATCGTTATGTGGATGGGTGAGCAAATCACCGAGCACGGTATTGGCAACGGCATCTCCATGATCCTGTTTGCCAACATTCTGGCCGGTCTGCCCGCTTCCTTCCGGGCCATGGGTTCTCTGATGACCTGGTGGCAGGGCATTCTGGTAACCATCGGTCTGCTGGCTCTGGTGGTATTCATTGTATTCATCAACGATGCCGAGCGCCGCATTCCCATTCAGTATGCCAAGCGCGTGGTTGGCCGCAAGGTTTACGGCGGTCAGAACACCAACCTGCCCATCAAGGTGGCTATGTCCGGTGTTATGCCCATCATCTTTGCCCAGTCCATCGCTTCCATCCTGCCCACCATTCTGCAGTTTACCAACCCCAACGGTACTTCTAAAAACGGATTTGTTCAGTTCCTGATCAACATTTCCAAGTCCACCAGTTGGGTGTATATCATTTTCTATTTCATCCTGATCTTCTTCTTTAGCTGGTTCTACGCCCAGATTCAGTACGATCCTGTGGAAATTTCCAACAACCTGAAGAAGAACGGCGGCTTCATTCCCGGCTTCCGTCCCGGCAAGCCCACCGGTGACTTCATCAAGAAGGTCATTGGTAAGATCGTGGTCTTCGGCGCTGTTTATCTGGCTGTGGTAGCTCTGCTGCCTCTGATTGCCGGTAAGATGCTGCCCGCGGTTCGCTATCTGTCCATCGGCGGTACTTCCATCATCATCGTTGTAGGTGTTGCTTTGGAGACCGTGAAGGCTTTGGAAGCTCAGATGCTGATGCGTCACTACAAGGGCTTCCTGGACTAAGCGGAGGCAGGAAATGAATTTGATCCTGTTAGGCGCACCCGGCGCCGGTAAGGGAACTCAGGCTGAGCTGCTCATTGAGAAGCTTTCCATTCCCTCTATCTCCACGGGAAATATGCTCAGAGAGGCCATTGCCAATGGCACCGAGCTGGGCATGCAAGCAAAAACCTACATGGACGGCGGCCTGCTGGTTCCCGACGAGCTGATTCTCAGCATCGTAGCGGACCGGGTGGCTCAGCCGGATTGCGCCAACGGCTTTATCCTGGACGGGGTGCCCCGCACCTTGGCCCAGGCTGAGGCGCTGGACGCCAAGGGCGTGAGAATCGACCATGTGGTTTCCATTGAGATCGATGACGCTGTGATCGAAGGCCGTATGACCGGCCGTCGGGTTTGCGCCAAGTGCGGCGCGAGCTATCACATTGTCGCCAATCCTCCCAAAGCTGAGGGCATCTGCGACAGCTGCGGCGGAGAGCTGGTTATCCGCAAGGACGACGCACCGGAAACGGTTCGCAAGCGTCTGGATGTGTACCACGCCTCCACCGAAGTGCTGAAGGAGTATTACGCTGCCAAGGGCAAGCTTCGGCTTGTGGAAGGCAACCAGTCCATCGAAGGTGCCAATCGCGATATCCTTGCAGCAATAGGAGCGAAGGCATGATCGCAATCAAAAATGAACGAGAGCTTAGTATCATGCGTCAGGCCTGTAAAATTACCGCGGCAGCCCGTGCTTTGGCAGGGGAAATGGTAAGGCCCGGCGTATCTACGAAGCATATCGATAAGGCCGTACACGATTACATCGTGAGTCAGGGCGCAAAACCGTCGTTCCTGCACTATCACGGCTATCCTGCCAGTGCCTGCATCAGCGTCAACAGCACGGTGATCCACGGAATCCCCGGAGGGTATGTGCTGCAAGAGGGAGACATTGTTTCCATTGATGTAGGAGCTTACTATCAGGGCTTTCATGGCGATTGCGCAGCGACCTTCCCCTGTGGTGCGGTAAGTGCCACAGCACAAAAGCTCATGGATGTGACAAAGCAGAGCTTCTATGAAGGTATCCGCTTTGCCACCCGGGGACACAGAGTCTCCGACATCTCCCATGCAGTACAAGCGTATGTGGAGTCTAACGGTTTTTCAGTTGTGCGTTCTTTCGTAGGTCACGGCGTTGGCGCACAGCTTCACGAGGAGCCTGAGGTGCCCAATTATGGGCCCGCCGGCCGTGGTCCCAGATTGCTTCCCGGCATGACCTTGGCGATTGAGCCTATGGTCAACGAAGGCGTAGCCGATGTCCGCGTCCTGAAGGACGGCTGGACGACTGTTACCGCCGACGGCAAGCTCTCGGCCCACTATGAAAATACTGTACTCATCACCGACGGCGAGCCGGAAATACTCACCGTCACCGAAGGACTATGACAATGGACCCAGGACAACCGGATATAACCATTTCGGATGTGGTAATTTCCACCGCAGGGCATGACAAAGGCCGGTTATACTATGTAATTGGCTGTGACCGGCAGTATCTGACCCTTGCGGATGGAAAGGGCCGCACTCTTGAGAAACCAAAGCAGAAAAAGCACAAACATGTGCGTAAAGTCCTTCGCTCTGAGACCAGAGTTGCCCAAAAGCTTCGCTTAGGCGACAAAGTGCTCAACAGCGAATTACGAAGAGACTTGGCTTACTTAAGCCGAGACATGCAAGCGAACGACCTAGGAGGTTTATAAACTTGGCAAAAGACGACGTAATCGAGATTGAGGGCATCGTTACCGATGCATTGCCGAATGCTATGTTCAATGTTGACATTGGCAACGGACACATCATTCTGGCCCACATTTCCGGCAAGCTTCGAATGAACTTCATTCGAATCCTGCCCGGTGACAAAGTAACCGTTCAAATGTCTCCCTACGATCTGACCCATGGCCGGATTACATGGAGAAGCAAGTAACACACTTAAGAGTTTTCTCTAATATGGAGGTTAAAACAGTATGAAGGTAAGACCGTCCGTTAAACCCATGTGCGAGAAGTGCAAGGTCATTAAGCGCAAGGGTCGCGTAATGGTAATTTGCGAAAACCCCAAACACAAGCAGAGACAAGGCTAATAGGAGGTGCTGAAGAATATGGCACGTATTTCTGGTATTGACCTTCCCCGCGAGAAGCGGATTGAAGTAGCGCTGACTTATATCTACGGCATCGGCCCCGCCCGTGCCGCCAAGGTTCTGGAAATGACCGGTATCGACCCCGATACCCGCGTGAAGGACCTCACCGAGGCTCAGGAGGCTCAGCTTCGTGATGCTATCGAGCATAACTACACCATCGAGGGTGATCTTCGCCGTGAGACCGCTATGAACATCAAGCGGCTCAGCGAAATCGGCTGCTACCGCGGCCTGCGGCATCGTCGTGGCCTGCCCGTTCGCGGTCAGAGAACCAAGACCAATGCCCGTACCCGCAAGGGCCCCAAGAAGACCATTGCGAACAAGAAGAAGTAAAAGGAGGGATATGTAATGGCAAAGGCTACTAAGAAAGTTGTAAAGCGCCGCAGAGAGCGCAAGGTAGTTGAAAAGGGTGCGGCACATATCCGTTCCTCTTTCAACAACACCATGGTTACCATCACCGACCTGAACGGTAATGCCCTGAGCTGGGCTTCCTCCGGCGGTCTGGGTTTCCGTGGTTCCCGTAAGTCCACCCCCTTCGCTGCCCAGACTGCCGCCGAAACCGCGGCAAAGGCTGCCATCGAAGGCTGTGGCCTGAAGTCCGTCGAGGTCTATGTTAAGGGCCCCGGCCAGGGACGCGAAGCTGCCATCCGTGCACTGCAGTCCGCTGGTCTGGAAGTCGTTATGATCAAGGATGTTACCCCCATCCCCCACAACGGCTGCCGTCCCCCCAAGAGACGTCGTGTCTGATCACGCTATAGGAGGAATTTTGCTATATGGCTAAGAATATGCAGCCCGTATTGAAGCGTTGCAGAGCGCTGGGCGTTTCTCCTGCCGCAATGGGTTACAACAAGACTTCCAACAAAAACCCCGGCGGTCAGAGAAGAGCTAAGAAGTCCGAGTATGCTTCCCAGTTGACTGAGAAGCAGAAGGTTAAGTTTGTTTACGGTATCCAGGAGAAGCAGTTCCGGAACTACTACGACAAGGCTGCCCGTGCCGGCGGCAACACCGGCGAGGTGCTGCTGAGCTTGGTAGAGCGCCGTCTGGACAATGTCGTATATCGTCTGGGCTTCGCCAACTCCCGCCGTCAGGCTCGCCAGCTGGTGAACCACGGCCACTTTACCGTCAACGGCGGCCGCGTAAACATCCCCAGCTATCTGGTTAAGACTGGCGATGTGATCGCTGTTTGCGAAAAGTCCGTTTCCAATGCCTTCTTCAAGGCTCTGAAGGAAAACGATGCTTTTGTTGCTGCTCCCAAGTGGCTGGATCGTGATAAGAATACCCTCACCGGTAAGGTCATTGCAATGCCCACTCAGGCAGATATCGACTTCGATATCGCTGTACACCTCATCGTCGAGTTGTACTCCAAGTAATTGACCCCCTGCTCGTCCGCAATTCGCTTATGGTGGGGCATATTTGCCCCACACAACCAAAGGAGGGTTTTTATTCATGGTAGAAATTGAAAAGCCTCGCATCACCTGTTTGGACACCGTAGAGGATCCCTCTTACGGCAAATATGTGGTAGAACCCCTGGAGCGTGGTTACGGTATGACGCTGGGCAACTCCCTGCGCCGCATCCTGCTCAGCTCCTTGCCCGGCTACGCCGCTACTTCTGTAAAGATCGCCGGCGTTCAGCACGAGTTCTCCACCATCCCCGGTGTGAAGGAAGATGTCACCGAGATCGTTCTGAATGTAAAGCGGATGATCATGAAGCTCCACACGCAGGAGATTAAGACCGTTTATATCGACGCTGTTGGCCCCTGTGAGGTTACTGCCGGCGATATCAAGGCTGATGCCGAGGTGGAAATCCTGAACCCCGAGCTGCACATTTGCACTCTGGGCGCAGATGCCACTTTTAATATGGAAATTACCCTGTCCGGTGGCCGTGGCTATGTCTCCTCCAAAGAGAACAAGACTCCCACTACCGTGATCGGTGTGATTCCCATTGACTCCATCTATTCTCCTGTTCTGAAGGTGAATTACACGGTGGAGCCCTGCCGTGTCGGCGATAAGACCGATTTCGACAAGCTGACCCTTGAGGTCTGGACCGATTCCACGATCAATGCCAAGGATGCCGTGTCCTTGGGCGCAAAGATTCTTTCCGACCACCTGACCGTGTTCATGGGCCTGAGCGACAATGTTGCCGCCGGTTCTACCGTGGTGGAAAAGACTGCTGACCGTCCCGACACCAAGCTGTCCATGACCATTGATGAGCTGGATCTGTCTGTCCGCAGCTTCAACTGCCTGAAGCGCGCCAACATCAATACCGTTGCCGACCTGATCAACAAGACCGGCGAGGACATGATGAAGGTTCGCAACATGGGCAAGAAGTCTTTGGACGAGGTTCAGAAGAAGTTGGAAATGATGGGCCTGTCCCTGGCCAGCGACGATTCTGGCAGCAACAACTAAGGAATCTCTGAATCAATCGTCTGCGGCTGAACGGCGAATCTTTTGCCTCATCCGTGCAGTTCTGAAAAAGGGAAATACACAAAGTATTCCTCCTTTTTCAGAACTTTCGGCTGAGCCAAAATCTTCTGCCGTCAGCTCTTGCCGATTTCATCAGAGCTTCCCTAATTCATTTACTTCAAATTAGGAGGAAACGATATGTTCGGTACTCGTAAGCTGGGCAAGACCAGCGAACAGAGAAGAGCACTCCTGCGTCAGCAGGTTACCGACCTGCTGGAGTACGGTAAGCTGGAGACCACCTTCTACCGGGCCAAGGAAGTTCAGCCCGTAGTTGAGAAGATGATCACCCTGGGCAAGAAGGGCAACCTGGCTGCCTACCGTAAGGCTCTGGCCTACATCACCAAGGAAGATGTAGCCAACAAGCTGTTCAAGGAGATCGCTCCCAAGTATGCCGACCGCAACGGCGGCTACACCAGAGTGACCCGCACCGGCGCTCGCCGCGGTGACGCTGCCGAGATGGCCGTTATCGAGCTGGTATAATTCTGGTTTTATTCATGCATAAAAAAGCCTGTCGAGCATTCGGCAGGCTTTTTTGCAGGATTTCCGAGGCGGTCAAAAGGAAATGTTTCCTCCGAAAAAAATAAAAAAACTGCGGAAAATATATTGACAAAACCCGCTTCCCATAGTATAATACACAAGCTGTCTGCGAAATGCTGCTATAGCTCAGCCGGTAGAGCGCATCCTTGGTAAGGATGAGGTCGCCAGTTCAAATCTGGCTAGCAGCTCCAATAAAACCCCAAAGCCATCCGGCTTTGGGGTTTTGCTTTTGGGTTCAAGCCGAATTTGAACCTGACTTCCCCAAAATTCAACTGCTTGCTATATTCGAACCTAACTTCCCCAAAATTCAACCTACGAAAAGAATAATTGTGGCAATCAAGACGA
>JBJDYH010000240.1:0-2242 GCA_051867135.1 Faecousia sp. | reverse complement strand
GGATTTTTTCCTGAACCACTTCAAAAGAACACCCAAATTCAATCAGATCGTGATATTTTTCAATCAGCAGCTCCAACTCTGGGCCGGTGGACAAGGAATCCAGAATAAACACCTTTCTGTCGGGATGCTCAGTGATATAGTCCTCCGCTGCAATGCAGGCTGCATTGTAGCAGCCGGAGAGGTGGCTGGTCAGAGACACGCCGTACACTTCTTCTGCGTCCCCAAAGGCTTGCAGCCAGTCACCGACGCCGGGGCAGGCTGTGCTGGATCGCCCCTTGTATTCCCGCAGATCTGCCAGCATACCGGCAACATCCAAAGCCTCGTCATCCACATACTCTTTCTGGCCGGCAAGAATCTTCAGTGGTACAGGCGTAAAATTAGCGCAATCAGCCCCGTAAAGGTTCGCAGACGAATCCGAAACAACAATGATCTTTTTCTGCATGGTTTTTTCCTTTCTCTTTTATGTACGGTACAGGATTCCGACCATATCGGGTCCTGTGTTGATAGCGATCACACAGCCCACCGGATACTCGGCAATGGGCGGCTTGTCCATCATCTGCGCACAGGCTTCTTTCAACGCGGTGAATGCCTCTGCGTTGTTTCCATAAACGAGAGCATAGTTGGTTCCGGGGCGGCGCTCCTTCCGGCACTGATCCACCAGCGCGGTGATGGCCTTGTGTTCACCCCTGGCTTTTCCGATGATCTTTGCCTCTCCATCCTCAAAGGTAATCAGCGGTTTCAGGCCGATGGCATCCCCGACGAAAGCTGCCGCAGGAGAAATGCGCCCGGACTTCTTGACGCACCGCAGATTCAGCGGAATAAAGACAGGGCGGGTATGTTCCAGCCACTCATGGATGTGGGAAATCACTTCCTCCACAGAGGCACCGTCCCGCACCATCTGCGCTGCCTCAATCACACCAATACCATAGGCCATACTGTAGGTTTTGGAATCAATGATGTGGATGGTAAGCTGCTCCTTGGCCTCCGGGTGTTCTTCATAGAATAGATTTCTGGACAGAACCGCAGCCTGATAGGTGCCGGAGCCTTTGGAATTTACCGTCACTTGAATCAGATCGGTGTAACCGGCTTTCCAGGTTTCTTCAAACAGCTCGGTATACAGTACAGATGCTACCTGAGATGATACCGGCAGCTTTTTAGACTCATCGATGATTTTGTAGAATTCCTGGGGTGTGATGTCCACGCCGTCCCGGTATTCCTTTTCGTTTGCCAGAACTGTCAACGGGAGAATGGAGATGTTCAGTTCCTCACAGAAAGACTTGGGAATATCGGCAGTAGAATCAGTTGCTATTTTAATTTTTGCCATGGTTTTTCCTCACTTATCTTGACTTTTCGTTCCATGCTGATTATCATAGATATAAGCAACAGTAAACGCAACAAGCAACAAAAGTCGCTTATAATATTGTAATTTAACATCGGTCAAAATGCAAGAGCGCACTAACCATAAGCAACTTTTATGGTAAATTGTCGCTCAAACGGAGGGAATAAAATGGGTGCCAGTCCCAAAACAACGGATTTTCTGAAAGAGTGTATGGCGGATTCGCTCCTTCAGCTCATGAAAGAGAAGCCATTCGCCAAAATAACAGTCAATGAGATTTCACAAGCCGCAGGGGTCAACCGCTCTACCTGGTTCCGCAACTTTGAGACAAAAAACGAAGCGCTGACCTTCAAGCTGGTTCGGCTCTGGTATCGGTGGGCGGACGAACATGGCATGAAGGAACGCCACCGGTATACCCTGGAGAATGCGGAAACCTTCTTTGATTTCAATGCTACCATTCAGGACACGCTCAACGAGATATATCGTGCGGAGCAGCAATCCAGCGTGTATGCGGCTTTTTATCAGATCATGATGCCACAGTATGGCGCCGATCCTGCCGAATGTTACGAGGCCCGGTTCTATTCCTATGGCCTGTTTGGACTTCTGGATGAATGGATCAAACGGGGCTTCTACGAAACACCGGCGCAGTTGGCAGCCCTTTTCCGCAGAATGATGAAAGGACAGGGCGAGGACTGATATGCTGTGGGTAATTGTCTCTGTTCTCCTGATATTGCTTCTTCTGATGATTGTCTGGTACTCCTACCGGACAGCGTTCTATTCTCCGGCGAAACGCAAGGAGGATTGTTATGCTATCCCGAATGGGGAGCAGTACCAAAAAGAGCGGCCGCGAATGCTGTCGCTCATCCGGGAGATGGATGAAATTCCTTATGAAGCTGTGACCATCTC
>JBJDYH010000239.1:0-9631 GCA_051867135.1 Faecousia sp. | reverse complement strand
TGAGCATAGTTTGGGTGTCATCCCGCATACGGATGTACTCTTTCACCGCTTCGTCCTCTTCGGTGGGAACAAACACCTTCTTATACTGACCGAAGCACAGACAGCGAGCAATCCGGCGGGCATCTATGGAATCGCTCTTCTGCATTTTGTCGTTGGGGGCAGATGCCATTGTGGATGGAGCCATGATGACACACTCCACGCAGAAACCTTTCCACTTGTAGGCCATAATCTCTTTGTAGAGGGAATACCCCAAACATCCAGCCTCATAGCCACAGACAAAGTGACTACCACCACCTTGAATCTGATCCAGGTTTGTCAGATACTTCTTGAGTTCCTCAAACTCAGGACGGATCTGCAATTCAAAGAACGGGGTCTGTGTTTGCAGGGTGAAGGCGCATAAAGTGTAATTTGTGGTATGGACATCCATGCCGATATAGGTTATACTGTTCATTGTGACCTCTCCTTGTATGTCGGTAATTCCTGTGTATTGAGCTTTTGACACTCTTAGTATGACAGGTAAATCCACGTTTTGCAAGTGAGAGGTCATTTCATATTATCTATAAACACATAAATCATGAACAGGAGGTGATTTCCATGGAAGACAGCATGATTGTTGAGTTGTACTGGCAGCGTTCAGAGCAGGCAATCTGCGAAACGCAGAAAAAGTATGACGGTTATTGCTTCTCCATTGCCCACAATATATTACCTTCCCGTGAGGATGCTGCTGAGTGTGTAAACGATACATACCTTGCGGCGTGGAACGCAATGCCGCCAAACCGCCCCGGGATTCTATCCGCTTTTTTGGGAAAGCTTACCAGGCGCTTGAGCATTGACCGCTGGCGTAAGCTAAGCGCCGCAAAGCGTGGCGGCGGGACGATTACGCTGGCTCTGGAAGAACTTGAGCAGTGCGTTTCCGGCGGGGCTGACCCCGCGGTGGAGGTTGAGAGAAAGGAATTGGTGCGCTCTGTGCAGCGCTTTTTGGATGGGCTGTCACCTCAGGAGAGAAAGGTATTTCTTCTGCGCTATTTTGACATGGCTCAAATTCATGCCATTGCAGCCAAATGCACCATGAGCACCCCGAAAGTAAAATCCATGCTCCACAGGATGCGGGGAAAGCTACGGAATCATTTGCAAAAGGAGGGGTTATTGTGAACGCGGAAATGCTTCTCGATGCCATTGGCGAAATCGATGAAAAATATTGGGAAGTGCATAAACAAACGGCTGTTGTACCATGGCGAAGAAGAGCGGTCGCGTTGATAGCGGCGGTTCTCCTGCTGGCGCTTTGCGTGGGGACGGCCATGGCGGTCAGTCCGAAGTTTGCCCAATGGGTGCTTTCCATCATCCATCTGGAAACCCATGAAACGCCGCCCACTTCCGATGGGCAGGGCGACCCGGAGGGCAGTACACCGGGTCTGCACAAGATAGACACGGTGGATATCGACGGTCAGGTTACTGCCCACTACTTTACAAGTGATGGGGTAGTCTTAACCTGCGATGGGGGATTCTACACCTGCCCGTATAGACAAAATGACGAAGTTCCCGTTGATACCGCCTTTTGGGAAATCCGAAAGGATGGAATTGTCAATGTAGGGGCAAAACGGGTGGAATTTCCGCTGGAACACGGCGGACGCACATTTCAGATCATCTTTGATTATGCTTTTTTGAACGGGAGGCTGGCGATTTCTACATGGCAGCAGGGGTTGAACGAAGACCCGGTAGGAAATGGCTGGCAGCTTGGCAGGATTGGGGATCGGACGGATGTGCTGCTTCTGGGGATTCCCGCACTCCGGCAGGACGATTACAGCTTTGACTATTTTCTGCTGGAACTGGATACGCTGGAATATTCCCCGCTCCTTGATAAGCTGGAACGCAAAGATATGACAACGGACTATTGCACCGTGAGTGCAGACCTGCGCTATGCTATTCTGGCAGGAACCAATTTACAGACCGATGGATTCCAATACTGGGTGGCTGACCTTATAAATCATACCCTTACTTCCTGCGACGAACTCACCGGAAAACACATTACCCAGGCATATTTTCTGGATGAAGCTACGGCAATCTTCTGTGAAAAGGAAGGCAATTTGCTGAATATCCTTTCCTATTCCTTCCCAACGGGCCGCATGGAAACAATTCTGGGGGATATCCGCGAAGACAGGTCTTCCCGCCGGGAAGATTGGTTGTTTGGAAGACGATACTCGGCAAGCTTTTATGAGGATGGCACCGTGGAGCTTGTGGATATTCCCACGGGTGACCGGCTGGAGCTTAGCGGACTGAACCCCCAGCATTTGACTTTCCAAGAAAGCCCTGACGGTTCGGCTGTGTTTGTAGGGTATCGTCAGGAGGTGGGGGAGTATGCGTATTGCTTTTCCTCTATGGGCGTTATCCACATGGAAAGCGGCGTTTTGCGGATGCTCACACGGGATACCCAGACGAAAGGAGAAAACTTCTGGGGCTGGCTGGACAATCAAACGGTTGTCCTTTCAGCGCGAGACAACGCAAACGCCTATTATGTGTATGTCTATGAGTTTTGCGAATAGATTCTGAGATGTTCCCACGACAACATTCGGGCAGGCGGTTTGGAAAGGAATAAAATTTTCTATTCCAAGATGGAAAAACAGGGGAAACAGGGGAGAAGAAGATTTTCCTGTTGAAAAGATGGAGGTTTTCCATTACAATGAGTCCGATATGTTTTTGAAAGGACAGATAGATTCTACATGGCAAATTCCAATTCTTCCTCTCTGGCCCAAGGTAACCGAATGGGCACCGCTCCGGTGGGCAGACTCCTGTTTTCTATGGCGTGGCCGCTGATGGCGAGTATGCTGGTGCAGGCATTCTATAATGTGGTAGACAGCCTTTATGTCAGCCGTGTGGGGCAAGACGCGGTTACCGCCCTGGGCCTTGCCTTCCCGGTGCAGAATATGCAAATCGGCTTTGCCACCGGTATTGCCGTGGGCGTGAACGCCTTGCTCAGCAAATCTCTGGGTGAAAACAACCGGGAGCGGGCCAGTCAGGCTGCCGGAACCGGCATTTTGCTGGTATTGCTGGCGACTGCCGTGTTTATGCTCTTCGGTATTTTTGGCGCGCGGCCTTTCTTTGAGATGCAGTCCTCCGTAAAGAATACCGTGGACGGCGGCAGCGCTTATGTGGCCATTTGCTGCATTGCAAGTCTGGGTATTTTCGTGGAGATTCTGGGGGAGCGGCTTCTGCAAGCCTCCGGCAAGACCATTTACACCCTCTTTACCCAAGGCACCGGGGCCATTCTCAACATTATTCTTGACCCCTTCTTTATCTTCGGCTGGGGCTTCTTCCCGGAGATGGGCATTGCCGGCGCAGCGGTGGCTACGGTCATCGGTCAGTGGGTTGCGGCCATTTTGGCGGTTACCTTCAACCTGAAATTCAACCACGATATTACCTTCTCCCTTAGAAATTTGCGCTTTCATAAGTACACCACCGGGCCTATTCTGGCGGTGGGCATCCCCTCTACCATTATGATGGCCATTGGCTCTGTGATGAATTTCGGCATGAACCTGATTTTCCAGAGCTTTCAGGAGGCGGCGACCGCCGTATTTGGCCTGTACTACAAGATTCAAAGCCTCTTCTTTATGCCTGTGTTTGGCCTCAACAACGCTACCATTTCCATTGTGGCCTACAACTACGGCGCGCGGCAGCCGGAGCGCATTCGGAAAACCATGAAGCTGTCCGTCGGGGCCATTGCCTGCTTTATGCTGGCGGGTCTTGCGGTATTTGAAGCCATCCCCGGCCAGCTTATGGATATGTTTGATGCCAACGAGCAGATGCGCACCATGGGTATTTGCGCCCTGCGGATTGTAGCGCTTGCCTTCCCGCTGGCCTCGGTAGGCATCGGTCTGGGCGCCAGCTTTCAGGCGCTGGGCAACGGCATCTACTCTACCATTACTTCCCTCAGCCGCCAGCTCATTGTTCTGCTTCCCGCAGCTTGGCTTTTGAGCCTTTCCGGGGATGTAAACATGGTGTGGTGGGCGTTCCCCATTGCGGAAGTGGTCAGCATGGTAGTAACGCTGGTCCTCTATGGACGCATCTACAGGCAGAAGATTAAGCCCCTGTATACCCGGGAAAACGCATAATGTGCGTGTCAGCTTTCCTCAGCAAAGGGATAAATTGGAATTTGACGCTGCACCCCTGTAGGGGCCGGTCTTGACCGGCCCGAAGCCTAAATCCACCACCGCAGAAAACTGGGTGCGGTAAACGGGCGGGTCAAGACCCGCCCCTACATTCACAATATCTACATCCCTACAAATTCCAATTTATCGGGCAGATAATGAAAACCGATATGCGTAAAATTGGGGTGGGTAATTTACGCCACCACAACATACAGTACCCCCACAAAACTGCCCCGCGAATTTTTCCTATTTTCTAGCCCCCGGAGCCATTGCCCCGGGGGTTATCTTTGTGCTATAATATGAAATACGACATATTTTGACCAAGGGACGATATTTATGGAAAACCTGACCATTCCCCAAGAGGATGTCCGCAAACTGCTCTCTACCGGCAGCGGCGACGCGGCTCTGCTTTACTTATATATCCATACCGGGGGCAGCGCCGACGCTGCCGCCAAGGCGCTGAACCTTTCGGACAGCGCCGTTTCCTGTGCCGCTGCCGTGCTGCGCCAGTTGGGGATGTGGCCGGAGGATCGCCGGGGCTTCTTGCCCACAGGCCAGCGTCCCAGCTACTCTCAGGAAGATGTGCGCACCGCTATGGAAACGGATGTGGACTTCCGCAGTCTGGTAGGGGAGGTGGAGCGTCTGCGGGGCAAGGTGCTTACCCCGGCGGAGCTGGAAATCCTGCTGGGCTTTATGCGCTATCTTGGCATGAGCGCCGAGGTGGTGTGTATTCTGGTGAACTACTGCAAAGACCGTGCCCGCCAGCAGGGCCGTCTGCGCCCGCCCAGCCTGCAAGCCATTGAAAAGGAAGCCTACCAGTGGGCGGAGCGGGGAATTGAAACTCTGGAGGATGCCTCCGCTTTTATTCAGGCCCAAAATCTGCGTAACAGCCGTCTGGGCAAGCTGAAAAGCACTTTGCAGATTTACGGCCGCAGCCTGACCGCGGCGGAAGAGAAATACGCCGACAAGTGGCTGGGTATGAACTTTGACGAAAGCGCCATTGCCCTTGCCTATGAGCGCACCTGTCTGAATACCGGCGGCCTGAACTGGCCGTATATGAATAAGATTCTTACACGCTGGCATGAACAGGGCTGGCATACCGCCGAGGAAGTAAACGCCAAGGATCAAAAACCCAATGTGCCCAAGGGCGCATCCGGGGAAATGGGCGAAGCCGAGCGGGAAGCCATTCGCCGGGCTATGATGGAGGATTAAGCTATGGGATATACAATGGATGTGATTCGCCGTTCCCGGAAACGGCTGGAGGAGATGAACGGGGATTTGCGCTCTCAGTACAATGTCCGTCAGGCTCAGGTTTATGCCCAAGTGCCTCGGGTTAAGGAAATTGACATGGAGCTGCGGCGTACCATGGTGGCGGCAGCCCGGGCGGTGCTCAGCGGCAGCGAGGGGCCGAAAGCCATGGATGCCGTGCGGCAGGAAAATCAGGCGTTGCAGGCGGAGCGGGAAACGCTGATTCGGCAGCACTTTGGCGAGGGCTACTTGGAGGATAAGATTTGTAAGGACTGCGGCGGCAGCGGCTATATCGGCACCCGGATGTGCCATTGTTTGGAGGCCATTTGCCGTCAGGAGCAGGACAGGGAAGCCGCCCGCTTGGGAGACGCGGGCCAGCGGTTGGATGCCTTCCGTCTGGATTATTACTCCGAAAGCTGGGATAATGGGATTGGGGCGATTCCCAGAAAGGTCATGGAGAAAAACTTCAAGACCTGTACCCAATACGCCCAAAACTTTGGCTGCGGGGTGGGCAATCTGCTGTTCAACGGCGGTACGGGCCTCGGCAAGACCTTCCTTGCGGTGAGCGTGGGCAAGGCGGTTGCCGCCGACGGATTTACCGTATGCTACGAGGGAGCTCTGGGGCTGTTTGACAAGCTGGAAAAGGCAAAATTCAACCCCACGGAAGAGAACCTGCGCAGAGCGCAGGAATTTGAAGACTGCGACCTGCTGATTATTGACGACTTGGGCACGGAATTTGCGGGCCAGTTCGTCATTGCGGCGCTGTACGGCCTGCTCAACAGCCGCCTGCTGTCGGGGAAAGCCATGATCGTTACCACCAACCTGACCTTGGAGGAAATCAAGCGGCGGTATTCTCCCCAGATCGCTTCCCGCATGGAGGGGGAGTTTACCCTGCTTCGCTTTATAGGCGAAGACATTCGCAAAATCAAAAAGCAGGGGATTTGATATGAAAACTGCCCTGATTTTTGATTTGGACGGCACGCTGCTGGATACCTTGCAGGATTTGGCTGACGGTGTGAACCATGTTCTGCAAAGCCGGGGCTGCCCGCTGCGCACTCTTGAGGAAATCCGCTGCTTTGTGGGAAACGGGGCGGAAAAGCTGATGGCTGCCGCCCTGCCGGAGCATTACCCGGAGCTTGCTCAGGCGTTGGGGGAGTTTCGCGCCTTTTATGGAGCGAACTGTCAGGTAAAAACCGCTCCCTATGGGGGCGTTATGGAAGCCCTCCAAGAGCTGGGGGAGAAGTACCCCCTTGCCATCGTGTCCAACAAGCCCCATTTCGCGGTACAAAGCCTTTGCGCAGACTACTTCCCCGGCATCCCCGCATGGGGCGAAGCGGAGGGCTGCCCCCGCAAGCCCGCGCCGGATATGGTGCGCCGGGCCATGGATGCTTTGGGAGCAGAAAGCTGCATTTATATTGGGGACAGCGAGGTGGATGTGCTTACCGCAAAAAACGCGGGCGTTCCCTGCCTGAGCGTTACTTGGGGCTTTCGGGATCGGGACACGCTGACACAAGCGGGAGCAGCCCACTTTTGTGACGCGCCGGAAATGCTGCCCGGCGCCATTGAGAAACTGTTAGGAGAAACCTATGGCCAATGAATTTTATGCCCTGATGGGCCGTATGCGCTATATTACCCGCTGGGGTCTTATGCGCAATACTTTTTCCGAGAATATTCAGGAGCACAGCCATCAGGTGGCGGTGCTGGCCCACGCCTTGGCGCTGATCCGCCGGGATATTCTGGGCCTGCCGGGGCCTGACCCGGACAAGTGCGCGGTGGCGGCGCTGTACCACGATGCCTCCGAGATTTTAACCGGCGATCTGCCTACCCCTATCAAGTATTACAACCCCGATATTAAGCAAGCCTATAAGCAGGTGGAGCATATCGCAGGCAGCCGCCTTTTGGAGATGCTGCCCCAGCCTTTGCGGGAGAGCTACCGGGCATGGGTGCTGGAGGAGGACGAGTCCGTGCTGCCTACGGTAAAGGCGGCGGATAAGCTCTCTGCCCATATTAAGTGTCTGGAGGAGCAAAAGGCAGGCAATACGGAGTTCGACTCCGCCGCCCAGCAGACCCGCAGCGCCTTGGAGGCCATGCATATTCCGGAGCTGGACTGGTTCATGGCAGAATGCCTCCCCGCCTTCACCCTGAACCTGGATCAGTTATAAGGAAATACACATATCAGCTTCTCACAAAATTGGAATTTAATACCGCACCCCTGTAGGGGCCGGTCTTGACCGGCCCGAAACCTAAATCTACTGCCGCGGTAAACTGGGTGCAACGGGCGGGAAAACCCCGCCTCTACGAAATCTCCCGGTTCGTTACCGTAGGGAATGCATTCATGCATTCCGCTCACCACACCTGATTTCCTGCAACGGTAGATTTGGGATTGCGGAGCGGAGAAGGCGCTCCCTACGGCGGTTTTGGGGGTGCGACGCTAAAATCCAATTTATCGTTTTATTTAGGAAAGCCGTAAGCACATCAGGAAATAAACTTGTCGGAGATAACCGCTGCCATGCCTTGACGGCTTGCGGAAAATGTGGTATTATCTATAGGCTACGCCGCTGTGGTGGAATAGGTAGACACCAGGGACTTAAAATCCCTTGCTGTAAAAGGCGTACCGGTTCGAGTCCGGTTAGCGGCACCAGAAAAAAGCACCCTTCGGGGTGCTTTTTTCAACGAAATAAATCCCTTGCGGGATTTGTGAAATTTGCTTGCAAGTGAAATACGCCTGCGGCCTGTGAAATGCCTGCGGGCGTGAGTGGATTTATTTCATTTCACTTTCCGCGTAAGCGGAAAATTTCACAATGACAATAGGGCATTATTTCACATCCGAAGGATATTTCACTTCACATTCCACCTTTTCTGCTGTATAATTCAGATTAGAAAAGGCGGTGCTTTTATGTCTGAATCCATACTTCGTGAGAAATCAACTGATTTTGCAGTCAAAGTTATTAAGTTATGTGGAACAATTAGGGGTCATTATTCACTAGTGAACCAATTGGAGCGTTCTGCGACTTCTATTGGTGCAAATATTCGGGAGGCCAATTATGCCCACGGCAAACCCGATTTTATTGCAAAGTTGCAAATCGCATTGAAGGAATGTTATGAAACGGAATATTGGTTGGAGCTGTTTGTAAAGTCAGATATTCTGAATAGAGAAATTGTTGGCGAATTATATAATCAATGCGGTACGATTCGCCGTATTCTGATTGCCTCCATCAAAACCGCAAAGGAGACCGCAAAATGAATTTTTTTAAAAGGTTGTTTCGAAAGGAAAAGCCGAAAGAAGTTCCGGCCATGCCGCCATGGGCGAAAATTGTTGAAATGATGTATGATAAGAACCTGACTTTTGACAATGAAGTAGTACGGGTTGTCTATTCTGCGGACAAAACAATGCGATATGTTATTTTAAGAGATGAAAAAGGTTTTTTTACATATCAACTGGAAGCCCTTCTCCCATTTTATGAGGATGAATGGAAGTATTTTCACGCATTTCACTCAGATAAGGATGCGTTGCCGGCAATGTGGGAACCTGTCACTATCAGAGGTATTGCTTGGAAATCGGTTTTTGAAAATGAAGAACAATTATTGAAAGAATTGTTAGAAGAACCCGAGTATAAACATTATTTTGAATAACCACGCAGCTTTTTGCGTTTTTTCCCACTTTTCGCGCCGTTTGGTCGCTCTTTGGCAACAAAAATCCCACATTTGTCTGTGACAGATGTGGGATTTTTGAATGATGATCACTTCGTGAATGATGTCGGCTTCGCCTTATGATTCAGCGGCGCAAAAAGCATCACCGTACTGCTTTTTTGCGCCGCTGACCGGACTCGAACCCATCTAAAAGCGATATGCGTCCCTGCAGGGGGCCGGTGCATAACGGCACCAAAATTCCCGCGCCGGGGAAGGAATGGGTTCTTCGACACGCTGAAAAAGAACGGAAAAATCCGTACCTTTGCTTCTTTTGCCCCTATTTACCTCCGGTGTTTTTCTATTGCGAACACAAAGGAAGATTGTTCCGAAAAACTTTGTAAGAAATCATAAAAAAACGGAAATATGATTGACATTTTTGGGTAATTAGCCTATAATACAAACACGGCGACAAAAATAGACTCGTGGGAAACCAATCAAGCAAAGAAATGCATCGCAAAACCGATAAAACAGTAGATTACACCGCTTTTTTGCGGTGTATGGGGAAACTCTGAATAAATCGTCTGCGGCTGGAGGGCGAATCTTTTGCCACA
>JBJDYH010000238.1:0-9705 GCA_051867135.1 Faecousia sp. | reverse complement strand
TTGAACGCCCCCTGCAGGAAGCGATCCGGCTCATGGAAACGCAGAATTTTGAGAACGCAGATATCATATTCCTGACAGACGGCCAATGCACGCTGTCGGAAGCATTCACGTCTCAATTGAAAACCCAGCAGTCTTCGCACCATTTCACCATCACCGGCATCCTGCTCGACGCAAATTCCCCCAACATGGAATTCAGCCTGGAACCCTTCTGCCAGAATATCTACCGCACAAGTGAGCTTCTCGGAGATGAAATAGTACAAAGAGTTTTAGCTCAACAAATTATTCTCTCCCCTTAGTGTTATCCATGCACCCTCGTAATACGTTTAAATAATCATGACACCCAAAATACGGTGCAATCGCAAACGCAAGCGTTTGCGATTGCACCGTTTGATTTTTTGCTCCCAATTCATTTTACCGCCACGCGGAAATATGCAGGCATCAGGAATGAATGTATTGTAGGGTCATACCGCATTATGGCTTCTGGGGATGGCTTCTGCTGCTATATAGCCAACTCAATCATTTTGGAAAAACGGCGCTTTTGCATTTACAATGATCCTACAAATTTCGATAATCCGCCGGTGACAGGCCACTGATTTTTTTAAAGACCCGGCAGAAATACTTATCGTCAGAATAACCGACAGATTGTGCAATCTTGGATATGCGGTAGTCTGTAGTCTTCAAGAGGATTTTTGCCTGCTCCACTCGGGTCTCAGCGAGAAAGTTCATAATACCAACACCATACCGCTCCTTAAAAGCACGCGACAAATATGAAGGGTTTCTGTAATACTTGGCGGCAAGCGTAGAAAGAGAGATTGGTTCGGAGTAGTGTGCTTGAATGTCTTTCCTGATCTGTGCACATACGTCAAGAGAATCCAGCTGGTCTATGTGGGACGCATTGGACAGTCCTTGCGCCTGTACTTGCAGAAATGCTGCAAGCTGGTTCAAATCAAGGCGCATTTGTTCGTTTAAAATCGGAAGCATTGTCTGTCCGGGAAGGAAAACAAGCGCAGTGCGCTTAATATCGGGACTTCTCTGTAAATAGTGATTACAGCATTCACAGAGGGCTTCCCACCAAGATTGAAAGGCTTCCAGCGATAAACAGCCGAATGATCTGAGCTGTTCGATATAGGGCTGAATTATGCGTTGCGCATTTGCCAAAGATCCACATGCGGCTGCATCAAAAAAAGCTTCAGGAAACTCTGGCACGCACACAGGAACGGAACTACCATCTTCCAAAAGTGGTTCCGCATGAACCGCTGCAATCAGTTGTCCAGCCACTTTGGGAAACATATCGTTTTCCCATATGCAGTTGCATTGTAATTTATAGATGGGGGATACCCCAAAAGCCTCCTGGAGCAACGCTAACGCTTTTTCCGCTGTCTGCATTTGTTCTTCGACGTTACCGCCAAGAAGCAGATACAGCAAGTTCTGGTCATTTACGCCTAGCAGAGCAAGTCCGCGGTTGTCTTTTTCCATGAGTTCACGCAGTGCAGAGAAAATCTGTTTCTTTGATACACCTTCCATATTTCTGTCAGATGAGACACAAAACAAATCCAAAATCATCAATCCAGCAGGTATGGGAAGAAGCTGGGTGACTGGGCTATGTACAGGCAGCTCAGCATCGCCCTCCATGTAGAGAGCCAGCATGATCCGCTCGCTGGCATTTGGATGAGTCTCTTCAAAATCTTTTGGAACGTTTTGCGCCTGAAGAATTTGCGTGACCTTGCGCAGAACGTCATCCAGCTGTGCAGGCTGAATCGGTTTGAGCAAATAATCAAACGCACCCAACCTCATCGCACGGATCGCATAGTCGAATTCATTATAAGCGCTGATGACAACAACCTGCGTCTGTGGTTTATTCTGATGCAGCCACTGCATTAGTTCCAAACCATCATGTTGTGGCATCCGGATATCTGTTATGACCAACTGCGGAGAGTTGCGGCGTATACACGTGATCGCTTGATCCACTGTTTCAGCCTCAAAAACTTCGTCAATCTCATATTCCTGCCAATCAGCTAAGAGTCGAATCGAACTCCGAACAGGCTGTTCATCATCAACTATCAATGCTTTCATGGGGATCCTCCTTCTTAGGTAGCCGAAGCATTAGAACAAAGCCACCGCGTGGACGGTTTTGCACACAGATGGATGCTGCGTCACCATAATACAAACGAACCCGGGCATAGCCAGTGCAGATACCAATATGATCAGACGTGTGCAGTCCTGCGCTGCTGTCTGACAGCTCCTTACGCAATTTTTGTAATGATGCTTCATCGGCACCAGCGCCATTGTCTTCCACAGTGATTGTGAAAAAGTTGTCCTCGGAATGGACCGTCAGCAAGAGGAAGCCATTGGTTCGATCTTGCAGTCGCCCATGTACGAAGGCATTTTCCACAATGGGTTGCAGCAGCATTTTGGGAACAGGCATCTGCAGCAATTCAGGTGGCGTCTGGATGGAATAAACGAACCGGTCAGAAAAACGGAGCTTTTGAAAATATAAATAGTTTTCAACAAACTGGATCTCTTGTGCAAGCGGAACCAGCGAGGTTTGAAAATCCATGCAATACTGCATCATACTGCCAAAACCCGCCAGCTGTGTGTAGATTTCCTTGTTGCCTGCTTGCAAAGCATATGCACCAATGGACTGGATCGTATTACTGATGAAATGTGGATTGAGTTGCGCCTGCAAGGCCAACAGTTGGCTGTTCTTGTTGCTCAGTTCCAGCTGATACCGCTGACGGATCAATTCGTTGATATTGTCCATCATGGACTGGAACTGGGTAATCAACCGTCCGATTTCATCGGTCCTGTCTGCTGTGATCGGATCTGCCATATCGCCTTGGCCGATGCGCTCCATATGCTGTGCCAGCTTGGAAATCGGCGCGGTGAACTGGGCGCTGATGACGAACAGCGCAGCAGACGCGGCGAGCAGGATAAGAAAGGCAATGAGCCATGTGAGCCCAATTAACTGTTTTGTTCCGGCACTTAACGCGGCAATCGGGGTGACTTTCAGCAGATAGAAAATTCCGCACTCTAACGCAATGCGAGAACAAAAAAATAACTGTGCGCTTTTCCCTCCGTCCATCTGTGTAACCGAACCAGCACCTGGATGATCTGACAAAATCGAATAGACCTGCGCCGGCAAATCGGATTGACCATCCGGTGCATAGATCAATGCTTCATCTTCGCTCAGAAGGAAAACCGACTCGCTCTCGTGCGTTTTCAGCTTCTGCATTACAGAATCCAAATAGGTCAGGTTCAAGTCTATATCGATCTGGCCAATGTAAGTGTCCTCCGGTACGCGGTAGAGTGTTCGATGTAAAGAGACTACCATTTCTGACTGCGGTACTTTTACGCTGCTGACCCCGTAGCTGGAACTTAAATGCTGGGGATCCAGCGACAGTTTCCCTTGTGCCGGCGGTGTCTCGCAGATGCTTTTGGAGAAAGTTGAAGCGTGGACCAGGTAACTCACAGATTGGTTGTCGACATAGAGGTGTACCTGATGGATGGTTGGATCTGCGGAAGCAATTGCTTTTAACGCAAGATTTATATAGGAGTCCATTTCATAGATCGGTGAATTGTTCGTCGAAAGCCGCTGATACAGTGCAGAGTTCGAGTAGGGCACCAGCGATGCAGTTTCGATATTATGAAGGTAGTTCTCCAGATTTTGCGCGCCCTGGTAGACCAGATTTTCTGAAGTGGCAATCACGGTGCGGCGCGCGTAGTTTTGCGTCACACGGGAAATCAGAACCGTCAGCACCAAAAGGATTGCACAAATGGTCCCAAACAGCAGCAGCCACAGCTTCCAGCGCAAACTGGATTGGATAAACCGGCGCATGGAACAACCCCAACCAGATAATAATTGCGCCATAGAAATCCCCCCGATTCTTCCCAATTCCACCGGTTTTTAAAGATTATACCATAGAGGGTAAAAATAATCCACCGATTTTGTCAAAATCGTGAGTGTTCATTTCGTCCTGCAGTCGATAGAATGAGGCTATAAATAGAGAAAGGAACTGAATCCAGTATGAAAAGCCGGAACAGACAAATTCTGCAGAGCCGGTTGGAAGGGGCTGTGTTTATCGGGCCCGCACTTCTTGCCTTTCTGCCGATTGTAGCGATTCCATTTATCTATTCAGTTGTACTTTCCGTTATGGAGTGGAACGGGATTTCCGATGAAATCAATTTCATCGGGCTGAAAAACTATATCCGTATCCTTACCACTGACACGGACTTCAGAAACGCCTTCTGGTTCACAATCCGAATGACAGCGGTCACCGCAACGGTCTCGAACATTTTAGGGCTGACGTTTGCAGTGCTTCTGACGCGAAAGCTAAGGATTCGGGAATGGGGCCGTACAGCGCTGCTGCTGCCAAACATTATGAGCGGTGTCATTCTGGGTTACATCTGGCAGTTCATCTTTACCCGTGCTTTTCCAGCATTGGGCGAACTGCTTGGCTGGGGAATCTTCCAGGAGAGCTGGCTCGGAACACCGCAAACCGCATTCTGGGGCATTGCAATTGTGAGCATCTGGCAGTGGACAGGCTACACGATGATCATTTATGTGGCTGGTATCAATTCTATCAGCGCAGATGTACAGGAAGCAGCCATGCTGGATGGCGCAACCGGATTGCAAAAATTCTTCCGTGTGACGCTGCCACTCATTATGCCGTCAGTGACAATCTGCCTATTCTGGACGATCGTGCACGCTTGTACGATGTTTGATCTGCCGTTTGCGTTAACCGCAGGAGGCCCATACCGTACATCAGAGACGATTGCCATGAACATCTACACGGAAGCCTTCACAAGAAACAATTATGGCCTGGGCTCAGCAAAAGCCATGCTGTTCTTTGTTGTCGTGTTGGTAATTGCCCAGCTGCAGGTCTATTTTACCTCAAAGCAGGAGGTGCAGGCATGATGATGCGGAAAACAAAGCAGCGGATTGGAAATGTATTCCTGACGGTTTTTATCCTCATAATCAGCATTCTTGTATTAAGTCCGCTCCTGCTGGCGTTATTGAACTCTTTCAAAACACTCTCCGAAATCACCTACGACGTAGCTGCTCTACCCACCAAGTGGCAGCTATCGAACTATACGCGCGCCTGGAACAGTCTGAATTTCCCGCGGGCACTCTGGAATTCGCTCTTGGTCACAGTACTGAGTAATATCGGTGTTGTGCTCATTTCCTCCATGGCAGCCTATCGGATCGTCCGTCACCCAACGCGAGGGAACAAGGCACTCTATAAGATGTTTTTAGCGCAGATGCTCTTGCCGTTCCAGGTGGTCATGATCCCTTTGACCATCGTGATCAAAAAGCTCGGCTTGATCAACACCATCAGTGGCGTCGTGTTTGCATACCTCGGCATGGGGGTTGCAATGGGAATATTCACTTACTGCGGCTTTATCAAATCGGTTCCCATCGACATTGAAGAAGCGGCCCGCATCGACGGGTGCAGTGAACTGAAAATATTTTTCCGCGTGGTGTTTCCACTTCTGAAGCCCACAACATACACGTTGGTTGTTATCAATACGTTCTGGTTCTGGAACGATTTCCTTCTGCCGAAGTTGATTCTATCGTCGGAAGAGCTTCGCACCATCCCGATTGCAATCCACTCCTTAATGGGGCAGTACATTATGCAGTGGGATCTTGCGCTGCCAGCGCTCATGATGGCAATTCTGCCGGCACTGATCGCATTTCTTTTGATGCAGAAGAATATTGTTGCCGGCTTGACAGCCGGTGCAGTCAAGAGTTGATTACGCAAAAATTAAAAGAATAAAAAATTACAGGAGGAAATCAAAATGAAAAAGGTTCTTGCTCTCACCCTCGCTTTGGTTTTGGTTCTGGCCGTATTTACCAGCTGCGCTGCGAATCATACCGCCGGTCAGTCGGCCGAAACAGCCGCAGACTCAGGACAGAGCCAACCGGCGCAGGCTGAAACCGGCAAAAAGAAAACTGTAAAAATTTTTCAGTTTAAGGTTGAAATCGCCGATCAACTTCTCGCATTGGCTAACGAGTATATGGAGCTGCATCCGGAGATCAATCTGGTTGTCGAGTCTGTCGATTCCTCGGACTATAACACGCTCCTGAAGACGAAATTCGCCAGCGGCGAAGCGCCCGATATCTTCAACAATCAAGGATACACCGAATTTGAGCTCTGGCAGAGCAAGCTTGAGGATCTGAGCGACCAGCCATGGGTTGCCGACATGGCGGAGTTCACAAAGGAAGGTATCCGTGACGGTGATGGAAAAATCTATGGTCTGCCGTTGTATCTGGAAGGCTATCAGTTCTGCTACAATGTCAAACTCTTTGAAAAGGCTGGCATTACGGAACTGCCGCGTACACTTGACGAACTGGAAGCTGTTTGCACCAGGCTCGAAGACGCAGGAATCCCCGCCTTCATCACTTCCCTCAGCGACTGGTACAACATGGGCACGTTTGGCACAAATGTTGCTGTTGCCCATCAGCCGGATGTCAAGACTTTTATTGAAAACCTGAATAATGGCACGGAAACATTTGAGGACAACGACATTTTCAATGAATGGGTGGATCTGGTCGATTTGATGCTGCGCCACTCCTACAAGGATCCGCTTACCACCAGCTTCTCCGATCAGATCTCCCGTATGGCCAACGAGGAAGCAGCCATTACCCTCTGCAACAATGGTGCTTGGCTGAGCTTCCTGCAAATCAACCCTGATATCGAGGTCGGCTTCCTTGATATCCCCATCAACAACGATCCAGCGTATAATGATGTTTTGTTTGCCGGTGTCAGCACCTATTGGGTGGTCAATAAGGAGTCTGCTGTTAAGGAAGAGGCCAAGGATTTTTTGAATTGGCTCATGACCAGTGAACGTGGTCAATATTATCTGGTGCAGGAATTTGGTTTCGTCACTGGTTTGACCAGTATTCCTGCCTCGGAAGAGTATGTCGGCCCGCTGAGTGCGGCAGTTGCCGAGGCTGTTGCAAACGGCAATACGCTGGGCTGGGAATGGTCTCGTTACCCCGCCGGAATGACGGAAGAGTTCGGTGTTGGGATCCAGAAGTATGCTTCCGGCGCATGCACCAAGGAGCAGATGCTCGAGGGTTTCACGCAATCGTGGAAAAATCTGGCCGGCTAAATAAACAAGCACTGGCCGGCGCAAGCCGGCCAGTTTTTTTGAAACAGAAAGGAGTCTACCATGATTATCGAACAATTTGGCTGCATTCCCTTTGGCGGTGACTATTGCCCCGAGCAATGGGACGAGGCCACCTGGAAAGAAGATATCCGCCTCATGAAAGAGCTGGGTGTTAATACTGTGACGATCAATGTTCACAGCTGGGTTATGAATCAGCCGGCAGATGGTGTTTTTGATTATACAACGCTGGATCAAATTGTGACGTTGCTGACGGATGCCGGCATCAAAATCATCATGGGTACTGCCACAACGGCAGTTCCAAACTGGATGGGCAAAAAATATCCGGATATGCTGATGACCGACGTCAATGGACGCCACTTCACAACAGGGCGCCGAGAAATCTACTGCACAAACAGTCCCGACTACCGTCGCGAGATCCGAATCGCAGTCGAGCATCTGGCCGAGCACTACAAAGACAACAAAAATATTAAACTCTGGCACATGGCAAACGAGGTTGGCCTTGTCTGCTATTGTGATAACTGCGCCAAAGCGTTCCGGAAATATCTGCGGAAGAAGTTCGGCACGCTGGATAATCTCAATGAGCAGTGGACAACCGCCTTCTGGGGGCACACTTACACAGACTGGGAGCAAATCGACCCGCCAAAAGCCACAACAGAATACGCCGCCAGCATGAACGGCATCGACGGTTTCGACTGCCATTTCCGCTCCACGGAAGCCATCGAGTATCTTCGCTTCTTCTCTGAGTCTCTGCGCGAGTGCTATGAGATTGAAAAAGCCGCCATCCGCAAGTTCATTCCCGACGCACTTGTTACAAACAATTTCCAGTTCCGCACACTGGATTATCGCCGTGTCTGTGCAGCCTCAGACGTGATTGCTTATGACAGCTATCCAAAGTCGGAGGACCATCCCGCAAACAGCGCTATGTTCTATGATACCTGCCGCAATCTCCAGACACAAGGTAAAAATTTCATGCTCATGGAGATGACGCCAAGCCAGGCCAGCTGGGACATGACAGTCCCTGTCAAGCGCCCCGGTGAGGTGGAGTTGATCGCCCTTAAGGGAATCGGCCACGGCGCAGATTCTGCACTGTTTTTCCAGATCCGTAAAAACAGAAGCGGCTTTGAAAAATTCCACGGGGCCATGATTGAGCACTCCGGTCGCGTAAATACCAGAACAGGCCGTGAACTGAAAAATCTCTCCGAGAAGCTGAAGCTGCTTGAACCGTATCTGTCTGAAACCACCGTCAAAGCACAGGTCGCCGTAATCATGGATTTCGATACCATGTTCGGCGTGGAGATCCCGTGCTCGATTCAGAAGCGGATGAATTACATGAATGAGGTTGAATATTACTACCGGTACTTCAACGAGTGCAACATTGCTGTCGATGTCCTACCTGTTACGGCAGACCTAAGCGGCTATAAACTTGTTGTCGCACCGATGCTGTATATGCTGCCTGAATCCTGTGGGAACGAAATTCGCCGCTTTGTCTCCGCCGGTGGTACTTTCGTCACGACTTACTACAGCGGCATTGCCGACCTCAATGACTGTATCTATCCGGGTGGCTATCCAGGAATTTTGAAGGATGTTTGCGGTATCTGGGTTGAGGAAACCGATGCACTTACGTCGAAGCAGCATAACCATGTCAAAACCTCAGCTGTGCTCGGTGGCAAGGTCTATGAGTGTGGTTTCATGTGCGATGTAATTCATCTTGAAGGCGCAAAAAGTCTCGGAACCTATGCGGAGGATTTCTATGCTGAGACTCCCTGCATCTGCGAGAACGACTTTGGCGAAGGTAAAACAATATACATCGGCAGCAAGCTGGAAAACAGTGGCGTAGACGCAGTCCTGAACTATGCGGTTTGTTGCAGCGGCGTTGAACGTGTCCTTGCTACACCTGTTGGAGTAGAAGCATGTATGCGTGAGGGCTCACTGAATAGCCTGCTGTTCTTGGTCAATAACACCGCAAAGTGCAAGAGCGTCAGTATACCCACTGGCTGGGAATGCTTAATCGGCCCGTCAGTTGAGGATGGTGTGACCTTGATGCACGGGAAACAGACTGCAGTGTTTCTAAAAAAAGAAACACGATAAACGAACATGGGGTTATTCTCTATAACCTTATCCTGTCCTTTCTGGGGCATAGCTCTATTTCACTAACACAGGTTTACGCACATTCATCCAAACAACAGATTCTCGTGCTGACCGGAAACCACCCTAGAAGCAAAATGCTATTCTCATTCAAATTGTCATAATATGTTGAGCGCCGCCGGATTTCCGGCGGCGCTTTGCAGATAATACGGACTTCTCGCTAATGATTACGCTCACTAATTTTTGCAGACTTCAGGATACCGTTCGATAAACTCCAAAGCAATTTTGTTGGTTCGAACTTTTCTCTTTAGTCTCTCCTTTCAAACACAATCCCGTGATCTCCTTCCACCGGGAGGAAATGTTCACCGCTTCTCAGGATACCCATCGGAATCCCCTCCGGAAAAGCGTCGCACTTGATGCCAGGTCTCTTATGTACACAGAGATTGCACAGCGGCGTATCCTGCCACTCGTCGCGCTCCCGATCAAAAC
>JBJDYH010000237.1:0-2266 GCA_051867135.1 Faecousia sp. | reverse complement strand
TGTATGGCCTGTATTATGATGCGGCCTCCAAAATCTATTCGTTCTATTATGATATGGCAAGCGAATTGTACAGTCGTGACTATGAAAGAGCCGAAAAAGTGTATGAGCGGTTCCTTGAGAAAATCGCAAAGGCAAGGGGCCAGGGAGCCGGCAGTGTGAACACTAACGCGACATTCGATATTACTCTGCGGACAGCCAGCAGCGCAGAGGAACTGGAAACTGTCATTGATGCACACGTTACTGAGTGTGTACAAGCATTATGGGCTGAATGGGAAGCTCTTGCCGCAGATATTGACACTTTTGATGAATATATGGAGAGCATTGAGTCCATTGAAGCGTTCCATGCCCACATTGAGGACTCCGCTTCACAGATTCTTGTAATGATTTGTGACTACGGTACCGCGTATTCTGAGCTCATTTTGCAGTCAGGTTCTTCTTCGAGAGATATGTATAACGCTTTTGAGGGTTTTAAGGATTGCATTTACGAAGATGCCTGCGAGATTGTTAAAGAGGAAATCTATGAGGATCTGCTCAATGCGGTAAAGGACTACTACTACGAGGGGATAATCAGCGACGCAAGAGATAGCACTCAATATAGTGTTTGGGCCGATGCTCGTGGAGACGCCTACAGTTGGTGGTCTGATGCCCGTGGAGAAGTTTACAGCAATTGGTCTGATACAAGAGGAGACCTATACAGTTTCTATTCGGATATGCGTAGCGAATTGTATAGCGGAGATATCGATGGAGCCAGCGACGAACTGCAGGACTTCAAAGATAAGATTTCTAAAATGAAGTAACAAAAAAGCCCACCACGCAAATGGCAAAACTGCCGAATGCATGGTGGGCTTCATTCTTAGTTGGGAATTTTCAGTTTCATGCCGACATAGATGGTGTTGGAAGCTAGTCCATTCAAGGTCTTGATTTCCCTGTAACGGCTGCCGTCGTTCAGGTATGCCTTGGCGATCTCATACAGCGTATCGCCCTGGACAACGGTGTGGATGCGCTGGGCTTCCTCCGGTTCAGCGGTGGGAGCGTTTTCTGCCACAGGGTAGATGGCGATACCGTCATCGGTAAATACGCTGTATCCGGGGTTGTTATCAGCACGCTTCTTTGCATTGGAAAGGAAACGGTATGCACCGATCTGGCCACGGCTGCCATCCGACCAGTTTTTGCGGACACGGTATAAACCGTCCGTCAGTTTTTCTGGATATTCGGTTGCGATTTCCTGATTTGTGTCCGTGGGCTTCTCACCCGGGGCTACGACGGTACCTAAAGCAGCGGTAACCCTGTCAGCCACATCCCCCAGCCGGGAATACAGCCAGTCGCCGGGACAGCTTTTGTTGGCGAACCACCGGTGGACGGTGATCAGCATCTCATCGGCGGCAGGCTCGTAAGCCAGGGATTTGTCCTTGTCTGCAAACCACAGCAGTTTTGTTTTGCCGTACCGCCCGCAGATGTCGGTGCAGAGCGCGATGAGACACTCATACACCGCATCGTTCATGGCATAGGGATGGGTGGTGTCAGAAGCACATTCCACCGTAATCGCTCTTTGATCGTTGTCACGATTGCTGGTACACCAGCTACGGTTGGACTCCGGACAGTACATACCCACACGGCCATCCTTGTCGATACCGTAGTTGGAAGATGACTGTCTTTCCGGATCGGCGAACAAAGCACCCAGAGATTCTGCGGTGCATTGGCCTACTACGCAGTGAGGGGTAATGCGGTCAATGCTGTGGGTGCGTTCACCGGACTGGTTGGGGCTGATCTTTGTATAGGCAACCAGCGGGCTGTTTGTGTATGCCATTATTCCGGCTCCTTTCCATCGGAGCGGTCGTGCAGCTGCTCCAGCACTGTCTTGATTGCATCAGGAACAGGCAGACCCAGGTGGGCGGCATTTTCCAGCAGAGATACACCTTCATTGGACAGATAGAAGAAGATGACCGCAGTCCGCAGAACGCTTCCGGTGCCAATCACCTGAACATCCAGAATGTTTGCAATGCCCACCAGCAGGAAGATCAGCACTTTGCGGCAAATACCGCGGAAACCAACCTCACTGGACAACTTGCGGTCATTGATTGCGCACATGACGCCGGTGATGTAGTCGATGACCACGAAGGCCATCAGGGCAAAGAGCAGACCATCGCAGCCGCCCAGGAAGTAGCCCAGCCAGCCGCCGATGGCGGTAATGACCAGTTGAATAGTGTTCCAGAATTCTTTCATAACGATTTCCTCCTTTTGTTTAACTGCAAAGGTCCCAGCCAGA
>JBJDYH010000236.1:0-2276 GCA_051867135.1 Faecousia sp. | reverse complement strand
CTGGCGATCCCTGCCCCGGAGTGTATAGGATAATTCTGTGTAGAGTTTAGGTTACACATAAAAAGTTCAAAAAGCAAGTCTTGTTTCAGGAAAATGGCAAAATAATTCTTGCTTTTCTTGTAAATGTATGATAAAATTAGGCTATACATTATGAGAGAGAAGCGATGGATATGGCACTGGATAAATCTGTACAGGTGGAGCTTCCAAAGCATGGGATCGCCTATAAAAAGGTTTCAGGAAAGACTTATGTATATTATGTGACAGCTACCTATCGGAATGAGAAGGGCAAGCCAACCTGTGACCGTATTTCAATAGGGCGTTTGGATGAGGAAACAGGAAAGCTAATACCCAACCGGAATTATTATGAGGTATATCTGAAAAAGCCCATGCCTGTTACTACGGGAATCCAGGATTATGGAGTTGCGGATGTTTTTGAAAAGGTGTGCAAGAAACTCGGTGTAACGAAATTACTTCGGAAATTTTTCCCCGAAAATGCGAATGAAATGCTGACAGCAGCTCAGTACATCTTAAGCGAAGGGAATGTGATGTATTATCTTGACGAGTACACGCAAACCCATAGAACGCCTGAAAACGGAAGAATGGGCAGCGAAATGTGCAGCAAAACATTTGCTTCATTACGGCAGGAGGATATGCAACTATTCTTTCGGGAATGGATGAAGCAGAAAAAGCAGACGGAATATCTGGCCTATGATGTGACCAGTATTTCTTCTTACAGTAAGAATATCCGAGAATTGGAGTGGGGCTATAACCGGGATAAGGAACGCCTGCCGCAGATCAATATGGGAATGTACTATGGAGAAGAATCTTGTCTCCCACTGTACTACAGAGTATATCCGGGAAGTATTTCGGATAAAACGCACCTGAAATATATGGTCGCAGACAATGAATTTATTAGTGGAAAACATACCCGATTTGTGATGGATAGAGGATTTTACAGCAAAGAAAACTTGCAATATTTAACAGCTGGTGGATATCGGTTTGTCATTGCGCTACCGGACAGCCTGAAGTATTGTCAGGAAGTTATTGAAAAACATGGGCAGGAAATTATCAATCACTCAGAGTACCGTCTTGGCCCAGGTCAGCCATATGGAAAAATCTATGAATCCACAGCACTGGGGTTCCGAATGAAGATTCACCTGTACTATGACCCGGAAAAGGCGCTGCGGGAAAGCGGAGCATTGTATGAGCTGCTGGAATCCCAGGAAAATGATCTGAAGGGTATGGAGGATCTTCCTGACAAGAAACTACATTATGATAAATATTTCCATATTAGCTCTAAAGATGGGAAACTGGGATTTGTGAGAAACTACAAGGCAATTGATGAGAAACTAAGATCCTGCGGCTTTTTCCTGATTGCAGAGACAGATTTCAAGAAAACGACGGCGGAGATTCTGGAAATCTACCGCCGCCGGGATACAATTGAGAAAAGCTTTGACGATCTGAAAAATGAATTGGATATGAAACGAATGAGAAGTCAGAGTTCGGAAACGGCACAAGGGAAACTATTTGTAGCATTCCTTTCTTTGATTGTCCATGCCTACCTTTTGCGACAATTGAAATCGTATATGCAAAAGAACGGATTCACATTGCGCAACATTTTGCTGGAGTTGGATAAAATGAAAACTATTCTGTACCCAGGCAATCGTGAACCCAGACTCCTAAATCCGCTCACCAAAAGGCAGAGGGAGATCTATCAGTTGTTACAGATACCTATTCCGGAGTGTATAGGATAATTTTGAGCAGAGTTTAGGTTATAATCTATAAATGAGCAAATCTGAAAAATGACCAAAAAGAATAAGGCATCCCTCGAAAATGTGTTATAATGGAATCACCACAAGACCATAAAACACAAGGAGGCATGCCTTATGTTGACCATGGTAACACAGAAAGAGCAAATACGCAAGTTCTTTTATGAGAGACATTTGGATTTTTTGACCAGTGTACCCCAAAGGCACATACAGGAGATCATCCTGTCCTGCAGTTTTCGGGGTAACAGTGGAAAAATGAGCGAATGTGAGCTACTTTCCACTGGACACCGAACAACCTATGGGCATTTTCTCGCAAAAGGCAAATGGGACGATGCGCGGCTGGAAGAATCGCAAAAACGCGAGATATTTCTGGCTGTCGAAAAGGAAGCCAAAGAGAAGTCTTCTCCAATCTACATCAGCATTGATGATACGGTCATCCCCAAAACCAAACCATCTTCCAAGGCAAAACGCCCCACAGAGGGTGCGAGTTGGCACTATTCCCATTTG
>JBJDYH010000235.1:0-9807 GCA_051867135.1 Faecousia sp. | reverse complement strand
ACCGCAGACAATTGCATCCACAGAGGAATACACTGTGGAAGAACCGGCTGTCCCGAAGCGTGAGCTCACTATGGAGGAAAAGTACGAGCAGGCGCTGGCCGTTCCTTGCCCGATCTCCAAGTTCAAGGGAAAAACCTTAGGAGAGGTTCTGGGGCTGGACCCCAATGCGATTCACTGGTGTGCCACCAAGTTCACGGGGGATCAGGAAGTCAAAGCAGCAGCTCAGTTCATCTGCGAATACGCAGCTCAGCAGGCAAGCTGAAAAATCTGATAACACGGGGACGGCAAGATTGCCGTCCCCGGAAAGGAGGTTGCATGGAAGTATTTCATATGACGGATATCATTCCGCTGATTGATATTCCGTATCCTCCGGCTGGACGAACATCCTATAATGTGGCCTGCCCATGCTGTGATGACAAGCCTCGCGCCAGACATCTGAACATCAATCTGAAACGCGATGTGTTTCGCTGCCCTCGGTGCGGGATATCCGGTGGTATTTTTGATCTTTACGCGTTGTATACGGGCGTGTCCCGAGATAAGGTTCGCGAAGATATTATCAATAGGATTGGCACTCCAAGGTTTGTCATGCGACAGGAACGAAAACCAATCCCGCAGCCGGTTATCACAGAATGTCCAATCACGGATGTTGAGACCCGTCATGCAACTTACAGTGCATTGCTCTCCAGACTGTCGCTTGCGCCGGATCACAGAGAAAACCTTCATAACCGTGGACTGAATGATTCAGACATTGAACTACTCGGATACAAAACGACACCGGTTGTTGGTAGCTCCGCCATTGCAAAGCAGCTTCGGGCCGAAGGATTATATCTTGCAGGCGTTCCCGGCTTCTACCGCACCGAATCCGATGCATGGGCCTTTGTACATGAACAGCGCGGTATTCTGATTCCTGTGCGAAATCCGCAGGGGCTGATTCAAGGCCTCCAGATCCGCCGGGACAATGTGGAAAAAAGAAAATTTCGCTGGGTGTCCAGCGCCGATAAAAAGGACGGATGCCGTGCCGAAGGCTGGACACACCTTGCCGGAGAAGTAGGTCCTTTGATAGTTCTGACAGAAGGCCCCATGAAAGCAGATGTAATTCACATACTGACCGGACTAACTGTGCTGGCAGTTCCCGGTGTCAATACGCTGACACAGCTCAGATTGACCCTTGAGGAACTGCGGGCGAGTGGCCTGACAACGATTAAAACAGCCTTTGATATGGATTTTTCCTCTAATCAGCATGTACAGAATGGCTTCAACAGTTTGATGGCTTTGCTGGATGAGATGGGATTTCAGTTTGGAACCTACTTGTGGGACCCTCGTTATAAGGGACTGGACGATTATATCTGGGAGTGCTGCCTTCAAAGGCAACGTCCATAACTGCTGGAAGGGCGGAGCAGATGCTTCGCCTTTCTTTTTGCGTTTTTTCAAACAAAAGCGTATTCCGTTTGCAAATGCGCATACTTGATCGTGTAATAAGAATAGAAACCGAAAAATGGAGGTATTTTATATGTTGATTGCTATTGACCATGGAAACTACGCCATCAAGACCCCGAACTTTTCCTTTGTCTCTGGACTGGCAGAGCATACAGTCCGCCCACCCATGTCGGACGAACTCTTGGAGTATGACGGACGCTACTGGACACTCACGGGTAAACGCCTTTCGTATATGAGGGATAAAACCCAGGATGAGCGATTCTTTGTCCTCTCCCTGTTTGCCATCGCAAAGGAACTGGAATCTACGGGAGGCTACACGCCTGTTCAGCAGATTGATCTGGCGGTTGGGCTTCCCCCGGAACACTACGGCGTGCTCAAAGACAAGTTTGCTGCTTATTTCAAGCGCAGTGGGGTCATCCGCTTTATCTACAAGGACCGCCCCTACAGCATTCTGATTAACAGCGTTCGTGTATTCCCGCAGGCCTATGCGGCGGTTGTTCCGGAAAGCAGCAAAGTTGTTCACACACTGAGAGTGTTCGTGATCGACATTGGGGGTTACACGACTGACGTTCTTCTGCTCCGAAACGGGAAGCCTGATCTGCAGTACTGTCGTTCTTTGGAAACAGGCATAATCACGATGCACAACGAAATCGTGCGCAGAGTGAATGCACTTCATGATATGCGGATTGAAGACGAGCATATCAGCGCAGTCCTCAGCGGTCAGGAAACGATTCTCCCGGCTGATGTGCAGGAGACGATCCGGGCGGAAACTCAGAAGCATGCCAAGCGAATCCTCGACGAGCTTCGCGAGCTGCAGGTAGACCTGCGCTCCAACCCTGCAATCTTTATTGGCGGAGGAAGCATCCTACTCCGCCCTTTCCTGGAAAATTCGCCCTTGGTTGCTAAGGCAGAGTTCATTTCTTCCCCCAATGCCAATGCAGTGGGATATGAGATGCTTGCACAGGCTGCGCTTCGTTCTGGCCGATAAGGCGGTGAACGCCTATGAAAAAAGATGGCAAATACCGATTTTCACTCCAGTTTTCTGCTGAGTCCAATGAACAAATATGCGTGGGTGAGTTTCTGGAGCGCCTGGGCAATCGCAAAAGCGCCGTGATTGTCGCTGCTTTGAAGGAATACTTGTCAAATCACCCGGAGATCAATTCACCTGAGGCAAGCGTAAAAGTCCAGGTTGAGGCGGCAATAACCCGTCAATCTGTAGAGAATCTCATCAGATCTATGCTCGATGAAAGACTGACAGCCCTGGCTCTGGAAGCTCCAAATGGAACAATACCGTCCGAACGGCAGGAAGCGTTGGAGCAAGACATTACAGCCATGCTGGGAAATCTGGATATGTTCCAGTAACTGAGAAACTACTGGTCTTCTTTAGGGAAAGATGGCCAGTAGTTTTATCATGTGCTTTTAACATTTCTTTTGAAAAACCGCTTTTAGTTAAGAAACCCATTTTATGCTTTCTTCATTTTTAAGAGTCAGTGGGGTAAAATAAATATAGAAAAGGAGGCGATGCTGATGGACTACGAACTGCTCGGCGCGAATATTCGAAAGTATCGCGTCAATCATGGTATGAAGCAGGAAGAATTAGCGGAAAAGGTAGAATGCTCCAGTACGCACATCGGCATGGTCGAGAATGCCAATTCTAAGCCAAGCCTCGAAATGGTAGTAAAGATTGCCAACGCCCTACAAGTTACTCCGGATCAGCTTTTGCTGGACTCTGTTGAGATACCGGAACTGGTGTATCTTAGGGAGATGGAGAAACGGTTGCGCAGATTCCCGACAAAGACAAAAATCATGGCGTGTGAGGCGTTGTCAGATCTACTCGAAATAATCGAGCAGCTTCACGCTTAATATTTGTTTACCCTATGGCGGCTTTCAGTAGGCTGTTCGATTCATTGAGTGATCGAACGGCCTTTTTGCATTTTTACTGGGAAGGAGGAGCCGAGATGTCAAAAGATATTCCAGCCTATAAGATGTCTTCCGATTTTCTAAAGGAGTATTTGGAAGCGCTGACGCTTATTGAACACAAGTTGCGGGATACAGAGGATTCGGTACTGATAATCAATGGCTTGCTAGAGTCTGTATGTAGGTTCTATCGTGCCGATCGCGCTTATGTTTTAGAAGCAGATTGGGAGCTTGCAACCGGAAGTAACACATATGAGTACTGTGCAGAAGGAGTGGCATCAGAGATGGACACACTTCAGCAGATACCTTTTGAGATCATTCCTCATTGGATGAATGTATTCATCTCTAACAATCCAATGATCATTCCAGATATAGATGAGCTGAAGGATCACTATGCAGATGAGTATCAGATGCTCACACGACAGGGTATCCATTCTCTTCTTGCTACACCATTTTCCAAACGAATCAATACAGGATACCTTGCTGTCGATAATCCTCGTAGATACCATGACGATCCGCGGTATTTACAGATTATCACCTATGCGATTGTTGCCGAGCTGAATGAGATCAAATTGGAGCGCAGTATTGATGTAATAACAAAGCATGTCACTCAGCATCGCGACAAGGATATCCGAATCAATTGCTTTGGGGGATTAGAGATCATTGGAGCAAGAGGCTCGCTGACAGACGATGATATTACCACAGAGCAGGGTGCATGCCTTCTCTCCTACCTTTTATTGAACTCGCAGTATCCGCGGCCGATTCGTGAGCTTGCAGATGTCCTGTGGCCGGAAGACGTTGTGGATAATCCGTATCACGATGTCAAGAATGTAGTATACCGACTGAAGAGAACGCTCGGACTGATTGGACTGGAGAATTTGATCATCGCTCAAGGCGGAACATTTATACTAAATCCGCATTATGAAATCCAGACAGATTTCGAACGGTTTGAAGAGGCCTGCGAAAAAATCGTCAAGGAAACCAGCTATGAAGTGAAAAGTTCTCTTTATCACGGTGCAATGGATTTATATAGAGGCAATCTACTTCCACGATTTGATCATATGCATTGGCAGATGCCCAGAAGTGCGTATTACGAAAATATGTATCTACGTTTAGCCAAAGGATATATTGCATATAAGTTCGAAACGCATGATTACGCTGCTGCGCAGAAAACTGCGGTTGAAGCACTCGCCAGAGAACCCTATGACACAGATCTCATGGTTGCGCTGACAATTTCCATGTGTGAACAGGGCAATCGTAGTTTGGCGTACTCCTATTTTTGCAAAATTAAACCACAACTGACTGAGGAACAAATCGAAATTTTGATGAAGCACTGTAGAAAAACCAAATAGGAGCTTGAAAAGAGCCCGAACCGAGAGGTAATTATTGATTCAGAATATAGGAAAAGAACTGGAAAAGAGTGATAAATGACAGTCTCTATTCTCGTCTGCTGAGTCAGATAACGAGACCACCCGTTTGCTAACGTAAGTTGCAGGTTGAAGAACCTGCAATACGAAGCAGACGGGTGATCTTTTTTGGGTGTAGTTGATCTCAGAAAGCAGGGTGATACTGGAAGCATATCGGGTGTGAAAAGGTATGTGCCTCTGCGTTTGTATATCTACCACAGAATCAAACCAGTTGCTTCTTTTTTTCATATACTCGAATTCTGCACGCAAGTTGGAGTGTTGTTCCACTTGCGTGCTTTTCAATGCACAGGAGGATGCCGTTCTCCCCCAACCTCCATTTCGAATCTGAAAAAATCGAAATGGAGGGAAAAGAATGGATTGGCAAAATCCGAATAAAAAGAAAGACGGGCCGGACTACCATCCTGTTAAATCAGAAACTGACGATGTTCTGCGTGGTAGATTTACGAAATGGCTGGATGTTGTCCTGTACCGTGCCAAACTGAAATACCTTCGCAAACTGAGTCAGGAAATAGAAACTGTGTCTCTGGACGAATTGATCGACAGCGGATTTCAGCCAGAGGCACCTGACTCTCTTGCAAACATTGAACGGTGTAAGAGAAGTTCTTTTGAGTTTGAAGAAGAGCGCCTCGTGGCAGCTTTTCGAAATCTCCCCATCAAGCGTCAGCAGATCCTGGAGATGCTGTTTATTGAGCAGATGAAGCCGGAAGAAATAGCCCGAGAGCTGAATTGCACAGTACAGCATGTATATAATCGGCGTTCCAGCGCATTGAAGGCGCTGCGGCTCGCCCTAAAGGAAGAAGGAATAGAAAATGACCAATAATACATTCCGGAGTACACTGTCACAGGCCGTGGCCGGCAGTCATGAAGCATTAGAGGAAATCCTGAAGCTGTACGAACCGTTGATTCGCAAACACAGCTATTTGAATGGCAGGCAGGATGATGACCTGCGTCAGTACCTTATGATCCATATCGCTCTCAGCATACATAAATTTCCGCTGTGAGAAATGCGGCCCCGGCACATTCCCGGGGCCGTAAAATTATTTTGAAAGTGATTAGATTTTTGTTTTGTCCGGGCTCTTTAGCTGTGAAGGCAATCCCCATGCCATTTGTACCTTGACAGCTGAATAGCCCAAACCTCTACGATCCTGATTTGGTGAGCGGCTATCCCTCTGTCCGGCAAACAGAGCAAGAGCACTGATGTACGGATGGCAACCGTACAACGCGATGACCCATTCGGGGATAATGAGACTTCTGTAATTCGCAGCCCGGCCATGAAGAAGGCGGGGAGATGAAATTTCTATGGACCTGTACGCCACAGGCAGAGTGGGAGGGCATTTATTTTTATGAATATGCATACCCTTTTTTGGCAATAATTAGAGTAGGCATGAAAGGAGAAACCCATGAATATGATCAGTGCAAGAACAGCAGATCGCTCGTCTCTGAAGGATATCAGAGATGTTGTAATTGATACAACAAAACCCTGCAGTGAGCGGATAAAAGGCTATATCGATCAGATTGGAAACCCATATTGCTATCTGGACAACGGCGTTGTTGTCGAAATTGGGTATTCAGACACAGATATCAGCCTACATGACAGGCTGCTGTCTTATGCAAGCAGTATTGACCAAGAATCAGGAAAATCATGGTAATCACTGGACAGTCATTGACTTTTCGCAGTGAATCGACCATAATGTATATGGGTCAATGAAAGCGGCAAGGTCAGCCGCAGGAAAAATACCAGAAGCAAATTTCCTGATTCCAATGATTAGGAGGTTTGTTATGGCAGTTAATTTATTATCACCGTCCAATAAAGCCGAGGAAATATATGATGCGATTGCTTATTATCGGCTGTCCAAGGACGATGGCAGTGGGCATACCAGCGATAGTATTGAGAATCAGAAGAAGCTGATTCGTGCGTATCTGAATAATCATCCCAATATTCATTTGGTGGAAGAAGCTGATGATGATGGATACACCGGAACGAACTATGATCGTCCCGGTTTTCGCAAGGTGCTGGAGGCCATTGAGTCAGGGCGCGTAAACTGCGTCATTGTTAAGGATCTCTCTCGTCTTGGTAGAGAGTATATTGAAACGGGAAAATACCTTGAAATGATTTTCCCGTCTATGGGTGTGCGCTTCATCGCTATTAACGATGACGTTGACAGCGATAAAAGTGGCGTCGGAGACGAGATCATCATCCCTATCAAAAATATCATGAATGAATCCTATTGTCGCGATTTGTCAACGAAGCTGCGAAAGCAGTTCCGGATTCAACGTGGCAATGGGGAGTATTTGGGTGCCTTTGTCAGCTATGGGTATTGCAAGTCTCCCGATGATAAGCATAAGCTTGTGATCGATGAGTATGCAGCCGAGGTTGTCAGAGGCATTTTTTCTTTGTTTTTCAAAGGATATAGCCAGAATATGATCGCCGATTTTCTGAACGAAGAACACACTTTGACACCCGCAGAATATAAGCAAAGCCAGGGACTGAAGTACAAAACGAACTTTCAAATCGCTGCAAAAGCAAAATGGAGCGTGGTCCAAATAAACCGGATTCTCACGAATCCCATTTATATTGGTACCTTAGTCCAAGGAAAGCGTGGAACACCTAATTACAAGATAAAGACGATGCGTATTCGCAAGCCGACCGACTGGGTAACAGTTGAAAACAATCATCCGGCAATTATTGATCCTTTGACTTTTTCGATCGTCCAGAGAATGTTGCTGCGCGATACAAGAAAATCACCAGATCAAGAAGTGTTACTGCCTCTGGCAGGTGTGTTGTTTTGTGCAGATTGCGGGAAGGCCATGCAAAGAAGGTGTGTTACACGCGCGAAGAAAAGATTCTACTACTATGTATGTTCGACCAGCAAGAATGGAAAAGGCTGCTCCAGCCACAGCTTTGAGCAAACCCAGTTGGAAGAGACAATTCTTCATGCGCTGCTTCATCAGATTAAAATGGCAACTGAGATGGAGCAACTGCTTCAGGAAATTGGATCAACTGACATGCAGAGTACTCGGGTGAAACGCTTGGATATGCTGATTGCCCAGAAGAATAAAGATATTGATGGATATCAGGACTTTCGGATGAGGCTATATGAGGCATTGAATGACGATCTGATTGATCGGGACGAGTACAGCAGGATGCGGCTCAAGTATACGCAGATGATTGAAGAGGGACAGGAGGCAGTCAGAAAGCTACAGGAGCAACGGGCTGAAGCAGCATCTGGATCATGTGAAAACGATGGATGGATTCAACAGTACCTCAGATTTCAAGATCTCAAGGTATTATCCCGCGAAGCAGTCGTTGCATTGATTGACCGTATCTATGTCTATGAGGACAAGCGGATAAAGATTGACTTCAACTATCGAAATGAAATTGCTTATTACCAAGAAATCATCCAACAAAAAGCAAAGGAGGTATGTTAATGGCCCGAAAAAGCAGAGTACACATTTCTGAAATGCCAGAAATGCTCATTGAAGATGATTGTCGCGCTGGCCAGTATGGCCGTCTTTCCGTAGAAGATGGGGATGACTCCGACCAGAATTCCATCGGCAATCAGAAAAAAATATGCATCAATTTTCTTGAACAACATCCTGAGATTCATCTTGTGGATACCTACTCTGACAACGGGTTCACAGGGATGAATTATAACCGACCGGGGTTCAAAAGAATGCTTCACGACCTCCAAACAGGCAGGATCAACTGCGTGATTGTTAAGGATATTTCCAGACTGGGCAGACATTTTGTTATGACCAGTGAGTTCGTGGAACACATGTTCCCGGATATGGGCGTTCGACTTATTTGTGTCAACGATGAATATGACAGTGCCGCTGAACATGCTGATGTTTCTTCTCTTACCCTGCCCCTGAAAATGGTGATGAACGACTATTATGTGAAAGATATCTCATATAAGATTCGTTCCAGTATTGATGCAAAGATGGCAGGCGGCGAATACATTCCATCTGCAAGCAGTATTCCTTATGGCTATCTGCGTAATCCGGATCTGCTCACATTTGATGTTGATCCGGAGACTGCCCCTGTTGTTCAGAGAATCTATCAAATGCGGTTGGAACGTGCAAGCTTCAATTCCATTGCCCGGCTTTTGAATGAGGAAGAGATTCCAAGCCCGGGGAGAATACGCTTTCTTCGGGGAATCACGACGAACAAGAAATATGAGACTACTCTGTGGTCGAGAAAGACGATTCGAAAGATTCTAAGCGATCCAGTCTACATCGGCTGCCGCATACACGGGAGGATTAAGCGGGACAAAGTTGGTCAAAAGAAAACCCACCGGGCACAGGAAGATTGGCAGATTATTGAGAATGCTCATCCTCAGATTATTTCCAAAGAGCTGTTTGATTTTGTTCAGCAGATCAATCAGGAGGAACTTGAGTACCGCAGCGGTTTTGAAGAAAGGGCTGGATTTGATACCGATTACCGGGATCTTTTTCGAGGACGTGTTTTCTGCGCCGAATGTGGAAGCATCATGAGTTCGGCAAAAGGCTGCGCACGACCTGAGGCTAAAACACCAAGTAGAATATTCTTTGATTGCAATGGGTATCGATATTCAGCACACGCGAAGTGCAGCAGCCACTATGTTAGACAGGAGACGCTGATGCAGACGGTCACAGACACCCTGAATCAGCAGATTCAGATAGCTGTTGATCTGGAGCATTTGGCAGATGAAATACAAAAAATGCCGAAAGTAGTGGCGCATCAGACATCTGTAGAAGCAAGGCACAGGATTATATCGCAGAAACGCAGGAATCTGGAAGAAAAGATGGAGCAGCTACTTGTTGACCTGACACAGCGGATGATTGACCGTAGCGAATATGAGTATATGAAAACGCGCTATTCTCAACAGTATGAGGAGCTTTTGGAGGATGAAGCTCAGACTGGCGCGGAAATGCGTTCCCTCGAACATGCGGTCAACACGTCGCGGGGGTGGATAAAGATGATCCAGACGTATCAAGGACTTCCAGAAGTCAATGGCGATATTCTGGATGCATTGATAAAGCGTAT
>JBJDYH010000234.1:0-2298 GCA_051867135.1 Faecousia sp. | reverse complement strand
CGAACTCCCAATCGTCCCGCTTTTTGATGTACTGTGTGTAGTAGTCGATCTGGGCTTCATAACTAGTGAACTGCTCATCGCTATCTGTAGAAACACGAGCATAGGCTGCAACCTTTCGCTTTTTTATGGATGCAGTTGGCAATGCCGTGAATTTATCTTTGGTGGCAGGAATTACTGTTATTGCTTTTGCCATTTTGTTTGTCTCCTTTCATACGCTTGTTGTCTTGCCGCCTCCCGTTTTTCAGCCGTCCATGATTCAGCTCTCGAACGGTCCGTCCAAATACGGGTGACTACACTGCCGTCTGCAAGGTGGAAGTGCAGCGTGTTTCCATCGTCGGCAATAATCTTCTTGATGTCCGTAGGGTTTTTGACAACCTGGGCTACCAACGCATTAAGGGTGGATTCCGGGATCTGCTTAGATGCACAGTATTTTTTGCCTCTGGTGTTGAATGTGGAGCAGATCCAAACGACCTGTGTTGCCGTAGTTTTCCTGCGGTAGTTTTTTCCGCACTTGGCACATTGGATAAGCCCCGTATAAAAGAAGGTAGACTTTGCGGGTAGTGTAGCTTTTCGGCTTATTGCCCTGCGCTCAATTTCTGTCTGTACCTCTTGCCATTCTTTCATCGGAATGATCGCCTCATGGGTTCCCTCGGCAAGGTATCGCGGTCTCTGTCCGGTGTTCTTGATGGTTTTCTTGGTAATGTGATTCTCACGGAAGGTTTTCTGAAGAAGCAGATTCCCTGTGTAACTGTAATTGCGGAGGATTTTGGCAATGGTCTGCGGTTGCCAAAATCCTCCGTTCATGGTGGGGATACCATCTTCCGTCAGACCTGCGGCGATTCGGTTAGGCCCCCAACCTTCAAGATACTCACTGTAAATGCGCCGTACGATTTCAGCCTCTTCCGGGATAATGTAATACTGGCCGTCTCGCATACGGTAACCAAGCATCCGGCCATTCCAGGGCATTCCTTCCTCAAAATTCTTCTTGATGCGCCATTTCTGGTTTTCGCTGGCGGCGAGACTTTCTTCCTGGGCATAGGATGCTAGGATGGTCAGCATCAGTTCGCCATCGGCACTCATCGTATGGATGTTCTGTTCCTCGAAAAAGACATCCACCTCCAACGCTTTCAGCATACGGACGGTCTCAAGGATCGTCACGGTATTTCTCGCAAAGCGGGAGATGGATTTTGTGAGTATCATATCAATTTTTCCGTTACGGCAATCTTCAAGCATCTGCTGAAAGCCTGCTCTATCCTCCTTGGTACCGGTTATGGCTTCATCGGAATATACACCGACAAATTCCCAGCCATCCTTTTTCTGGATGAGGTCATTGTAGTAGCTGACCTGGGCAGACAATGAATGAAGCATTGCATCCTTGCCCGATGACACACGGGCATACGCTGCGACTCTCTTTCTTCGCTGTAATCGCGGAGGATACGCAACTTTCGTAACTGTTTTAGGCATTATACCACCTCCTTCGTAGGTGACATATTACCTCTGAACTCACTTATTATCCAGTCATTCTCGCGAAACAAACTGTCAAAATTGATACCAAATATCCCGCACATTTTTGTCTCTATTATGCCGTATTCCTCGGCTGAGATCAGCCCCTTGGAGAGCATCAAACGGGCCTGTGCCATTGCCGACTTATAACCCAGGAGAGCCTGGAAAGGATTACTGTCCATCTCGCACACGCCTTTCCCGATAGCATTCCTGGGAGCAGTATTTGCGGTGGGCACCGCTGTAGTCAGCAAACACTTTTCCGCACGTCGGGCAGGTGTGCGGAACAATCTTTGCACTGACACGCTCCCTGCGGTGCTTGTTCCACCAGTTCTGTCTGCATTGGTCGGAGCAGAACAACCGAGGCCGGGCTTTTGGAGAGTTGGACAGTTCCACACCACAGTTCTTGCAGCAAGGCTTGCTTTGTGAACGTTCGGTGGTCATACCGTTCCTGCGGCAAAAGGTCTTGATGGTGCTGACCGGGATGCCGAGAGCTTCTGATATAGCTGCATAAGTAGTCTTTTTCTCTCGCATGGCTATAATTTGATCTTTCTGTAAATTCGTCATAGAGGGGCCTCCATTCCGAAGGATTCCGTTCCTTCTACTTACTTGGGAAAAATGTCAACCCCCTTTAAACAGTGAAAGCCCACCGAACCTGGGTGGCTCGATGGGCTTGTGATTAGTTGGGAATCTTCAGTTTTTGGCCGCTGTAGATGACGTTGCTGGACAATCCGTTCAGGCTGACGATCTCCTTATACCGGGAACCGTCACCGAGGTACTGCGCGGCAATTTTCCAGA
>JBJDYH010000233.1:0-9893 GCA_051867135.1 Faecousia sp. | reverse complement strand
TTGAACCGCTGGTTTAGAGGAGATTGTGATCCGTCAGCCCGGATATGGTATCCCGTAGATGATGGATCACTTCCCGCAGATGCGTATTCTCGATCACGAGCAGCGCCATTGCCATTGCAATCGTATCAGGCTCTTCATCTTCCAGAGCTTCATCCTGTGCATCCATCTGTTCCTGATGACTGGGTTCAGATGGATGTTCTCGTTTCTCCTGATCTTCAATGAGCTTGTCTACGTCTGTGGAGTCGATTTCTTCTGGTTCACCGGGCGTCATCCCTTCCAGCTCCCGGCACCAGCGGTATATGGTACAGTGGGCGACTTTCAGTTCCTTGGCTGCTTGGGTTATCCCGACCTTTTTCATGAGTTCTATGGCATTGCGTCTGAACTCTTCTGTATACTTGCTCATATGCTTCCTTTCACAATCAGCCGTCACCGAACAGGTCATCCAGCCAGGTTGTCAGTTCAATGCTGCCATCATAGTGTGCCAGATCGTACAGCAAGCTATCTTCCGTCTCATACGTCTTTTCAACCTCATACATCCTGTTGAAGTGATATGGTTGCCGGTACTCCAGAATGTGAGGATAGCCCCAGAGTTGTTCGCCAGGTGAGTAACTCCCAGAAGCGTCTTCATTTGTATCAATCCGCAGGTTTGTCATTCTCACACGTACACATCGGAGAAATCGATCTTTATACCGAATCCAAAGATGGACGCTTTCCAGCTTGTCCCACCATGCAAAATACGGGAATCCCCAGACATTCGTGTGCTCGCACTTGCCTGCCGCCTGTAAACTGTATTTTGCGCCGTACAGCTTGGCACTCATGAACTCCATGTCTTCCGGCTTGCAGCGATCATCACTATATAGCGCACGACGAAATGAGGCAATGTCCTCGATGCTGCCGAAGTAGAGCTTCGAGCCAGAGCAAAACCCGGGCATGGCGTAGTCCGGCAGCTCAACGCCGAAGACATCTCTGCGTGGAATTAACAGAGGCTGGGTAGCCATGTCCTCAAGCGTCGCATTGGCAATCCCTCGGATCAATTCCTCAGCTCTTGCCTTGTCGATGCCCTGGCGAGGAGTCTGGATGGTACGCTGCATGAAAATAGAGATGGCATCTTCCATGTCATATCCTAATCCATTGATGATTGCAGTAGCCTTGTCCAGAAGCCCAGCTTCAACCGGGACTTCGAGATAGTCAGGAACGCCCTCAGCCAGTTTTTTTATTGCATCGAAAGCCATCGTCACACACCTTCTTCTGAATAGAATTCCTGCATGTCATCCAGACGCAAGCAACCAAGCCTTCCGTCTGTTCCCCAGGCACAGCCACAGTCAATGCCAATCCTATTTCTTCCATGCCAAATGGCCATCGGATATACATGATTGTAATGGTGCGTTGGAGTATGACCGAAGATCACGATCTTATCTTCAGACAGAGGCGTATTTCTGCCTAGCCGTGTCCATACTGCATGTTCCGTTTGGTTGGCATACCGGGAACCTTTGGTATATGTAGATGCAGGTGCCCCATGAACCAGCAGATAATCCGTTCCGTTTGCAGATACTTGGAGGTTCAGCGGAAGGTTTCTGATATATGCCAGAACCTTTGCTCGATATGCCAGGTTGCAATGCTTGAAATGCTCATGGGTAACTCTGCCGCCATTCGCATACCATAGCTCCAAGAGCTCATCGTTGCCGGGATGGCTAAGGGCCTCCAGCATCATGTGCTCATGATTACCAAGCAGCAGTGTGACGTTGCCTCTTTCCATTGTGTCCCTGAGAATACGCAATCCTTCTGGCCCACGATCTATCACATCTCCAAGAATATACAAATGGTCGTCTTTCCTGAGTCTGATCTGCCTAAGGACATTTCGATAGCGGTTAAGACATCCGTGTATATCAGACATCACGTAAATCATTGGATTCCTCCCGATATTGCCGGATTTCTTCCTCAAGACGTTCCAACTCGTCAGTCGAACAAAGGTGGGAAAACCGACGCTTGTAGTCTTCCCAGCTAAACAGCAGCAGATCAGGTTTCCCGTCGTCAGTGATCAGAATCGGACTCTGTCCTTCATCGACCATGCTCAGCACGGTTTCCAGCTCCTGCTCGATCCGTTCGCGGGTAACAGTATACAGTTCACTGATACCAAGCAGTTCCTTCATGGCCTCGTATGTCAATGCTCTTCAACTCCATTCGATCCATTCTTGCCGTATTTCTCGTCATACCAGTCGCTCTTGCGCTGAATTTCCTTGAGAATATCCGCAACGTCGTATCCTGAATACTTCGCAGCAGCATTGACAAAATCCAGAATCAACGGACCACCTACTGCGTGCTTGCAATCTTCATAGAGTGTCACCCCATGATCGCCGGCGACGGGGCGGATGGGTTCATCATAGGAGATATAAAGCGAATCATACTTATGCCTGTGATTGAAGATGTAATTCGGGACATACAGTAGATGCTTGACACCTGCCGCAGAGATAAAACCGTGCCGCTTGTACAGGTAGCCATAGACGAAATACTCAGGTAAGTCAGAAGCGAATATCTTGGTCCTGTATCGTCCGTCCGCAAACAAATGTCCGTCCGGGTCTTTCTCCTCCCTAAGTGGATTATGCAGAATTCTGCTTTCCATATAGAGCGTGGAGACAATTCTCTTCTTCCGGCGTTTCTGATCTTTTTCAAGATCCAAAATTTCATATGACGCATCTTCCGTATGGACGCTGTATACGCCGGTATTTGCATCTATGGAAATACTGACAATCGGCGTCGTTCGGTACCTGACCCAAACGGCATTGCTGGACATGATGGCCATCGATTCCCCAACAACGATGGAAGGAATGAAGCAAACAACTCCATTGAGATCATCTATCATCATGTTTTTGATGATGTCCTCGCTACGCTTGTTTATCACAGCGTGTAGAATCCTCATGTTCAGAATCAATCACCTCGCGTTTCGCTGGATAGATCGTCCGCCAGTATATCTGGGCAGAGATTGTGTGTCAACTGTATCACAAGCATATTCCAAAGTCACGGTTATTCCAAAATCGTAGGCATAAGTGACTGATTCATAAGAATAACCACCAAACAGTCAATAAGAGTAACCAGCGGTAAAAGGAAATACCGCTGGTTAATTCAAATTGGGGAAAGCTCTGTTTATACTGCTTTCAGCGAGAACGGAACATGTGGTTGGTATCTCGCAATACTCTTTTGAGAGACCTTGCGCTTTCAACGATCACTCTTTTCTCATACTCGCTGCAGTCCTCCAGCAGTGAAGAAAGCTCAGAGCCGATCGCCGCTGTGTTCTGATCGAGATACTCTGCAAGCAACATGTCCATGGTCACCTTCAGTGCATTGGCAACGTCGATCAGCATTTCCAGGCTGGGCCCTTTCTGACCGTTCTCGACCAGAGAAATGTAGGTCGGTGACTTGTTCACCATTTCAGCCAATGTCATCTGTGACAGATGCTGTTGCTTGCGAAGAAGCCGTATGCGTTTCCCGATGGCTTGATAGTTGAGATACATGGGAAATCCCTCCTATTAATTTTTTGCATCTCCATTATCAAGCGCAGCTTATATCTACGTCTGCTCTTTATATATATTTCCTCAAACAAAGGGTAAAATAAAGCAGATATAGTCTCCAGACTATATTTATAAACTCTGGCAGAGGTGGTGAGAGAATGAATGACGAAGATCTGCAGCGGGAATATGAACAGATCGGTGCCAGAATCCGCAATGCACGAATTGAACAGAAGATGAGTCAGGCAGACCTTGCAGCCAAAGCAAACATTTCTCTCCCGCACATCAGCGCTATCGAACTTGGCAAGACCAAGATGTTATTGAGTACCTTTATCCGTGTGATTGAAGCATTGCAAATATCAGCGGATGCGGTGCTGAGGGCGAACGTACCATCAGTAACCAGCATCTACACAAGCGAGATATCTGAGCTGTTTGAGGATTGCACTCCAACGGAACTTGAATCTCTGAAAGTCATCATCCAGAATCTGAAAGCAACCATGAGAAATAATCAGAATAATCAATGAAAGCAGGAGTGGATCATCATGATTCACTTCTTTTTTGTAAATCTGCATAATCAATAAACCAGGGGTAAAGTGCTTTACCTCTGGTTTGTTCCTTTTTCCCGCGTATAACTCTATAGTATTCTCATACCATTGCGGGAGCGGAGGTAAGTATGCAAGAGAACAATGACCACAGCATCAGCGATGATATGATTGCCCCGGCTGATCAGACTTCTATGTGGGATACCATTCGCTACGGCGGTACATCGCAGCAGATCAGCCCCTTTGCGCGAGATCCCAAAGAGGAAGCTCACCGCCGCATGCTTGCACGTCACAAACTATGGCTTGATAGTCTTCAGCACGAGTATCCCAGCCCCTACGCACATTATCGGATTGGCGTCTATATCCGTTATTTCAATCAGACCAGACATGAGAACTACCTGCTCTTTCATAAGCAGGAGTTCATTGATACCATCGCTCTATGTCCAAACTGGACTCTGGTGGACTTCTATGTGGATGAGGGACAGACTGCACCTTACATGGAGAATGCTAAAGAATGGTCTCGTCTTCTTCAGGACTGTCTCGATGGAAAGATTGATCTGATCATTACGCAGAAAGTCAGCAACGTAACACGGAATCCGAATGAGATTACACTGACTGCCCGGGTACTGGCTACCCAGCCCAAGCCTGTTGGCATATACTTCGTCAATGAAGACATCTTTACGCTGGCATCCTATTATCAAACGGATATGCGAGAGAAAAGATTTTTTCCATCTCCCGACTGGCATATGCTTCCGGATGATCAGGATGAAGAACGGAGGGGTTTGTTTGAATAGGCGATACAGCAATGCCGAGCAGAAAGAGCGTATCCGTCAGCGCGTTCGCGTACAGATTGATGAAGAGAACTATCAGTTTTTTCCTGAACGCAAAGACCCGGATTATTATGATAACGATGTGAACCAGCGTGTTGGTGTGTATGTCCGAGTTTCAACTGATGATCCCCGGCAGACCACATCCTATGAGCTTCAGAAAAAATACTACGAAGATTTTGTTGTCCGCCATCCTAAATGGACACTTGTAGACATCTATGCAGATGAGGGCATCAGCGGTACATCCACCAAACATCGTGACGAGTTCAATCGCATGATCGCAGAATGCAAGGCGGGGAAAATTGATCTTGTGATCACGAAGAGCGTTTCTCGCTTTGCCCGCAATGTTGTGGATTTTCTGGGTATGGTGCGCATGCTTTCTGAACGCAATCCGCCAATCGGTGTTTTCTTTGAGGCAGAGAATATTTTCTCTCTGAATGAGACATCCAACATGGCCCTGTCATTTCAGGCAACTATGGCAGAGGAAGAATCGCGCAATAAGAGCCGAAGCATGGAGACCTCGCTGAGAATGCGTTTGGATCATGGATTGCCTCTCACTCCCAAGCTACTTGGCTTTTCGCACGACAGCGAAGGCAAACTCATTCCGAATCCGGACACGATGCACATTCCCAAGCTGATGTTCTACATGTATCTGTATGGCTACTCGACGCAGCAGATTGCAGATGCGTTGACTGCGCTTGAGAAGAAGACTTATCTGGGTAATGTCAAGTGGTCATCGGCAGGAGTAGCTGCGACGTTGCGGAATGAACGCTATTGCGGGGATGTCTATACCCGAAAAACGTTTACGAAGGACGTCCTCTCCCATAAATCCGTAAAGAACCGTGGCGAACGTCCGATCAGTCACTACTACAGCGAGCATGAAGGAATCATCTCCCGCGATGACTTCATTGCTGTTCAGCACATGCTCAAGAATGCGAAGTACGGCAACAAATCCATTCTTCCGGAACTGCGTGTCATCACGGAAGGAATGCTGAAAGGCTTTGTGATCATCAACCCTCGATGGAGCGGCTTCAAAGAGCAGGAGTATCTTCGCGCTTCGGCAAGTGCTTACCCTCCGGGTGAATATGATCAACAATCGGATAGCCTCAGTTTTGAAGTAGAAGCCGGTGACTTCGACATGCGCGGTTTTGAGATTGCGCACACAGATCTTTTCGATGTGCAGCAGACTCCGCACGTGACTTTCTTTGATGACACCATCAAGTTCAGTACGGAGTGTATACGGCGCATGAAAGCAGAATTCCATGTCGAGCTGTTAATTCATCCAACGAAGAGAAAGTTTGCAGTCAGAGCTGCTGACAAGCAAAACAAAAATGCGGTTGTCTGGGCGAAAATGAGGGATGGACGTAAGGAATCCCGATCCATTGCTTGTGCAGCATACGCAGATACAATTTATAGTCTCTTTGGATGGAAACGCGAGCATAAGTACAGAATGTTTAGTACGCTTTTGTCAAACGGCGAAGAAGAGGTCTTCATATTCAGCGCAGATGAGGCCGCAGCCTATATACAGTCAGAGAAGATTCCCAATCATGACGCTTCTGAAGCATTCATTGAACCTGTGACCAAATCAGGGGATCACGTCATGGGCATTCCGGCATGCTATACCGATTCGTTTGGCAACGACTACTATATCGAACAGACCTATTCAGCCCTTGCTAACCAAACCCGGGAGCAGTGGCAGATTCGCGTGGAAGGTCAGCTGTGCAACACAGGTATGCAGTTGAATGTCACGGATTATGATACGCTTCGGAACTTCATTATGGATGAACTGGGCGACTGGAGGCCACAGGAGGATGAACGGAATGAGCAGCAATGACAATCCCAATAGGGGGATACCCGTGGAAGATGAAGCAAATCATGTACACGAGGATGGTCTTCCCGTTATTCATGAGGACATGCTGACCGTTGTCCCTGTAACCGATGAGCCGATTGAAGTGGACGATACATTCAGCCTGGACAAGTTTCAGGTTGTTCGCCGGGAGTTCTTCTCGCACATCAGCGAGCCGTCCATCACCTTCAGCAACTATAAGATCGGCTTGAATTCCGCTTGCATCAAGCGTCTCCCACAGATCGAGTACATACAGTTTCTGGTCAACCGGCAGACCAGGAAACTGGCCATCCGGCCTTGTCTTGAATCTGATCTGCATTCATTCCAATGGTGTACCACCAGTGGTGGCAAGCGAAAGCCGCGTCAGGTGACAGGAAAAATTTTCTTTATGAAGCTCTTCGATATGATGGGATGGAATCCGAACTACCGATACAAAATCCTCGGGAAACTCATTCGTGCAAACGGTGAATACCTGTTTGTATTTGACCTGACAGCCACGGAAGTATATCAGAGGGTTGTGAAAGAAGGCACCAAACCGAAAACCAGCAGGACACCTGTATTCCCCGCCGAGTGGCAGGATCAATTCGGTATACCTTACGAAGAGCATCGCAAATCTCTGCAAATCAATGTTTTTGATAATTATGCTGTTTACGGCATCAAGGATCAGGAGACCGAGCAGCCTGTGCGTATAGATGCTCCTGAGCGAACGGAACAGCAGCTTCTGGGCGACGCACATTCGGGAGGTGCGAAATCATGGCAGAACAGGTAACTGCTCCAAGTATCAGCATGGCGTTGGACATGAAAAAGAACCGAATTCGTATCCATAAGCCGACCATACACATGCTTGGAGATCCGATGCTGATTCAGCTACTGTTTGATCCTGAAGCGATGATTGTCGCCATCATCTGCCCTGATCATGAGGTTCCGGGTGGTCAGGAAATACGAGTCAACCCCAAGAACCTCAAAGGCGACAATGCGGTAGAGTTCTACAGTAAGATGTTCTTGGAAAAGCTGCGCGCTGTGCATGGTAATCTCGATGACGATTGCACGTATCGTTTGACAGGAACCATCATACCAGATTTGCGCGCGGCAAGATTCCCCATGAGCACAATACAAAAGGTCGAAGTCGAAGAAGGAGCGAACACCAATGGATGACTCCAAAACTCCTGAGCTGACCGTTGACTGTGAGTTTCGGGATTTGATCAGGCCGTTGCTGAAAGATGAGTATCGACACTTGGAAGCCGCACTGTTGGCAGATGGATGCAGAGAACCGATAACCGTATGGAAGGGCATTATCGTAGATGGCCATAACCGATACGAGATTTGCCGAAGGCTTGGCATTCCCTTTGAGGTTCGTGAGCGACATTTTGATAATAGAGAAGAAGCCATCATCTGGATATGCGCAAATCAGCTGGGACGACGCAATATATCTGACGAAACCCGCAGGTATCTGATTGGCAAACGCTATGAAGCCGAAAAGGTAATCGCCGGAAGAAGGAATTACAGTGGATGGAATCAGTACCGCAAACGGGAACAGTCAGGTGATTTGCCCTATGAAGTCATAGAACCAGATGCACAGCAAGAGAGAATCCGTACATCCCAGCGCATTGGCGAAGAATATCATCTTGCGCACGGAACAGTCGAAAAGTATGGTGCCTACAGCAAAGCTGTTGATAAGATTGCAAAAAAAGATCCCTCTATGCTCCCTCGCATCTTATCGGGCAGATACAAGATATCGCATGAAAATGTGCTTGCATTGTCTCGGATGAGCCAGCAAGAAGTGAAAAGGTTTGGGCGACAAATGAAGGCGATGCGGCAGTCCAGTACAGTCGTGCCATACGGTGTATCCCGTTCGCAACTTGGCCAGATAACGCCAGAGCCGCAGGTAACACTACAGCCCGGCATCAAGAACATGCCAGACTTTGACCCGGACGCTGCGATTGCCGGCCTCACGTTGACCATTCCTTCATGGACGAGTTCCATCAATCGAGCACTCAACAGCAGCAATATGAATACTGTGTCGGCCAAGGCTCGCACAAATCTGCAGCAAGCCCTGATGAATCTTCAGGCAACCATTGATGAACTACTGCGGGCAATTAAGGAGTAAGCTATGAATCAAGAGCTCAATGCTTATGTGCCTGACGTGATCTTTGAAAAGATACCGATCAAGAACCTGGTATCATGTCAGGATTATCAGCGCAGCCTGTCGGAATCCCAGATTCTGAAAATTGCCAAGGAATTTGATCTCCATCAGATCAACCCCGTCAAGGTCAGCCGCAGAGATGGCGTCAACTATGTGTTCGATGGTCAGCATACGATTGAAGCGGTTGCCCTTGTATCACATTCCCGTGATACGCCGGTCTGGTGCATGATCTATGATCATCTTTGCTATGAGCATGAAGCGCATATCTTTGCCGAACAACAAAAGAATCATCGTGCTGTTGCTCCGTTCGATACATTCAACGCTCATTTGGAATCAGGCAGCGAAAAACACATGCTGATCCGTGATCTCGTGTATTCCTACAACCTTGAGCTTAGTTCCACACAAAAGCGTCATGGAACGATCTGTGCTATTGCTGCATTGGAGAATATCTTCGATAAATATGGCTATCATGTTCTGGATAAGGCGCTGCGCATGCTGGTCAGTACATGGGAAGGCGAAATGTATTCTCTTTCGGGGAACACACTCAATGCAGTTGCCCGCCTGATCGCAGCATACGGTGATGCTTTGAATGAGGAAACATTCAAAGAGCGCCTCGGACTGGTATCAATGAAAACGATCATCCGTACTGCACGGGAGCGGCGTCCTGGCTCGCTTGGGTACGCTGAAGCAATGCTCGTATTCTATAATAAAAAGTGCAAGTATCGTCTATCCATGAAGAAGCTATACGGGCTCAATAGTGATGAGGACGATATAGAAGATGATGATGAGCCTTGCGACGTTGAATAGGAAGTGGTCTGTGCCAATTATTTGGGCGCAGACCACTTTCATGTACAGTAACAAAGGCTTAGCCCACTTGATGAGCTGCCAGCGGAAATTCGGGAGGGAAGGGCACGTTTTCCCTTTCTCAATAGTCGCAAGCAATGCAATCGTTGTACTTTTTGCATTTTGCTTGTTGGTGGTCCTGCCCCCAAACCCCTGTAATGCAGAGCAAGCTCTGCGGTTGTGAAGAAT
>JBJDYH010000232.1:0-9959 GCA_051867135.1 Faecousia sp. | reverse complement strand
TCCGCCCCTACGGCAAGAAGATAGGTTTTCGGAAGATACTTGACGTTTCCTTGATGGACGAAAGCAGAATTCAAATAGAAAAGAACACGCAACTGAATAGATACCGAAACCCAATACAAAGTGCTGTCTCAAAATGGTTTTTCTCTAAATACAGCCAAATAAAACATCGGGAGAATCCATGGATTATTGTGGATTCTCCAGACTTTTCTTAACTTTTCAGCAGAGCCATTTCAACATGATTCGCTTTTTGAGACAGCCCCTTGCATTTGGGAAATGTGAATTATCCGACAGCCCGCTGATACTCTTGCTGGATTTCCGCATTCACCGTTTCAGGGTCTAGAGAGATGATGGATTCGGTTATAGTAAATTCATTTTCTTGGAAAAGGTTAACCTGCAAATAAGCATCCACGAAGTTTCCATCAGGATCAAAATTGAAATACACGAAATAGTGAGGATCGTACTCATCGGAATCCACATACTTTTCGTCCACACGAAGCATGACACATTCGCCCTCTTCGTCCGTCAGGGTGTCCATATATGCAACTTCATTTTCATCCCATGTAAAGTCAGCCAGCCAAGGTATCAAAGAATTCTCATAATTTGCAATTTCCACCCATTCTGTCCCAGTGTAGCTAAATCGTCTTCCATCAACATAAAGGGCAGATTTGGTAACGGAATAGTCCATGCCATCTGCAAAATTTTCACCCTCGGTCAAAACATTGGTGACACTCAGCCAGTCATTATTGTTCCTGCAATAGATGCGCTCATAGCCCTTGGGTCCTTCATTTCCGGCATTCATTTGGCGGCTAATAATTTGATAGCTACCATTTTGCACGGCTTCCATAACAGCGCGGCACTTTGCAAATGCCTCCTGTTCTGCGAGATCGACCTCAACCACCGGATCTGAATTGATTGCAACGGTCTTCAGGAACCGTTCTGCGATACCATCGGAAATCAGATTCTCGTCATACCACACATCATATACGAGGTTGCCGTCAATAAAGAAGACATGTTCCTCATTCAGTGCTTCCGGATTATCACCCTGGAAGATTTCGATTTCCAAGTCACCATAAGCAGAATTGCCCGCCATATAACCGATAGGAACACCGAAATTTTCTTGTAGCTCTGGTAGGCCCAGGGCTCGAATCCATTCAATCATATCATCAGGTTCATAGCCCGGATGGCTCCAGCAGGTAATTCCGCCGACATCCACAGAATCCTTTGTCAGCACAATTGCACCGTCCTGTTCTCTAGCCCCAAAGCCGGGAGTCAATAGCATCTTGAGTGTCCCATATTGTACTAATTCCGTATCCGTAATAATGTATGAACCGTCTACAACAGGCTCCAACTCGCCAGAATTAACGAGCGGGAGCTGTTCCGGTTGCTGAGTGATGTTCTCTGAATGATCGGTATCGTCAGTAGCAGGATTAACAGCACATGCCACCAAAATAGTGGCACACAGCACGAAACAAACAATACTAACCCATAATTTGGGCTTCTTCCATTTTGCCATATTCATTACACGACCTTTCGTATCACCCTCACCGAAGGCAAGGGGCATGCCTGCGATGATCTTTTTGTGTGTAGCCAGCCGCAGCAAAGAGGCAGAATAGTCTGCCCGGATCTGCGGGCCAAATCGCTTGATCACCGCTTCATCACAGCTCATCTCCATATCCTTGCCGGCCAGAATGAAGGCAGCCCACACCAGAGGATTGAACCAGTGGATGCACAGGGCACAATATGCAAGTAACTTGATAATATGGTCACAACGGCGGATATGATACCGCTCATGCGCGATGATGTACTTTCGTTCTTTCGTTGGTACATTGGAGGGCAAATAGATTTTGGGGCTGAGTATACCCATGACAAAGGGAGTATCTAAGTAGTCGGCCAGATACACATTTCCTCTATATACCATAGCACCGATCAGCTTCATTCTCAGACGGACATACTGGACAGCGCTATACAGCAGCATTGCCGCTACTCCTACACTCCAAATGCAGGAAGCTACCTTCATGATATCCAATTCAGAATGACTGACAGGTTCAGGCTGCTCTATTTGATTCCCAGACTGATTATCTGCCGGAACGAATGCGAAATTACTCTCCTTCTGCAATTCTGCAGGAAGGTAATACATAATGCTGGTCAACTCTGATGCTTCCTGAACTTCTGGTGCCAATGCATTCAGAGCCGAAACCGGTGCCGTAAATGCCACCGGACACAGTAGCCGGAACAGGACCACGGACCATAATGCATAGGAAAAGATCTTAGGAGACCGTTTCAAAATGAGTCTGGCCAGCATGATCAGCAAAATCACAATACTGCCTGTCATACTCATATTCAAAACAGTTGAAAACAGATTGCTCATGGGATTACCCCCTCATTGCATCGATGACCTTCTGAAGTTCATCGATTTCCGCATCAGACAGCTTCTGCCGGCTTCCAAATGCTGCCAGAAAAGCCGGCAGAGAACCTTGGAAGGTATCCTGTACAAATTGTTTGCTTTGCTCGGCATAGAATTCTTCCCGGCTCACCAGAGATGTGACCGTTCCGCCCAGATTCTGGAACAGTCCCCGGTCACACAGCCGCTTGAGTATGGTATAGGTAGTGGTTCGCTTCCAACCCAGTTTTTCTTCCGCCAGCTCTGCCAGCTTACGGGATGTCAAGGGTTCCTCTTTCCAGATAATATCCGCAAAAATGGACTCCACTTCTCCAAGCCTATATTCTGCCATAATGGTTTCCTCCTTTATTCTACTTCTAGTAGACAACCATATTCTACTATCAGTAGACAGAAAAGTCAAGTCCCTTCTGAAATAATTTCGCACAAACAGAAAACGCCCAAACCCATGATGTGATCCATCGAAATGGGTTTGGGCGATATGTGCATCAGGAGACGGTTTCCTGCTGGGTGTTTTCCTCCGAAAGATTCAGGCCAAACAACTGGTACAGCTTCGTATTGTCTCCCGGGAATTCATAGCACACCCCATCCGACAGATAAGCACCGCAACTGTCGGTAGCAACGGACACAGTATAAGAGCGACCGTTTTCCAGAGTAACCGTCAGTTGGGAGGTAAACCAGCAGGCGGTCATATACCCCACCGGTTTTGCGGATGTCAGGATTGTTTCCAGCTGCTTTAATCTGGTGTCCACTCTGGTGTCTCCCTTGAGAATGGTGTACTGCATACCGTCCAGCACCAGAGAAGCATTGGTAATTCCCTTCAAATCAGAGGGCTTCACCGGATTGTGGTGGAAGTCCTGCAAAATAGGCTCCAGAAGGGCCATGAGGGGCTGGGACATCTCAGCGGTATACCCCTCCCCTGTGCCCATTCGCCGCAGGTAGAGACCTTGTCTATCCTGATGGACTTCCAGATAGGTATCTTCCCAATAGAGGTACAATCCATAATAGGTTTCCCCATTGGCATTGATGGGAATGGCGTTCTGGGAATGCACCACGGCATTCCAGGCTTCTATCCACTGCTCCTGATTGGGCGGGCAGACATACCCCATGCCATCAATGGAAGTTGCGCTTGTGGGGTGCATCATGACGGCAAGCTTCCCCGGGGTGGCCCGCTGCTCCAAAGTCAGGTCGGTCTCATAGGTCGCACCAAGATGTTTCTGCGCTGCTGCCCAGTCCCAGAGCATGTCCACCATTTGGGCGCCGGTATAGTCGCAGGTAATCACAGCAAGGCAGTCTCCGTTGATGTTAAAGACACAGAGCGCATCGGCGTCATAGCGAATGACCAACTCCGTCCCATTCTCATAATACAGAATAATGCCACGCCGAATCCACCCCGGCCCGGTAACACCGGGAATATCGTAGGCAAAGTTCCAGCTGTCTGTACTGGAAACCAGCTCCTCCAGGGTCATGGACGTTTCGGACTCGCTGCGTTCGATGCTGGTGTCGTCCCGCAATTCCACCCGCAGGGGGTTGAGATAATCCAGAAATTCCACCGGCACGTTCACAGCCGGTTCTTCTGTTCTTTCGACTTCCACTTCCTCTGTCTGGAAGGCAGCCCGAACCAGAATCACGCAATCTTGATTTTGAAGCCGGTCTGCGCACTGGGCATAGTCCCCATTGTCGAAGTCAAACAGTATGAAGCCGCCGCTGCCGCTATCCAAAAGGGCAGCCCCCAATAAGACCTCTTGATTTGTTGACAGGTTGATATCCTTTACGCCATGCCATTCGTAATATTTCATCAGATAGGTTTCTTCGGGCAGCGGAATGGTTGTGACCATGGAGAGATCGCGGATATCCGTGTCCACTTGCACCTGATAGCCCGCAAGGCTGTCCCCATTTTTCAGTCCGGTCATGGTAAGACGGATTTTCTTCACCGTTTCCGGCAGCTGCAAAGGGACGCTTTTCTCGCAAACACCATTGCGCCAAAGCTCTGTGTAAATCGTTGTAGTGTGGATAAACGTCCCCGTATTGATCTTGAACTCTGCGGTCTGGGGCTTGGTTGGCTTCGTTTGGGAACTCTTGACGATCAGGTAATCCCCTTTTCGTTCGGGGTTCGTCAGGAAGCCCACACCAACTGCCAGACAGATGAGAAGCGTCACGAGAATCACCCAGAAGGATGGCTTTTTGTAGTTCAGAATCCCCTGGATTCTCTGCTTGACCCCCACCTCCCCGAAGGCAAGGGGACAGGCGGTGATAAAGCCTCTGGGCATGGAGCAGGAAAGCAGCACAGCGGAATAGGCCTGCTTTTGGGGGGAACTCATATTGGCAATGACCTTTTCGTCGCAGGCCAGCTCAATGTCCCGGCACAGCAGTCCATAGGCAACCCAAACCAGCGGATTGAACCAGTGAATGCTGAGAAGAAGAAAACCGAAGGGTTTCCACCAGTGATCCCGCCGGGCAATGTGGGCACGTTCATGGGCTACCACACTGCGAATCTGTTCCTCGGTCATATCCGACGGCAGAAAGATACGGGGTTTGACCATGCCCAGAATAAAGGGTGTGGGGATTCGGTCACAGAGATAGAGATTGCGTTTATAGGGAATGCTCTCACGAGTCCGCTTCCAGATCCGGTAGTAGCTGATGGCGGCATACAGAAGCATCCCAGCCATACCCACTGCCCAAATCAGCATTGCCGTAGGCAGATAAAAGTTGGGTCTGTGAACGGTCATGGTCGGACCATCCGACGTGGCTTGGGTTGTGGCAAAGGGGATTTCACCCATGGGCTTTTCGGTCTTTTCATTGTACTGAATGTATTCGATCTGACCGTTGGCTGGACGATAGGTTCCCACATGATTGTATACAGAAGCCCGGCTGGAAAAGGAAACGGGACAGATCAGCCGTAGGGCAACAAAGGCCCAGAGAATGCAGATGTACTTTTTGGGTACCTTACGGAGAAAAAAACGCAGAACAAGGACGGCTGCAATCAGCACCGCGGAAGCAGCACTCATATTCAGCAGCTTTACGAACGCAGAATACATGGCTTAGGTCTCCCCCATTTCCTGAATCATCCGCTGAATTTCCGCAATGTCCGAATGGGAGAGCCGTTTCCGCTTGGTAAACGCCGCCAGAAAGGCAGGCAGAGAGCCGCCGAAGGTATTCTCCACGAATTGTTCACTCTGGGCGGAGGCATATTCCTCTTTCGTCATCACAGAATAGACTTTGCCGCCTTCGTTGCGGAAAAGTCCCTTGTCGCACAGCCGCTTCAGCACGGTATAGGTGGTGGACTTCTTCCAGTCCAGCTCCTTCTCACACAGGGCTACCAGTTCCCGGGAAGAAAGGGGTTCCTTTGCCCAAATGAGATCGGCAAATTTCGCTTCCACAGCACCCAATCTCAGTTCTTCCACTATAATCACTCCTTTGGTTTATATTTTGTAGACTAAATATAGTCTACATCATTTAGACCAAATTGTCAAGCCCTTTCGAGAAAGCAGCCGTTCCTAGATTGAATGAACCCCCCGTCAAGTAGACCAGGGGCGGTTCATCATTGGATATCCGTATGAAAGATCTTTCTACTGTAGCAAACGCAAAGAACATGCGATTCGGACAGCGGTTGTGAAGTTTTTTTGAGAATATCCATGATTGTACTCCCTGCCTCTTGACAGAATGGGTCTAATGCGTTAGAATATAGTTGTACTAATCCATTAGACCAAGGAGGTATGGTTATGCCCACACCAAAGATTTTTGAAAGCGAGTATCGCTTCTGTCTGATTCTCTGGGAACACGAACCCATTCGCAGCACAGAGCTGGCAAAGCTCTGCAAACAGAAGCTGGACTGGTCAAAAACCACCACCTATACCGTCATCAAACGGCTGTCTGAGCGTGGGGTCATCAAAAATGAAGATGCCATTGTAACCTCCATCGTTTCCAAAGAGGAAGCCCAACTCAGCGAGTTGGATGAAATGGTGGACAAAAAGTTTGAGGGTTCCCTACCGGCTTTTCTTGCTGCCTTTGGCCGCAGACAGGCGCTGAGCGATGCCGAGATCGAAGAAATCCGCCGGATTATTGAGCGATAAGGGAGGTGCCCTATGGAAGCCTTTTTCTTAAAGCTCGTAGATATGAGTATCCCAGCCAGCTGGCTTGTGCTGGTCATTGTAGCGGTCAGGCTCCTGTTTCGTCAACTTCCCAAATGGATTTCCTGTCTGTTATGGGGACTTGTTGCCCTCAGACTGATTTGTCCCTTCTCCATAGAAAGCGCCCTCAGTCTGGTTCCGGATACGCAATTACCGCCCCAGGCGTTATTCTACTCCATGGATTCGGAAACACAAGCCAGGGGAGAAATCCTGGACTCTGCGGGAACCGTGGTTCTGGAGAAAAACCCTGTCCCCGCTTCACAGGGCAAAGGGCAAGTTCTGGATTCCAGTGGTAATGTGGTATTGGAAAAATCCATGTCTCCTACCTCCGATACCGTCCCAACACAGGCACCGCTCCTGGTGGTTTCCAGAATCTGGATGATTGGGTTGATCGTGATGGTGGCGTATGCTCTTATAAGCTATTCTCTTTTGAAACGCAGGGTTGCAACAGCTATTCCCATTGCGAAGGGCATAAAACGCAGCGAGTTTGTGGATACCCCCTTTGTGCTGGGACTGATTCGCTCCGTGATCTACCTCCCTGCTTCCATGGATGCAGAAGACGTACCCTATGTCATTGCCCATGAACAGGCCCATATCCGCAGGCGTGACCATTGGTGGAAGCCTTTGGGATTTTTGCTGCTCAGTGTCTACTGGTTCAACCCCCTGCTGTGGGCAGCCTATCTTCTGCTTTGCCGGGATATTGAGGCAGCCTGCGACGAAAAGGTGATCCAGGATCTATCGCTGGAAGGGCGCCGGGCTTACTCCACGGCACTGCTCCATTGCAGCATCCAGCGATACAGAATTACCGCCTGTCCCCTGGCCTTTGGGGAGGTTGGGGTAAAGGAGCGGATCAAAGGTGTGATGCACTACAAAAAGCCTGCCTTCTGGGTTGTGGGCACAGCACTGGTTTTGGGCTGCGTGATTGCCGTGTGTTTTCTGACGAACCCGGAAACAGACCTGCGAATCACAGCGAAGGACATTACGCCACGGGGGCTGTCTTTGGAGTGCAAGCCGAAACGAGCCTTTGCCAATCAGGAAATCGAAGACTGCTGGCTGGAGACCGCCGGTGAAGACGGCCAGTGGCAGCCGGTCGAACCCCTTTCCCTTGTTCCGGGTGCGAAGGGTTCCATTGCCCTTACAGCCTCCGAAAATGGAAAGGGCTGGGATGTGGACTGGTCTGCCGACTTTGGCATCCTCCTGCCGGGGGAATACCGTATGGGAATCTCTCTCCGGGACAAGGAAACGGATCAGCGTCAGGAGCTGTTTACGTCGTTCTTCGTGACAACCAACGGAGCATATACCTGGTTTAATCTGGACGATACCGCCTCCAGAATGCCCAGAAAGGACTATACCGGCATTCGTGTTCCCGGCAAGATGGGAACGGTAGTTCTGCGAAGTCACAACAGCAGTGACTACGACCAACTCACGGATGAAAAGACCGGCGAAGTTCTGCTCTCCGGAAATTTGATTCGCAGTGCCGCCTTTGCGGATTTGAATGGGGACGGTGTTTGCGAGGTGTATGCCGTTGTCTCCCAGATCGGTGTCAGTCCCCGACTGCAAGGCTATGATTGGGTGACCGGACAGCATTTGCAACTGTCGAATTCCACCTATGATTCACTGGTGGTGCGCAGAGATCGCCTGTTTGTGGTGCAAAAGACATACCCGGAGAATGCCTTTTTTGGCATTGCTGACTGCTTCCACCTCTCCTGGAACGGCGAGGAGCAATTGGAAACCCTGCCTCTGGAAAGCCGGTATCAGGAACTAACCCGTCAGATCACAGGAATCCGAATCTCAGGAGGAAAAGCAATCACCCTAAACGCGGAGCAAATCCCAACCATGGTGGCGTTACTCCATGAGTTAGAAGGCAATGTAACGAAAGCACCCCAGGAAAGGCTGGCGGAAGCAAACGCAAATTCCTTTAACGTCATTCCTATTTATATTGACTATGCCCTTGGCTACCGTGTTCTGGATGTGACAGCGGATTGTACGCTGGCATGGGAGGACGGCAGTGAGGAAGGGTATCTGCTTACGAACCCAGAACCCCTTCGGGACTTTGTATCACAGCTGACGGACGGCGTCACAGACCGGGAGACATACGGAACGCCCTTTGCCACGGAGAACGAACCCTGGCAGTGGACTTCCCAAGTATCTTCGGATGCGATTGTCTCGGCAAAGGCATATGTCTGTCTGGAATACTCCCGGACGAGAGATGGTCTGCATTCCTCTTCTATGAGCGGCACAATCACCCAGCAAACGCTGAGTAACCTTCTGACGATTCTGGGCAACGTTCCCAAGGAAGCAATTACAGCAGGTGCAATTGTGAAAAAGGATAACTTTCGCGGCGTTTTTTCCGGCTTTACGCAAACAGGCTGCTCCTTCACACTCCTGGATGGGGTAAACAATCTTGCCGTGGGCATCCGGTATTTGAACGGAAACGTGGAGATGCTGATGACTTCGGAAACGGAACAGTACCTCGATTGGAATTCACCCTATTTGCAGGATACCTCCCTCTGGGTAATCGAGGATGCGGGGCTGCGTACCTTCCTGCAGACCTTCTGTGAACAGCCCTCTGTTATCAATTACAGTGTTGGGGGGAAGTACGAATGGCAGACACCGGTGACGCATTCCTACGAAGACTTCTCCCTGACGCTGCCGCTGATCGAAGACTGGGTTTATGAGAAGGTTGCCTACTCGGAAGCCGGGCATACCGGTATCCGCTGCCGTCCCGGCGGCGTGGATACAGGCTGGCTCTACTTCAGCTACTGGCCCGCAGGCTTCTTCCCAGAGGAAGACAGCGACCGTCTGATTACGGAGGGTCTCTCCAGCTATGGGCCTTTCTACACAAGCTATCCTTCCTCAGTAGGCACCCCCAACAACTACAGTACCTCCGGTGCCATCTGGTCTTACCAGCGGACACCTCTGGAGCATGGGGATTATGTCATCCTCAATGATGGAGCAGACGACTGGTTCCTGGCATTTGAGAATCAAATTGACGCTACTGTACTCTTGGCAGAAATCCAAGCGCAATAAAATAACAAGATAAACTGGGGCTGTCTCAAAAGACAGCCCCAGAAGTGTATTATGGCAGGGTCAATTGGGAATACAGCAAACACCATACGGCATCCGTGTTTTCCTTGCGCTGATGCCTATTTTTGCTGCGAATCGGCAATCCGCATACGCAACTTTTTTCAGAAAGACAACCATACAATTGTTTTTATGATTTGCGTTTTGAGACAGCCCCAGCCGTTACACAGTACAAGCGATTAGAATAATCTTCTTGCCACACTGGTCATTGTATTCTGGTAGTTTTGGATATTGCTTCTGTCCGAAAGAAACAAACTTCAGAAAAATTTAAGGTCGTAAATCATTTCACTAAGTTCGATTCGTTGTATACTATGAGGGGACGCCCTTAGGAGGAATGATCTTGACGC
>JBJDYH010000231.1:0-9964 GCA_051867135.1 Faecousia sp. | reverse complement strand
CCAGACCGGCGGCATCGTCGCCGGCGCGGTTGATCTTGTAGCCGGAGGACAGCTTTTCCAGGTTCTTGCTCAACGCGTTGGTGTTGGAGTTGTAGTTGCGGTAGGCGTTCAGAGCCATGATGTTGTGCTGAATACGCATAATTTCTATCTCCTTATCTTTTAATCGGGCGATTCCTTCCGCCCGTCCGTGGGGTTTTGCCTCGCGGAGCGGCCATTACCGGCCGGAACTGACCGGACCCGCGGGGCGCGTACTATTTCAATCGGCCTGCGCAGACCGCTTGAAATCCCGTTGAAGGTCCCGGGCGCGTTTGGAGGGACTTTTGGGCTTTCGGTCGTGGACACAGTCCGGGCGTTCGCCGGCGCGCTCGCGCACCTCGCCGCGGACGATGGGGACTTCCCGGGGCGCGTCTACCGCCACGCGGAAGGAAGCGCCGGTCTGGAAGACCTGGACCACGATGTTGTCGCCAATGGTGAGATATTCGCCTGATTTCAGCTGTAGGGAAAGCACGAAAACACCCCCTGTGTCATAAGGTGTACCTTGTGACACAGGGGGTCGTTTTGAATATTTTTTTCAAAAAAGCACTTAATTTTTCGCAAGAAAAAACGAATATATGTATAGAGAGATCAGATGGCAGCTTGTGCTAAAAAGTACACTTTTTGGCATCGGCGGCCATCTCTTTGTTTTCCCGGATCCGGCGGTAAAACGTCGACCGGCTCATGCCGCACAGCCGGGCGGCCTCGCTGGCGGTGATCCTCTTGCTGAGCCAGTTTTCCAGGACGCCCGGGAAGTTCTCCGGCTCCGGCGTTTCCGGTCTGCCGAAGCGCACGCCCCGCTCCCGCGCCGCCGCAATGCCCTCCGCCTGCCGCTTTCGGATGTTGTCCCGCTCACTGTGGGCCACAAAGGACAGGATCTGCAGCACCAGGTCGGCGATAAACGTCCCCAGCAGGTCCTTGCTGTTCCGGGTGTCCAGCAGCGGCATGTCCAGCACACAGATGTCGATCCCGATCTCCTTGGTCAGCACGCGCCACTGCGCCTGGATCTCCTCATAATTGCGCCCCAGCCGGTCGATGCTCAGGATATAGAGCAGGTCGCCCGGCTTTAATTTTTTTACCATCTTCTTATATTGGGGCCGCTCAAAGTCCTTGCCGGACTGCTTGTCCAGATAAAGATTGCGCTCCGGCACCGGGACCTCCCGCAGGGCGATCAACTGCCGGTCCTCGTTCTGATCCGTGCTGGAAACGCGGATATAGCCATAGATAGTTCCTCGCATTCTGTTTCCTCCGTTGTCTTGATTCATACAATATATAATGGGCAGTTTTTCTCGTTTTCAGGTGTTCATTCCGAAAAAACGCATTTCTTCCAGACACTGCCATATACTATGAATATACAACACAGCGGGCGGGCAAGGCGCGTGCGATTTGCGGCAGTTTCCGCCTGCCGGAGGGCAAAAAAAGAACGGCACGCTCAAAATGCGTGTCGTTCTTTGGGGAATCATGGGGCACCGCGGAAACGCCCGCCTGCGGGCGGGCATCTCACCCCTCCGGGGTTCTCGCCCCCGGATAGCACAACAAGGGCCCCGTCGGGGGCATCTCCGCGCTAAGAGCCGCCGCAAAGCGGCGGTTTACAACAAGTTCTTAGCGGCTCTGCCGCTTAGAACTGTGTATGCATGGAGATCCGTAATCGGCGCAGCCGATAACGGGCTCTCGCAGCGCTCCGAAACACCCGCCTGCGGGCGGGTGTCTCACCCCTCCGGGGTTCTCGCCCCCGGATAGCACAACAAGGGCCCCGTCCGATGGACGGGGCCCTTGTTGTGTAACATCCCAACACTATAGATGCCATGCGTATCAAAATCAGATACACTCATATTGTCCACAGCATTTTTATATTTCAATCCTAAACCACACGGACACAAATCATTTCGCGAAACTTTTTGTTTAATCGCTGCCTGCAATTCCACCATCTCGTCAATCAACGCTTTCGGAAGTGCGCATGTTTTGCTTGTGCCAGACTGTTGTAATATGTAATCTCTCGTATTGCATAAATCAATTAATTGTGCAACCACGGGAGATGCAGTTAGCGGTGCTCTTTTGTTTGGGATTATTACGCCATCATAGTTTCAATACAAATTCCTTCATCAGTTTTAAACGGATGGCTCAACGTAGATTCATAAATGTACTTATAATTTTCTATGTCAAAATCATTGAAGGACACAAGCGCATCAAGCATTTTTAAATCAACTTTCCATAGATTTGAATACAGCGTTGATCACGGCGTTTTTTCTGTTCGGGCTTTATTCGGGCGGTGTCGCCAATGATTTGCAAAAGATCGATGCTATTATATTCCGCATTGATTTCATCGATCAATGTCCGGGGAATGTGATAATTCACGTCCTCCGCAGTAATGAATACCACACCCCCTTTGAAATGTGCGCTTTGGAGTGCAGACCTCAAGTCATCTAATGTTGGAAACAGCGTCCTATTCACCCCCCAAACCTCATAGGCCGCTTTTAAATCGTCCTCTGAAAATATCCACGATTTCTGCATAGAAGAAAGGACGTTCCTTGCCCGCGATATTCCTTCATAAGGAAATACCTTCTTTCCGCCATCCATCAACTCAAATATTTTCTGCGAAAAAATGGCAGACTGACGGAACCGCAGTTTTTCAAAGCGGCAGTCCTCCTGTAACGGACGAGCGTCTCTCATCGGAAGGAGATATCCGCTCTGGCTATGGCATCGCTGCAATGGCTGAAATCCGATTTGCCATGCGATTCCGTCCAACAAGCCGGAGTCAATCTGTATTGGTGCGTCCTGCAAAGCTTGCGCAAGTCGCGCACACACTTGAAACTGTGGAAGCGGCTGCAGAGCATCCAGCTGCCAGCTCGGAGTATGAAAAATGATTCCATATTTGCTCGCCTCGTTCTGCTCAATATCCTCCTCCGTTAAAGGAAAATAACAATAACGCTCTCTGTCATAGCGGCAGGTAGCAAAGAACAAAGCAGTGCGAAAGTCATTCGTCAGGTCCAGAAGATGTGTTTCGAATCCATAATGCTGCGCAAGTGCTTTATAATTGACATCGCATATTTGGGCTTCCCAATAGGGTACAATTTGCAGAGTCCAGAGGAACTTACAAAATTGTTCGATTCGCATATTGGTGATGGCCCGGTATAGTTCTTTTTCCACATCAGACATCATCGCAATTTTTCGGTTGAGCGACGGAACTGTTTCCTGGTGAATCTTGTTTTCACCTCTGAAAAGGTGTTGTCTGCTTGGAAATGTAATCATATCCCCATGAGGCCAAGAAACTACGGTCCCCGCTACATTTAAGGCTCTGATCTCATCCAAAATGAAATCAACCCTTCCGCCACCGTGGTGATGTTCGTGATTAGCAAGCTCTTCCCGGACATGTTCATTCCATGTATCATCTTCAGCGGACAGCTGAAACAAATCCATAAGATCATGCTCACTCACATCGTATGTTATGTTTCGCAGGGATCTTTCCTGAAATAGCCACCCATCTTTCGCGTATTTCATATAATCTTACTATGTCCTCCAAACGTCATATAGCATTTGATACGCCTGTTCAGCGAAATAAAAAAGCCAGCCCTTTTACCATTTTCAGTGGTTTTTCATCATTAATTGATATTCCAAAAAAGCCATTCTATATAAGGCTATCACGCGAAACAGCACTCGGCTGATTACCGCCATACATCGAAAAGCCTACACTGACCGAGCACTTTCGAGGTGCCGGGTTTCAGTCTGCACCCAAAATCAAATCGAAACCCAGCCCCAGAAAAGCGTAAACATCTAAAATGCTATCACCTCAACGAAAGATTGTGCCATCTTTTAAAGTAACAGAGTAAAATCAATAGCGTTAACATCATTCTGATTTCCACAAAATTTATGACGCATTTGAAGGCACCTGCTATGTAACTCATGAACAATAAACTGTGCCTGGGAAGGATGCTCATAATATGACGTGTCGCGATTTGCATTGATGTGTTTTACCAAGTAATTATGTGTCTTCAATATCTCATCTATTTGCGACAACAGGTTGTGGGGATCCGACTTTGCTTGTACCAGTTGATTTAAATATGCTGTCAACCAATCCGAGGAAGAATAGATCAACAGGTTAACACTTTTTCTCAGATCCTTTAGGGCTGTATAAATGGACAATTCGTTTCCAATCTTATCGGGGACATTATAAAATGACTTAATTCGTTCTTCGCTGAAACGGTTAAGCGTGTTATCTTGAAATTTATATACGATCCAGACCTGATCTTTTACCTGCGTATAGCTATAATACAGAGTGACATTATGTAGTTTATCGCTATTTGGAATATTTGTGATGTAACTTTTTCTGACTTTTTTCCCTTTAAATTTCAACTTTGACTTTGGAACATTTACGATTCCCAAATTCTGCTTTATGATCAATAACACCGTATTAGTCTCATATGTAAGTTGAAAAGTTGTAAAATGCAATACTTTTCCATAGCCGTGCTGCTTTAGCCAATTATCTCTTTGAATGTCTTGCACGACATCAAAGTCACTGGAATGATATGAAAATCCGTCGCATTCCACGATGACTGATCTGCCTTGAAAAGTCACCAAAAAGTCTGCAACATATTTTGGATGATAACTATTTCCCTTTTCGTAGATTCGATATTGCTCCTTGAAGTTCAAATTTTCTTTTTGTAGCGCATTCTTAAGTAAAAGTTCAATTGGTGTTGTGGATGTAACTGTGATTGCCACAGCAGTCACCTCCGATTAATCAAAGGTTCTGGAAACTTTGTATGTCATTTTACAGCTGATTTGTAGCAGCTTCTCAGTTTTCACTAGGAGGACTGCAAAAAGCAAGCTTTGGGTTCCAGGCAAACGCGGGGCAAGTACCCATAATATCGGCATACAATGAACTCAAGTGCGAGAAAAGAATACGCCTCGTAGCTGAACGTCTCCTTTTCGTACTGGCTAAGGACAAATCTGACTATTGTCTCCATCTGCGAAAAAGAGTCCTCAACATCCAAAGAGGTCCCCTCACCGGCCAGATTCATTGCAAAGCGGTCATAAAATGCAGGTTCTTCTTCTGCTCGTAAAAACCAGACGCACTTTGTCACTTCTTTCAGGTCATCCTTTATAACTGGCAAAATTGCTTGATAAAGTTCACTTTGCCCCATCAACACAAACCACTCCAGCATAGTTCCCCAAAAGGCTGAACACTGATACTTGGGCCCGGGAAGCCCCAACTCGATGTTTACTGCAGTTTCATAGCTGTCATCCGGAGCGGGATATTTTTTGTGCAGCCAATAGCTGTGTGCCGCCGTATCACTTAGCCGCTGAATTAATGTACATAATAAATTCTATATAGACATCTCGAATTTCTTCAAGGCTCTGCCTAACCGCATTGGGATCCGAGGACCAAATATGGCGATCCATGTTTCCCTGCTTTACTACACAAAGAAAAACCTCTTTTGAATTATGTGCCCGGATGTCAACACCGTACTGCCGGCTCCCGGTTTTGGGCTGACTATCCGTTGCATATCCCATCTGAAGCAACAAATCACACAGCAACAGATCTAGCTCATCCTTTTCCTTCAGCTGTAGCAGATAGTCCTTGATCACCAGCCGCACGGCTGCGCACCTCCTTTAGATATGCACTGCGTTTTATCTCAAATTGAACAGGATCGTTGACATATTCCGCCGAAAGTTCCATTTGATGAGAGATGTGTGCGGGAGGGGATATCTGGTAGAACAGCTGCCCGTTTTTGCCGTGTACGACCCATCCAAATCTCGCCCCGTATTTCAGCACATGCGATGGGAACAGTTCAAGAAAGAAAGAAGGCTTGCTGTTTTCTTTTGCCTGCTGCATCAATTTTGCCTGGGCTTGCCGGAAAATGCGCAGGTGTTCCTGTGAGGGGGCAAGATCCTTGATTTTCCAACTTGCTGCGCATGCTTCTGAAGATTGGCGGTAGGCACACGCCACCTGTTCAGCCATTCGAATCTGCAAAGCAGTTCCATTCTTTTTAAACTGCTCCGCTATGGCGTACATTGTTCCGGGGTAATGAGCAAATACCTCATCCAAACAAAACTGAACAGAGCCTTCCTCTGTTTCTTCCAAAAATAGCAAAAGCTGAAATGCTGTCCGGCAGACAGTGTCGCTGTCAAACGTGTAGTAGAGGAATCCCTTCATGACATAGATGAACTGTTCAGTTGTCAAATGTTTGGGAAAATCCTGGGGCAGCGCTTCCCGCGCCTGAAACAGATTTGGAAGACTTCCTGCTCTTATTAACAGGCCAAGGCCAAAGAATAATCGGTCTATGCCGCCTGTGAGCATATAGTTTAAGGCAGAGGCAGTCACTTGAGAGGAGGCCTGCTGGGCAAGGTGATAAGTCACGCTTGGTAGCCCATCGAAAAAGCGTGTAAAATCTGCTGAAAAGCCACTGGCGGAAAAGGCTGCAAACATGGTACGGAGTGTTTTGTTCCAATCCTCCTGTTGCGACTGTATCTTACGATATAAATAGGTATCCAGCACGTCTAGGACAGTAAGGTCTTTGTCAAAGGGACGGCAGATAACAGCTTGAAAGATTGCCTCGATGAGTGCCTTGTCCGTCTCTTTCCACTGGAGGGCCAAGAGGAAACTGCGCCGCTCATCCAACGAGCCGTCAGGGATGCTTTGAAGCAGCGTCAGCGCGGCTTTGTATGTTTCCTCATTCTTGTTGGTGCAATCATAGTCGAGGATATATCGGGTTAGCACCGGGATCGCCGCCAACCAAAGTTCTCGATCAGCCTGAATGAGCCGTTCAACTTGGGGATAATAATGCAGAAAATCCGTCTCACGCTCCCGCAAGCTGACTTCAAGAAAATCAAGCCCCGCTTTTCTGCTCCATATTCCGGGGTACGCCAGCAGTTTCCCGACGGTCTCTCCTGCTTGCTCGCGGTTGTTTTCATACCAGGGCCGTGCAATTGCATGCATGAAAGCCAATTCCGCCTTACCGGCCAAATCTCCCAAAAGCTCTACGGCGGCATGCTGGGCCCCCAGATTTACAATGTGTTTGGAATAGTTTTCAATAAGCGTTAAAAAAGAATGGGAATCTGCGTGACGATTTAGCATCGCAAAAAAATCGCACAGCAATCCATCGTAAAACTCATTTTCGTATTGCAAATTTGAGCTTACAAATGGGGCAATTTTATCAAACATTCCCTGCCGTTCTGCTTCTAACAACAATTCTTCTAGGTTAACATCGTGTTCAGTCAACAATAAATAGCCGACATATTCGCAGATAAACCCTCGGTCTTTGTATTCTGCCATATTTGGGATCAGAGACTTTACATCATAATCCGTTATGGTGGCTATGACGACCCGGGCTGCTGCGCCCCAGCGGTCCTGAAGCATCGCCGGCGTTCCATCATCTAATTCATTCAAGACTTCTTCCCATGCCTTGCCGAACAATTCTGGATGGTCAGCCAATATCTCTGTACCTCTCTGTAACGAGTACTCCATTTCCTCTCTGTCGGTCATAGGCATCGCACGCATCTCCTTTGCATAAAACATCCCATGTATTGCTATTATATCACAACTAATATAAGATAGATGGTAAATTACTACAATAAGATGACACTTTGCCTTCCTGATATAATGTCATATACCATCAGAAGAAGCCATGAGAGTTTTTTCACATTTTATTATAATAACTGTATCCATACATAAGCTCTTTGGTCAGTGCTACTTTTGGCATGAGTTTTTCTCCTTCCTTTGCCCTTTTCCCGCTTTTGTGTTACAATTTGACAAATAGGGGTGATCGTTACGAAAGATATGCGCTTTCAATGTGTGAAACGTGTACAAATGCGTTGAAATGTGATAAAATTACCGCGGGGTGATTATTGAAATGGCGTCTTATCGACTAATTCAACAAATACTGGATGAACTACAGTATGAAAAGGCCAAAGAACACAATTTTGCGTTGAACACAGAGGACTTTATCTTCTCTTGCAACTTGTTCAGCGATCCTGCTCAGACTCGGGCTGAACTGGATGAGTTGGAACGCTGTGGTTACATTAAGTACATCCATCCAGACCATTTCGTCCCCATTTATCGTGCGTTCCACTGGAAGCGTGAGAAAGTGCTTTCTGCACTACATTACATAGGGCGCTCATTTCTGACGCCTATTTTCGTTACCCTGGCAACCATCTGGGTGACCAGTAGACTATAACCGTCCATAACCTATAGTGCGACAACCGCCGCAAGGAATGATATGATTACGGACATAATCCACTCATATTTTTCATTCCGTTTCTCCTTCCTTGCTGCTCTCTCGCCACTTGAGCCTGCTCTAAACACCCCTTCTCCACCAATTTGATGAAAGTCTTTTAGTCTTCATCAGGCAGTACATCCGGGTCAATACCCCCTTCCCGCGCAATCCGCGGCAGAAGATCAAACTCCTGCTCCATCACCAAATTTACTTCACTGTCCGTCCCTCTTGGGCGGGCAGTTTCTTTTTACCAGTCACATTTCCACCTCCTCTAATTCGCTGTCCCGATAGTCCGTTTTATGGAACCGATTATGCGATATTCCGACTTATTCTTATCTTCCGAGGGAGATGAAATTATGCCTGCCGAATACCCAACAGCATTCAAGCGTAAAGTCATCCAGCGCTACGAAAAAGGAGAATCCATCAAAGACTTAAGCCGGGAACTGCAGATTTCTCAAAGCACCATTTACCATTGGCGCAAACTTTACTGTTCCATCCATACGTCTCAGCGAACATATACCCCAAAAGAGTTCGATACCATCACCCGACGGCTGCAAAAGCTAGAGCACGAGATGGAGATTATCCGCCTTTCCAGATATCTTGAAGAAGTGCCGCTCCAAAAGAAACTCACAACACTTGAAAAAATTTATAGTGAAGATAAGCAATATAGCGTACATGAACTGTGCGAAGCCTTGGGTGTTGCCCGAGGTACTTTTTATAATCACATATTTCGCCGTGCTGACCGGAGCAAGCGTGATGAAAAACAAGCGGAACTGATGCTGAAGGTACAACAGATTTTTGATGACAGTCAACAACGATTTGGCGCTGAAAAAATCAGAACCATTTTAGCCCAAAGTGGAGTGCGTGTCAGCACCAAACGCGTTTCCGCAATCATGCAGGAGCTTGATCTGCGTAGTGTCCGCACAGACGCAAAAAAGCAATATAAGAAACGAAAGCAATATGAAAAACGCAATCTACTGGAAAGAGAGTTTACGGCAGAACGCCCTAATCAGGTTTGGGTGAGTGACATTACATATTTCAAAGTAAACAACTACTGGGTTTATCTCTGCATCATCCTTGACCTCTATGCCCGTAGAATTGTGGGATATAAAGTGGCTCGAAATGCCAGTACCAATCTGGTGACCACTACATTCCGAAATGCATATCAGCAGCGCGGGAATCCAAGTAATCTGACCTTCCATAGCGACAGGGGGAAGCAATACACATCCACGGCTTTCACGCAACTACTTCAAAAGTATGGCATCAAGCAATCCTTCTCAGCTTCAGGAAGCCCCCATGACAATGCAGTAGCCGAGACCTTCTTTGCTACATTTAAAAAAGAAGAGGCGTATCGCAGAGAGTACACCTCAGAACAAAGCTTCCGCAAAAGCGTGGAGCAATATATCCGATTTTACAATGAAGTTCGGCCACACCAAACCTTGAAATACAAGACGCCGCAAGCAGTTGAAGAAAAGTATTGGGCACAGTTTATCGAAAACCCGTGTATAAATAACGGACTTGCGTAAAAATAAACCTTTTACATTTCTAGAATTTTGAAAAAACGCCTTGAAAAAGGAAAATCGGAAAACCCTGTAATTACAAGGCTTTCCGAAAATGAGAAGTCCGTTTTTCGATAAAATAGTTCGAAAAACGGACTTCGTTCATATGGTGACCCGTCGGGGGCTCGAACCCCGGACCTTCGCCTTAAAAGGGCGTTGCTC
>JBJDYH010000230.1:0-9982 GCA_051867135.1 Faecousia sp. | reverse complement strand
GTGAACTTGGCAGATATCACTTAAAAATATCTGCAAATCTTATTATACGAGGAGATACTGGATGAGCATCCTCAAAAGCCGGGAGAAGGGAACAGATAACAGGGAAAAACCGAAGGCACGAAAATGGATGATTGCTGGGGTGGTTTTTCTGACTGTGGTAGCCATTTTGGTGGGCTATTTGTGTTATATTGCGACTACTGTTGATATCACCCAGTATACCGTGGATGGTCTGCCTTGCAAAATTGTCCACCTGTCGGATGTGCATGGCTCGTTCTCCAAAGACATTGACAGGATAGCCCGGCAAGAGCCGGATATCATTGTTGTGACGGGGGATTTGGTAAGCGCCGACCAGGAGGACTTGGCCGTAAGTGTGGATTTCCTTTCTCAGCTTGTAGCCATTGCCCCCACCTATGTGTCCATGGGAAACCATGAGCTGGCATACATGGAACGCACCGGGGAAAACCTCACCAAAGTTTTTGAGAGCACAGGGGCAGTTGTCCTCCATGAGAATTATGTGGACATAGAAATCAATGGCGTTCCCATTCGTCTGGGAGGAATCTATGGGTACTGCCTTCCGGAGCGGTATATGAACAGAAACCAAGCCGAAATTGACTTTTTGCGAGAGTTTGAAGCTACATCGGCCTATAAAATCCTGCTGAGCCATTTGCCCTACAGTTGGAGCCATTATGGCATAACGGCGGATTATGATATCGACCTCGTTCTGGCTGGGCATTCCCATGGAGGGCAGATTGTACTGCCTTTCATCGGCGGCGTATTTGACCCGGAACTTGGCTTCTTCCCCGGGAAAATCAGCGGACGCTTTGACAGCAACGGAACTGCAATTATCGTATCAAGAGGACTGGGAAGCTCGACCCCAAAAGTGCCGAGAGTCAACAATCCTCCAGAAATCATCGTGCTGGAAGGAAAGTAGAAAAGCTCTGATTTCCCACAAGCTGTATATAGGCCACCGGCTCAGTCGGTGGCCTTGGTTTTTAGCTGGTTTTTGGGATTTATGCATCTGTCGAGGCGCAAGGGGAATTTACAAAAGAAATATTTTTTGCTATGATGCAACCAAAGCAGGAAAAAATCCCACTTACAGGGTGAAGAGCAATTACGGGGAGGTGAGCAGATGGAGGACAGGGAGATTCTGGATTTATACTGGCAGCGGGATGAGCAAGCCATTCACCAGACCGAGCAGCGCTACGGGGAGCGGCTTCAGGGAATTTCCTATCGGATCGTAGGGAATTTGCCGGATGCACAGGAGTGCGTCAATGACACCTATCTGCAGGCCTGGAACACCATACCGCCCCAGCGGCCCAACTATTTCTTCAGCTTTCTGGCGAAAATCTGCCGCTATATTTCTTTGGGCAGGTTGGACTGGAACAACGCAGCCAAACGAAAGGCGGATGTAGTATCCCTCACCGATGAGATGGAGCTGTGTATCCCCGATGAATGTCGCAGCCGGGAAATGGATGCAAAAGCTTTGGGGCAGATGCTGACCCGGTTCCTGAAAGCCCAGAGGGAGAGCGCAAGAAATGTGTTCCTTCGGCGGTATTTCTATATGGATTCCATCTCGGAGATCGCCGCCCGGTACGGCTACAGCGAAAGCAAGGTCAAATCCATGCTCTACCGCACCCGAAGCAAGCTCTATGAATACTTAAAAAGTGAGGGGATGGAGATATGAACGGGAAGGATTTGTTTCAGGCTGTTGGGTTTATAGAGGACGGCATGGTGGAAGCTGCCCAAACGCGGAAAGCCCCGGTGTGGTACAAGTGGGTCAGCGCGGCGGCCTGCATTGGGATTATCCTCGGAAGTCTCATGCTATGGGGTTTTCCCGCCGACAAATCGGCAATGCCGGAGCATTTGGGTGCCCCGGATGGGCAGTCGAATCTTGAAACGGTGGAAGAAACGAACAGAAGCACGCAGCCGGAGAAAAGCTCCCCGCGTACCTTGATTCTGCGTGTTGTTTCCGCCGCCCCTGACAGCCTGATTGCCGAAGTAGAGGAAGGCGAATATGGAAGCCTTACGAAAGGTATGCAGGTGAAGGTATGCATAAGGGCAAACTTGTCCTTTGGGGAATCCTACGCCCCCGGAGAGAGAATTTGCGTGGAGATAGAAAGCTTTGACGAAGAAGCATTGACTCTGTACGCCCAAACCATTCATCATCAGGGTTAAGCCCGGAAAGGAAGTTTATGAAAAGAATTTTATGTGCTGTGCTGGCGTTTGCGCTGACACTTTGCTGCTGCGCTTGTCAAAAAAGAGAGCCAGGCAATGAAGAATGTACCGCCAAAGATTTAACGGGGGATATTGCGCCCCAGAAGGTGGATGCTCCGGTGAATCCGTCCGAGAAAAGCGCCGTAGTGACGGATTTTGCCCTCCGCCTGTTCCAAAACACGGAAAAAGAGGGGGAGAATTGCCTGATTTCCCCGCTGTCGGTTCTTTGCGCCCTGTCCATGACGGCGGGCGGTGCCAAGGGGGAGACCCTTGCCCAGATGGAGCAGGTTTTGGGCATGGAAACCGGGGCGCTGAACGCTTGGATTCACACCTATATGGCGCAGCTTCCCCGAGAAGAGGACTATAAGCTGAATCTTGCCAATTCGGTATGGTTCCGGGATGTGTCCCATTTTACGGTGGAGCAGAGCTTCCTGCAAAACTGCGCCGACTATTATAATGCCGGGGTTTTCAAGGAGGCTTTCGACGAAGCTACCCGAAACAACATCAACCGCTGGGTGGCGGAGAATACCGACGGCATGATTCAGGAAATTGTGGATGAAATTCCCGAGGATGCGGTGATGTATTTGGTCAACGCCTTGGCCTTTGATGCCCGGTGGCAGGAGCCTTATAAAAAATCCCAAATCCACGATGGCGAATTTACCACGGAGGATGGCGAAAAGCGGGATGTAACGCTCATGTATTCGGAAGAGGGCGTGTATCTGGAAGACGACATGGCTACAGGCTTCCTGAAATATTACAAAGACCAAAAGTATGCCTTTGTGGCCCTGCTTCCCAAGGAAGGGATTTCCGTAGAAGACTATGTGCAGGGGCTTACCGGGGAGAAAGTGCGGCAAATGCTTTCCGGAGCGGAGTATACAACAGTCCATGCCGCTATGCCCAAGTTTACGGCAGAATATGATGTAGAAATGAGCGGCGTTTTGGAAGCTATGGGCATGACCGATGCCTTTTCGGGAACCAAAGCGGACTTTTCCGGCCTCGGCAACAGCACCGAGGGCAACATCTATATCAACCGGGTGCTTCATAAGACCTATATCTGCGTGGACGGCAACGGAACTCAGGCGGGCGCGGCTACGGCGGTGGAAATGACTAAGGAAACTGCCATGCCTGTTTTTAAGGTCGTATCCCTTGACCGGCCCTTTGTGTATATGCTCATTGACTGCGAAAACGGGATTCCCTTTTTCATCGGAACCATGATGGACCCGGCCTGACGCATTTTGGGACTCAGATTTGTGCAAACATCAAAAAAATAGTTGATCAGCGCTTGAAAAAACCAGACCGCTGAAAACCTCATAAATAATGCGGAGAGATGCCTGCTGACACCTCTCCGCATTTTTATTGACCATATTCAATTCCATTCAAGAATTTTTCCAGCTTTTCTCTTGCCCGCTGGATTTCCGTCCTGTCCTGCTTTTTCAGCGCTCGGTCAAATTCCATCAGGGCACGGTCGATGCTTGTACGCACTTCACCGGTAGATTCCTCATACATCCGCTCACCGCGAAGCAAAACCAGCCGATTTGGTTCTTCATCTCTGGGGTTCTGCTTCAGGTACTGCAAGGCTTCCATCCGCTTTTCCGTTTCTTCCTGGGACAGGCGGCTTTTGTTGCCCTGGATAATAATTTTTCGGCGGAGCTTAGAGGAATGAACATAGACCTCAACTTCCAGCAGAGAGTTCACATCGTAGGTATAAGTAATGTCTACCGCTTCCTTACCCTTCGGCCCTGCCGGAACAGGTACGGACAACTCGCCCAAAAGCAGATTGTTCTGCGCCATTCTGCTTTCTCCCTGAAGAATCTTGACACAAATCCGGGTTTGATTCTCGTGGGCGGTATATACTGTCTCTGTCCGGCTGACAGGGATGACTGTATTGCGCTCGATGATGGGCAGATAGTGACCCGGTTCTTCAAAAACACCGTTGTCCGCCATCACCTCAGTGCCAAGGGTAAACGGACACACATCCGTCAAAACGACTTCCTGAAGCTCCTCATCCCGGGACTTCATGCCGCACTGCAAAGCCGCGCCGATGGCAACCGCTTCGTCCGGATTGATACCAAAACTCGGAATCCGACCAAAAAGTTTTGCCACAAACTTCCGAACCACAGGGGATCTGGTGGCACCGCCTACCAGAACTATCCGGTCGATCTCATTCAAGCTTACACCCGCATCCCGGAGACTGCGCTCAATGGGTTTGCGCAGCCGATCCAGCAATGTGGCGCAAGCCTGCTCATAATCTTCCAGAGAAAGGCGCAGGATGTGCATTTCCCCATGGATAGTGCAGCACATCATGACCTCATTGCTATGAGAGAATGCGCATTTGCAGTTTTCCGCATTTTTACGCACCTCGCTGCGTGTCTTCAGATCCAGCGACTCTGGGGCAATCCCCGCGTGTTCCAGAAAAAGGTTGTACAGCACATCCGTAAAGTCCTCGCCTCCGAGGAAATTGTCACCGGCAATGGCATGAACCTCCATAATTGGGCTGTAGAGTTCCAGAATGGACACATCAAAAGTGCCGCCGCCCAGGTCAAAGACCAGATACCGGGAATCATTCTGCTCCGTCATGCCGTGGGCGATAGCGGCCGCGGTGGGTTCATTGATGATGCGAACCACATTCAATCCCGCCAGCTCCCCTGCCCGCTTGGTCGCCTTGCGCTGCAGATCATTGAAATAGGCAGGGACGCTGATAATCGCGTCGGTCACAGGCTCACCCAGATAGGTCTGCGCATCCTCTTTCAGGCTCCGGAGTACCAGACTGGACAGTTCCTCTGCCCGAAGTTTCCAGCTCCCCAGGATATACTCCCGATCCGTACCCATACTGCGCTTAAAAACGCTGGCACTTTCCAATGGATGGAGCATAGCCCGTTCCTTCGCAGAGCGGCCTACATAGACGGTGCCCTTGCTGTCCACACTGACAACGGATGGGGTCAGATTTTCTCCCAGACGGTTTGGGATAATCTCCGCCTTCCCATTTCGGAAGCAGGCAACCAGAGAATTGGTGGTGCCCAAGTCAATTCCAATCAGCATTTACTTTTTTCCCTTCTTTTTTAGCCGTGCTTCGCCGGATGCAAAGTCCAGATCATCAGGCCATTTGCTTCTGCCTGCGGTGTATAGCTTTTGGGCCTGCTCAGTATTGCCAAGAATCTCCTCGATGTGGGCTTCATAAATATCCGCATCCTTACAGCTTCCGTATTCACAGAATTCACACAGGGGCAGTTTCCGGGTTCTCGCCAGCTCTGCCTTTGCTTCCTCCGCCCTTCCGAGGATTGCCAGCATCAGGCAGCGGCGGCTGCGGTACAAGGGCTCGTCTGTGAGATTCTGTGCAAGTATGTCATCCAAAAGAGCCAGAGCCTTTTGTGCCGCGCCCATGGCAGCATCCATCTCGCCTGTATGCCAGTAAGTATGTGCAAGATTGGTCATTGCATAATCATTCCCAGGATTCTGATTGACGCGGCGGCTCCAAATCAGAATCTGGCGTTCATAATTACACTCCAAATCTGCAAGCTGCAGGCGGAAATTCTCCACCTGCTTGAGGGGCAGCTTGTGCTTGGCAGGGCCCATAGAAACAGCGGCCTTAAACTTCTTGCCCATAAGAAGATGAAGCCTTCCTGTGGCTGCGATCAGGTCGGGATCATCATGGTTTACACGCTTCCACGCATTCAGCACCTGCTTTGCCTTGTCCCACAAACCGAACTGGCAGCAAATATCGAATCTCAGTTGCATAGAACCATCATAATGGAAGCGGCTGGCTGCTTCCTGCGCAAATGCAAGGGCTTCTTCATATCGACCCAGCCGGCGCAGTACCTTCACTTTTTGTTCTACGATCCAATCATTCTGCCGATCATATTCTTCCATGATGGCAAGGGCCTGATCCAGAAGCTCCAGAGATTGACCGTAGTCACCCTGCGCATTGCAAACAGAGCTCAGTCCCCAGTAGCCGTCGATATCGTCAGAATCCATTTCCAGTACTTTCAGGAAATAGAACCTTGCGCCCTCCAAGTCACCCAGATGCCACTTACAATTTGCCGCGTAGAAATACAGTTCGGCAGTTTTCTGAGTTTCCAGAAGCTTTTCATAATAAGCAAGTGCTTCCCCCGCATTGCGGTTCAGATTTTTGTAGTATAGATCAGCAATGCCACGAAGCGCCACTGCATGATTGGGATTCTTTGCTTCAAGAGCACGGTACATCTCAATGGCTTCTTCCTGTAAGCCGCCCTTTTCCAGAACCCACGCCTTATAGGATAAAAGGTCTGTATCCTGCTCATTGTAGGAAAGGCCCTTATCGACGATGTCCAGAACCGTCTTTCGATTGTTTTCCTGGCTGACATCCATCTGATTACCCGTCAATACAGCCAGATGATAATACAGCTCAGCACTCCATATCAAATCCTCGCCGGATTCTACCCGCTTTTGAAGGGCACGGTACTGCTTCAGGGCGCCCTCACGATCCTTCGTTTCCAGTTCCAACAGCTCTGCCCGAATGAAATCCGTTGCAATATCCTCTGGTGCGCCGCTCTCTTTCAGGAAATTCAGGATTTCATGGACTTCTTCAAAGACCTCGTTCCGAACCAGAATCTGCAATTTCAGGATATACAGACTCAAATCATTGCTTTGGACTTCCAAAGCCCGGTTGACGGCATCAAAGGCTTCCCGGTCCCGATGCAGACGGTACAGACAGGTAGCAAGGAATAATTCCGCAAACCAGGAACCGGGAGAGAGCTGGCGCATACGCAGGAGGATTTCCGCTGCATAGGCGTAATCTCCGGAAGCGTATAGAATCTGTGCCATTAAGAACAGAACCTCCGTATCCTCCGGGGCCAAAGCAAGGGCCTGTTCAAACTTCTCTCTTGCTTCCCCGGCCCGGCCAAGCTGCATCAGGCAGTTTCCATGAGCCTGAAGCATCTCGGGAAGTCTTGCCATACGCTTTTGGGTCTTGACAGTACCGTCATCCTTCATACCGCGAATCACATCTTCCACAATCTGTAAATGCTCCAGCGCTTCAGAGAACTTGCCGGTATTGAGGTATAGTTTCGCCATCAAATTATGATACGCAAAGGTATCCTCATAATTCGGGTCGATCTTCTCTGCCAGCTCGACGGCATCGTCCACCCGTCCGTTCTGGGCATAGCACCATACAATCTCAATGACCTTGTCCGTATCCCAAGGATTTTCTTCGCAGCGAACTTCCCACTCCCGGATAAGCTGCTCATTCCAGGATTTTATCAGTTCATCCATCTGCTTTATGAGAATGGGATTATCGCTGCTGGCGTGTACAATCTCATAGGCGCAGTCCTTTGCCTCGTAATACTGCTTCCTGGCAGCGAGGCACTTAGCATATACCATTTTGGCGCCGATATGCTTCGGGTTCAATTCTGCAATATGGGAAGCGATTCGCTCCGATTCCTCTGCGTCACCATCCTCAAGACAGACTTCTGCCCAAGCAATGGCGAGCAATGGATTATCGGGATACTCGGCAGCCAAACGGCGCAGGCCATCCTTGCCCTCCTGCTCCCGACCGGTTTCCAGATAAAACCGATAACGAAGGGCCTCGCCGTAGGGGTGACATTCAGACAGCGCATCCATCTGCTCCAGAATGGGCCCTACTTCCTCCAGCGGCATTTGGTTGGCCTGATAATAGAGCCTGCGGTAGGCATCGCAGTCGGCGCCGCAGATTCCGGGGACAAACAGTTCGTAATCCAATACAGAACCCAGCCGGATTCCTGCCAGAACCGCATGGTCAATGAAACTTCTGGGCCATGCTTCATACAGTTCCTCAACCCGCACGGTAAATTCAAAAGTCTCATCAAGAACCTTCCACACGCTTTGGGGCAGATAGTAGCGTTCCATCAGAAACTTCAGCAATCTTTCTTCTGCCGCAGGGCGGGTATCCAGCCCGACACACACATCCCAGGCCATCAGCCGCTTCCAGCAATCGGGGTTGATCCGAGAAGCATAATCATCGTACAGCTTTGCAACAGCCTCCATCCAGAGCCCGACGGGGCTTTCGTCCCGGACAGGCTGGGCATCTTCCTGATCGGCGAGGGTCATCGCTTCCTCATACGCAGCACGCAGGGCCTTGAATTCCTCAGGCTTGTCCTCCGGGTTTGTCTGTCGCAGCTTTTTGCGATAGGCTTCGGCAATGGCCTTTTTGTCTTTTGTGGGTGCAATACCCAAAACAAACCAATCCATAATCTGTATCCTCCCTACCTGTTTTTACTTGCTATAAGAATAACACATTCATTCAGAATCTACAAGTTAAGAAAGAAAGATTCTTTAGAAGCTGCAGCATAGACATTCCTTTTTTTATCGGCACAATGATGGATCCTGCCTAAAACGGGGCGGGGTTTCCCCCCAAAAAAGCAATTCTCCGTTGACTTTTTCCCCCTAAGCAATATAATATTTAAGGAAGCTCTGATGAAATCGGCAAGAGCTGGGGGCAGAAGATTTTGGCGCAGCCGAAAGTTCTAAAAATGGCGGAATACTTTGTGTATTTCCCATTTTTAGAACTGAACGGATGTGGCAAAAGATTCGCCCTCCAGCCGCAGACGATTTATTCAGAGATTCCTTAGTGTATATCGGTTTTATCAGCCGCTTGATAAATTGGAATTTATCGGACTGTAGGGAAAAACCTTATCGTAGGGCGGGGGCTTGCTCCCGCCGCGAACCCAGCGTTAGAGGAAACGGCGGGAGCAGCTATGCGCCCTACAATAGCCAATTTGACAAATTCCAATTTAGCGGGTAGCTGAGAAAAGCAGATAAGCAAAGAAATGAATATTTACCGGCAAGGAGAAAACCATGAGAATTGCATTGATTAACGAAAACAGTCAGGCAGCCAAGAACGAGCTGATTCTGAACTCCCTGAAGAGCGTTGTAGAGCCTATGGGCCACACCGTGGACAATTACGGTATGTACTCTGCGGGTGACGAGGCCCAGCTTACCTATGTGCAGGTGGGCATTCTGGGCGCTATCCTGCTGAACAGCGGCGCCGCGGACTTTGTGATTACCGGCTGCGGCACCGGCGCCGGCGCTATGCTGGCGATGAACAGCTTCCCCGGCGTGATTTGCGGCCATGTGCAGGACCCTGTGGATGCCTACACCTTCGCCCATGTGAACGACGGCAACGCTGTGGCTATGCCCTTTGCCAAGGGCTTCGGCTGGGGCGCTGAGCTGAACCTGACCTATGTGTTCGAGAAGCTCTTCGGCTTCGGCCACGGTCAGGGCTACCCCAAGGAGCGTGTGGTTCCCGAGCAGCGGAACAAGAAGATTCTGGACGGCGTTCGTGCCCAGACCCTGCGGCCTCTGACCGAGTGCTTGGACCGCATCGATCAGGACTTGCTGAAGGGCGCCATCGCCGGCGAGAAGTTCCAGGAGCTGTTCTTTGCAAACTGCAAGGACGAGACCATCGCCGCCTACATCCGCAATCTGCTGTAAATATGCAAAACGAGGGGGGCTTTTGCCCCCTCGTTAGCGTGTCAATAAACCCAGTAATTCGGAACTGTAGGGGGCGATGCCCACATCGCCCCGCAGGAAAATCCTTCATATTATTGGGAAATTCGGGCAAATTCGTAACATTTTACAAAGGGCCGATGTGGGCATCGGCCCCTACAGCCACCTTTTTCGACAATCTGACGAGGGGGGCTTTTGCCCCCCTCGTACAATTATGGCATACAGGACGCAAACGCCCCCGGTGCGCGCTCGTAGGGGGCTGTAAAAAAACAGTCTGCGAAAAACGGAGGATTCCAGAGATGGGATCCTC
>JBJDYH010000229.1:0-10176 GCA_051867135.1 Faecousia sp. | reverse complement strand
CTTTTCACTATGTATAGGTTTTAATAATCGTCTCCGCAACTTCACGCTTGGAAACGCAGCGGTCCATAGCTTGCTTTTCTATGTAGCGGTGGGCTTCCGATTCGTCCATTTTGATTTCGCTGATAAGGATCCATTTTGCCCGGTTGACAATGCGGATTTCTTCCATTTTTTCTTCAATGGAAAGTGTTTTTTTCTCGGATTTACGAAGCCGTTCTCTGGCGCTGGCCATCCAGCCCAAAGCGGTAGCAATGATGGGCTTTGAGGTTGGCTTCGGTAAGGTAAAAACACCGTGTTCGGCAACCTTGTCGTAGATTTCATCGTGAAGCTCTGAACGGACAATCAGCAAGGCAACAGCGCCTTTGGAATTACAAACATCAATGGCAAACCGGGTGCCAATATCATCGGGAAGGGGGGAGTTGATAATCACAAAATCGTATGTCTTTTCCGCAAAAGACCTTTTTGCGGCGCTGATGCTGGAAACGGTATGAACAGGGGAATATTTGGATTCGGGGAGTAAAGTACCAAGTGCGGTATTTAGATTTTCTGCGGCCGAAACGATCAGAACACTATATACCCGTTCCTTGAGACTCATTTACACCCCTCCTTTTTCTATGGGAAACTCCGAATCCTCTTTATTTCTTGCGGTAGATATCCAAAACCGCCGCCGGGATATGGGCCTGAATAAACTCGCTGGCTGCCGCAATCTCCCATGCGCTGTGGAGGTTATCGGGCAGCTTCTTAAATTCCCTTAGCGTATCGTCACTTGCTGTGTAGAGATTAAAATTGGCAGGCCGCGGCAAATCCAGCTTGTTCTCAAGGCCGTAAAGACCGGCATAAATCATCAGCGCAAATGCCAAATAAGGATTTGCGGTAGGGTCAGGAGAACGAATTTCTGCTCTGCGGTATTCGCCCACAGCCGCGGGAATCCGCACAAGCTGAGAGCGGTTTTCGCTGGACCAGGAAACATACCCGGGAGCCTTACTCTTTCCGAAACGCTCATAAGATTTTTCCGTAGGGTTCAGGAAAACGGTCATTTCATCAATTTTGTCCAGAACGCCGGCAATCATATAGCAGATGTTTTCGGAAGTATTGTTGGGCTGTACGGACATATTGATGTGGAAGCCGTTACCCGGCGCGTTTTCCAGAGGCTTCGGGGAGAAATCCGCATACAGGCCGTTGCGGTGGGCAACGGTTTTTACCACCGTTTGGAAGGTCATGGCGTTGTCCGCAGCCGTCAAGGGGTCGGAGTAGCGGAAGTCGATCTCGTTCTGCCCCGGGCCTTCCTCGTGGTGAGAGCTTTCCGGGCGGATGCCCATTTGCTCCAGAGTCAGGCAAATCTCCCGGCGAATATTTTCCCCACGATCCTCCGGGGCAATATCCATATACCCTGCCTTGTCGTAGGGGATTTTGGTAGGATTGCCCCGCTCGTCCTGCTGGAAGAGGTAGAACTCCTGCTCCGCGCCAAAGGCGAATCGGTAGCCCGCTTTCGTGGCATCCTCCACCGCTTTTTTCAGAATATTGCGGGTGTCACATTCAAAAGGCGTACCATCGGGGTAAGTGATATGGGAAAACATACGAACAACCCTGCCGTGCTCAGGCCGCCAAGGGAGAACCGTTATGGTCTGCGCATCGGGATGGAGCAGAAGATCGCACCTTGCCTCGTCACCGAAGCCCGCAACGGCGGAAGCGTCAAAGGCAATTCCGTATTCAAAAGCACGAGGCAGTTCATCCGGCATAATGGAAATATTCTTCTGCCTTCCAAAAACATCGCAGAAGGACAGACGGATGAACTTTACATCATCCTCCCGAACATACTGCATAACCTCTTCTTTTGAATAATTCATAACATTTACCTCTTTCATTGGTGTGCTTTAATTGGCTACATACATCTGCTTGTATGGGTTTTTGCTGTCAGGGGTTACTACGGTAAAGGGAGCATCCAAAACCGCGTTCCGGTCATAGCCGAACAAATCGCAGTATTCGCCCACATAGGCCTCGATTTCTTCCATATCCCCTTCCTCGGCAGGGCGGGCGGTAACCTGACTGGGGAAGGCAACATCCTTGCAATCCGAGCGCAGGAACATTTTGCCGCCGTGCATTCCGGTACAGGGGAAGAAGCCTACGATTTTCTTATTCTGAGCTTCCAGACCCAGAACCACAATCACACCGCCGGCCTGATATTCCCCCAGAAAGCTTCCGGCAGTTCCGCCGATGACCATAACGGGCTTCTTTTCCTTGTAGGCCTTCATGTGGATACCGGCCCGGTAGCCCGCATTGCCCTTGACGAAGATTTTGCCGCCACGCATGGCATAACCGGCGGCGTCGCCAATGTTGCCGTGGATGATAATTTTGCCTTCGTTCATGGTATCGCCTACGGCATCCTGCGCGTTTGCATGGACGGTAATGGTAGCGCCGTTCAGGTACGCACCCAAGGCGTTGCCGGGAATGCCTTCAATGGTAATGTTCTTATCCGACATACCCGCTCCGATAAAACGCTGGCCGCAGCATCCGGTAATGGCGCAATCTTTGCCCATTTGGCGCAGATTGTCGTTCACAGCCTTGTAATCCAGATCATGTACATTCAATGTCATATATTATACCACACTTCCAAACTTTTTTCTACGGGTATCGGAAGAAAATACGGCAGTTGTCGCAACCTTCTTCATGGTTTCAAAATCGATGGTGTCCAGAGGGGTTTGTTCCCGAATTAAGGAGGTATAAATGCCTACACGCTCTGTTACGCCAATGAGGATGAAGCCCTTCAGCACGCCGTCCTTGGTATACAGCCGCTTGATGGAGTTTTCTCCCTTTTCTTCGTACATTTCGCCGTCATAGGTTCCGGCGGTCATGGCGTGCAGACCGAAGAAGCCGATGGAGTTCATGGGGATGGCTTTGTCAAATACGCTGTTTCCTCCGGCCATATTGATACCGGCGGTGCGGCCCTGCATATTGGCGTTGGGCAAAAGGGCCAGAACCCTTCTCTGCCCGAAGGAAATATCGTAGCCCTCGGTGCAGTCACCGGCGGCATAGATGCCCGCCACCGTAGTCTCCATCTTTTCGTTCACGAGGATGCCCCGGTTTACTTCGCCGCCCATGTCCTTTACCAAAGCGGTGTTGGCACGAACGCCCACCGCCAGAACCAGCACATCAAACTGAGCGGTTTTGCCGCTTTTCATTTGGGCGGTAGTCTTATCGAAAGCCACAGCGGTATCTCCCAGCATAAAGGAAATGCCGTTGGCTTCCAGATGCCGCTGAATGATTCCGGCGCACTCGGTATCCAGAATACTGGAGAGGACATGGTCGGCAAGGTCGCAGACGGTAATGCTCGCCACCCGATCCCGCAGGCCCTCGGCGCATTTCAGGCCGATCAGACCGGCACCCACAATCAAAACCTTGCTTTCCGGCGTTACCGCTTTTTCCAGAGCAAAGGTATCGTCCAGCGTCATAAAGCCGAATTTCTTTTCCACGGTGTCAAGCCCCGCAAAAGGCGGAACAAAGGGGGAAGAGCCGGCAGCAACGCACACGCTGGTATAGGGGAGAGCTGTGCCGTCGTCTAGTGTCACCGTTTTTTCCGAGGGGTCAATTTTTACTGCCTTTTTGCCGTAAAGCACCTTGCAGCCGTTCTTTTCGTAAAAATCGGCGGGGCGATAATGCATCTTTTCGGCGGTGGTTCTGTTTTCCAGATAGTAGGAGATAAGCGGACGGCAGTAAACAGGGTGGTTTTCTTCCGAAATCACGGTGATTTTGCCCTCTTTATCCACGCTTCGGATGCCCTCAATGCACCCGACAGCGGCAACGCCGTTGCCTATGATTACATACTGCTTCACCCTTACTCACCTCTTTCTTCGTAGACGATTGCTCTGTTGGGGCAGCCCTTCACGCAGGCAGGCTCGCCGCAGGCATTGCGCAGGCACAGCTCACACTTCTGCATAACGCCGTTTTCTCCGGGAGCAAGGGCGCCATAGGGGCATACCAGCACGCAGGTCAGGCAGCCGACACACTTGTTCTTATCAATACGGATAACTCCGTCCTCCGTGGAAAGCGCACCGGCGATACAGCTTTTTACGCAGATGGGGTCGGTGCAATGGCGGCAGGACACGGCGTAGGAGATTTTATCGTCCCCCTCCACATGGATGCGGGGGAAAATTTTTTTGCCTTTCAGGGCGGTTGCCATATCCTTCTTGCCGGAGTTGGCAAAGGCGCAGTTGTATTCGCACAGGTGGCACCCAAGGCACCATTTTTCATTTACATATACTCGTTTCATACCATCATTCTCCTGCGTGAGAGATACCAAGAATCTCAAGTTCCTTTTCCGTCATGCCCACACCCCGGAGCATCAGGCGGTTGCCCCGAAGGGCTTCAATGGAGTTAATGCCCATGCCGCCCATGAGTTCCTTGATTTCATGCTGCCAGGCGGTCATCAGATTGATAAGCCGCTGGCTGCCCATATCCGGGTTCAGCCGCTTTACCAGCTCAGGCCGCTGGGTGGCAATGCCCCAGTTGCACTTGCCGGTCTGGCAGGTGCGGCACAGATGGCAGCCCAGAGCCAGCACAGCGGCGGTAGCGATATAGCAGGCATCCGCGCCCAAGGCGATGGCCTTTACCACATCGGCGGCGCTGCGGATACTGCCGCCTACCACCAGGGACACATTGTTGCGGATATTCTCATCCCGCAGACGCTGATCCACAGCCGCCAGAGCCAGCTCAATGGGAATGCCCACATTGTCCCGGATTCTGGTAGGCGCTGCGCCCGTACCGCCCCGGAAGCCGTCAATGGCGATGATATCCGCGCCGCTGCGGGCGATACCGCTGGCGATGGCGGCGATATTATGGACGGCAGCAACCTTAACAATAACAGGCTTTTTGTATTCGGTAGCCTCTTTCAGAGACAGAACCAACTGCCGCAGGTCTTCAATGGAGTAAATATCGTGGTGGGGAGCAGGGGAGATGGCATCGCTGCCCTCGGGAATCATACGGGTGCGGGAAACATCGCCCACGATCTTAGAGCCGGGCAGGTGACCGCCGATACCGGGCTTCGCGCCCTGACCCATCTTAATTTCAATGGCTGCGCCGGCCTTTAAGTAGTCCGCGTGCACGCCGAAACGGCCGCTGGCTACCTGCACGATGGTATTTTCACCGTAGCAGTAGAAATCCTCGTGCAGGCCGCCCTCACCGGTATTGTAGAGGATACCCAGCTCCGTAGCCGCCCGGGCAAGGGAAGCGTGGGCGTTGTAGCTGATAGAGCCGTAGCTCATAGCCGAGAACATAACCGGCATGGAAAGCTCAATCTGGGGGGGCAATTCGCACTTCAGTTTGCCGTTTTCATCCCGCTCTACCTTGCCGGGCTTTTTGCCCAGAAATACCTTGGTTTCCATAGGCTCCCGCAGGGGGTCAATGGGGGGATTGGTCACCTGAGAAGCGTTGATGAGGATTTTGTCCCAGTATACGGGCAGGGGCTTGGGGTTGCCCATGGAAGAAAGGAGCACGCCGCCGCTGTTTGCCTGCTTGTAAATCTCTTTAATGGTATCATTCTGCCAGTTGGCGTTTTCCCGGAAGGTGCAGTCGCTCTTTACGATTTTCAGCGCTCTGGTGGGACACAGGGATACGCACCGCTGGCAGTTGACGCATTTGGTTTCATCCGCCATCATAATGCCCTTTTCCGGGTTGAAGGCGTGAACCTCGTTGGCACATTGCCGCTCGCACACCCGGCAGGCGATGCAGCGGTCGGTATTTCGGATTACCTCAAATTCGGGGTAGATAAATTCCACGCTCATTAGAACGCACCGTCCTTTACATGAATAATGACCGGCTCGCCGCCGGCGGGAGCCCAGATGTTCTCCGCTTCAGGCTCCATGGTGCGGATGGCCGCTTCTTCGCTGGCGATAAACACCCTGTCATCCTTTTCGCCGACTACCATGGAACGGAGCTTCAGGCGGTCATTCAGCGCCATCAAGCCTCCGTTGAAACCCACAACAATGGAGAAAGGACCGGTAACCAGCAGGCTGGGGAACATGGTGCGAAGATAAGTGAGCTTGCGCTTCTCTTCCAAATCGGTTTTCCCATCAATGGTGCTCCAGAAGGGAGCCGCGACGACGCTGGCCGCTTCGCCCAGGGTAAGCCCCTGCACCCGCAGCAGGTAATCCATAATATAGGCAATGACCTCGGTATCCGTTTTCAGGTTGCATTTATAGCCGAACATTTCAATAAAACGGCGGTTGGCATCATAAGAGGAAATCTCACCGTTATGGACGATGGACAAGTCCAGCAGCGTAAAGGGGTGGGCACCGCCCCACCAGCCGGGGGTATTGGTAGGATAGCGGCCGTGGGCAGTCCAGCTATAGCCCTCATATTCTTCCAGCTTGTAGAACACGCCCACATCCTCGGGGAAGCCTACAGCCTTAAAAGCGCCCATATTTTTACCGCTGGAAAAGACATAAGCGCCCTTGATTTCCGTATTGATTTTCATAACGGTACGGGCAACGAACTCCTTTTCGTCCAACTGCAAATCAGCCAGTACGGATTTCAGAGGGGAAACAAAATATCTCCAAATAATCGGCTCATCGGTGATCGCCGGAATTTTCCGGGTGGGAATAATCTCCGACTTTACAATTTCAAACCGTTCCTTTAAGAAAGCCTCACAGCCTTTTCTGGCGGCACGGTCGTCAAAAAACATGTGCAGGGCATAAAAATCCTTATATTCGGGGTAAATACCGTAACCGGCAAAACCGCCGCCCAAGCCGTTGGAACGGTCATGCATAGGCTTCATGGACTCTACGATGATGTCGCCGGGCATTCTATGTCCTTCCTTGGAAATGACTGCTGCGATGGCACATCCCGATGGGATTCGCACTTCTCCTTCTTTTTTCATACGGGTTCCGTCCTTTATCAATAATAAATAATATAGAAAAGACGCTCATTTTGGCGCAGAAATACAAAAATCTGCACCAAAATGAACGCCTTTGCTCATTGACAGACATTATACTCCGAATACACCCGCTTGTCAAGAATAAATATCCACCAGCCATGGAAAAATGTAATCCAATCAAAAACAATGGGCGTTTTTCCTTATCCACTTCCCTTGGCAAAGGGGATAAATTGGAATTTAGCGCTGCGCCAAATGGGTGGCCGTAGGGGCCGATGCCCACATCGGCCCGTTGGGGTGTTACGGATTCGCCGCAGTTCCGTAGACGCATCGTCGTGCTTTCTGCGGGGCGATGTGGGCATCGCCCCCTACATTCACCCAATTCACACCCCGGTAAATTCCAATTTACCGTTTTGTGAGGAACGCCGAAAAAGTATGAAATTTTTTTGAAAAGGGGGGTTGACAAACGAATTGGGCGGGTGTATAATCCAGCGCATAAAGGCAAAGGCGTCTTTGAGTAATGGTGCTCAAAGACGCTTTATCTTTTTTCCTTACCTAAATGAATAAATTAAAAGGCAAAGGCGTCTTTCATGGTTTGTCCCGTGGAAGGCGCCTTTATCTTTTAATTTACTCAAATTTGTAAAAACGCAAAGGAGATTGTTTTATGGGAACGGTTACTGATTATTTTGGCAGCATGGTTTTTGATGACCGAGTAATGAAGGCAACCCTGTCCGCTAAGGTGTATGCTTCGCTGAAGAAGACCATCGACGAAGGCAAAGAGCTGGATATCAGCGTAGCCAATGCCGTTGCTACCGCAATGAAGGATTGGGCGGTGGCCAAGGGCGCTACCCACTATACCCACTGGTTCCAGCCCCTTACCGGCATTACCGCAGAAAAGCACGACAGCTTTATTTCCCCGTCCCCGGACGGCGGCGTGATTATGGAGTTCTCCGGCAAGGAGCTGATCAAGGGCGAGCCGGATGCTTCTTCTTTCCCCTCCGGCGGCCTGCGAGCCACCTTTGAAGCCAGAGGCTACACCGCCTGGGACCCCACCTCTTACGCTTTTATCAAGGGCAAGACTCTTTGCATCCCCACGGCCTTCTGTTCTTACGGCGGCCATGCGCTGGATAAGAAGACCCCCTTGCTTCGCTCCATGGAAGCCCTGAATAAGCAGGCTCTTCGCATCCTGCGGCTGTTCGGCAACGATACCGTAAAGCGGGTGACCAGCTCCGTAGGCCCTGAGCAGGAATACTTCCTGATTACCAAGGAAATGTACGACCAGCGGCCTGACCTGCGGTTTACCGGCAGAACCCTGTTCGGCGCAAAGCCCCCCAAGGGTCAGGAAATGGATGACCATTATTTCGGCGTCATCAAGCCCCGGGTTGCCGCTTACATGGAGGAGCTGAATGACGAGCTGTGGAAGCTGGGCATTCTGGCAAAGACGGAGCACAACGAAGTAGCTCCCGCCCAGCATGAGCTGGCTCCCATTTACTCCACCACCAACATCGCCACCGACCATAACCAGTTGACCATGGAGATCATGCAAAAGGTGGCCGCCAAGCATGGTCTGGTATGCCTGCTCCATGAAAAGCCCTTTGCCGGTGTCAACGGCAGCGGCAAGCACAACAACTGGTCCATTGCTACCGATAACGGACAGAACCTGCTGTCTCCCGGTGCGACACCTTATGAAAACGCCCAGTTCCTGCTGTTCCTGTGCGCGGTCATTAAGGCAGTTGACGAATATCAGGATCTGCTGAGAATTTCCGTTGCCACCGCCGGCAACGACCACAGACTGGGTGCCAACGAAGCGCCTCCCGCCGTGGTTTCCATCTTCCTGGGCGACGAGCTGAACGCCGTTCTGGAGGCCATCGAAAACGATACGCCTTACTACGGCGCTGAAAAGACCCAGATGAAGCTGGGCGCGGATGTGCTTCCCAAGTTCAACCGGGACACCACCGACCGCAACAGAACCTCTCCCTTTGCCTTTACCGGCAACAAGTTCGAGTTCCGTATGCTTGGTTCCTCCAACTCCATTGCCTGCGCCAACATTATGCTCAACTCCGCTGTAGCCGATGCTCTGAGAGCATTTGCCGATAAGCTGGAGGGCGTAGAGGACTTTGAAGCTGCCCTGCATGACCTGATTCGCGGCACCATCAAGGCCCATAAGAACATTATCTTCAACGGCAACGGCTATGATGATAGCTGGATCAAGGAAGCAACCGAGAAGCGCGGCCTGCTGAACTACCGCACCACCGCCGACTGCATGCCTCACCTGCTGGATAAGAAGAATGTGGATATGCTCACTTCTCTGGGCGTATTTACCGAGGCCGAGCTGAAGTCCAGATATGAAATCATGCTGGAGAACTACTGCAAGACCATTACCATTGAAGCCAATACCATGGTGGATATGGCAAAGACCCAGATCGCTCCCGCTGTGGAAGCCTTTACCGCGGATGTGGCAAAGGCAGCTTCCACCAAGCGGAAGCTGGATGCAAGCCTCGCCTGCGGTTATGAAACCGGCTTGGTGAGAAAGCTTTCCGCTCTGACCGACCAGATTGCGGTTAGGGCAGAGGAACTGGAAGATACGCTGCTGCAGCTTCCCAATGCTCAGGATATTGGTGAAGAGTCCGCAATGATCCGTGACAGCGTTCTTGTAAAAATGGGCGAGCTGAGAGTCGCTTGCGACGAAGCGGAAACCCTGACAGCGAAGAGCTACTGGCCCTTCCCCACATATGCCGATCTGCTGTTCGGCGTGAGATAAGAAAAGAGGTTTGATTTATTATGGATGAAGCAATCAGAGAATTGGTAGCAGAAGCAACTACTACCGAAGTATTTGCGGTTTGGTTTTTGATTGGCGCGGCCTTGGTGTTCTTCATGCAAGCAGGCTTTGCAATGGTGGAGACCGGCTTCACCAGAGCAAAGAATGCCGGCAATATCATTATGAAGAACCTGATGGACTTCTGTATTGGTACTGTGGTATTTATCCTGATCGGTTTTGGCCTGCTGATGGGCGAAGACCTGTTGGGCTTTATCGGTAAGCCCGGCTTCGATATTTTCACCGCATACGAAGACTTCAGCTTTTCCAGCTTCGTATTCAACCTGGTGTTCTGTGCTACCACCGCTACCATCGTATCCGGCGCTATGGCAGAAAGAACCAAGTTCCTGTCCTACTGCATTTATTCCGCGGTTATTTCCGCAGTGATTTACCCCATTGAAGCCCACTGGATTTGGGGCGGCGGCTGGCTGGCCGGCCTGGGCTTCCATGATTTCGCCGGTTCCTGCGCCATCCACATGGTGGGCGGTATCTCCGCTCT
>JBJDYH010000228.1:0-10194 GCA_051867135.1 Faecousia sp. | reverse complement strand
CGCTTGCCCATCTTGATGCCGTTCTCGCCCAGAATCATGCCCTGATGCACCAGCTTCTTGAAAGGCTCGGCGACAGGAGACAGGCCCTCGTCATACAGGAAGCGGTTCCAGATACGGGAGTAAATCAGGTGGCCAACGGCGTGCTCCGGGCCGCCGATGTACAGGTCAACAGGCAGCCAATGCTTCAGCAGCTCCGGGTCACAGAAGGTCTTGTCGTTCTTGGGGTCGATATAGCGCATGTAATACCAACTGGAACCGGCAGAGCCGGGCATGGTAGAGGTTTCCCGTTTGCCTACGATGCCGTCTTTGTTGTACTGCTTCCACTCGGTGGCGTTTTCCAGAGGAGCCTGACCGTTTCTGCCCTTGTAGTCCTCCAGCTCAGGCAGGATGACAGGCAGCTCGCTGTCGGGCAGGAATACGGTCTCGCCGCTTTCGGTATAAACGCAGGGAACAGGCTCGCCCCAGTAGCGCTGGCGGGCAAAAATCCACTCACGGAAGTGGTAATTGACCTTGCGGCGGGCTACCCCGGCCTTTTCCAGCTTGCAGGTAATGGCTTCCTTGGCCTGCTCCACCGTCATGCCGGTAAACTCCTCGGAGTTGATCAGCTTACAGCCCTTGCCCAGATAGTCATGCTTTTCAAAGGCACATTCGGACACATCCCGGCCCTCGATCACCTGAACCATGGGGATATTGTGGGCAATGGCGTACTCAAAGTCACGCTGGTCATGGCTGGGAACCGCCATAACCGCGCCTGTACCGTAGTTCGCCAGAACAAAGTCACCGATGAATACGGGAACTTCCTTGCCGTTTACAGGATTGATGGCGTATACGCCCTTCAGGGGGCAGCCGGACTTGGTCTTGTTCAGCTCGGTGCGGTCCATGTCGGACTTTTTCACGGCTTCGGCAATATAAGCTTCTACCTCTTCCCGGTTTTCTACCCGGTCAAGGAGGCTGGCGGTAATCTTGCCGTCAGGTGCCAGAACCATGAAGGTAATGCCGTAAATGGTTTCAATACAGGTAGTATAGATGGAGAACTCGCCGCCGCCCACCAGCTTGAAGTCCACTTCTACGCCGGTGGACTTGCCAATCCAGTTGCGCTGGATTTCCTTGGTGGACTCAGGCCAGTCAATTTCGTTCAGGCCGTCCAGCAGCTTTTCGGCAAAGGCGGGCTGGTCGATGACCCATTGCATCATGTTCTTTTTCACAACGGGATAGCCGCCACGCTCGCTCTTGCCGTCAATGACTTCGTCGTTGGAAAGAACGGTACCCAGCTCTTCGCACCAGTTGACAGGCATTTCAATGCGCTTGGCATAGCCCTTCTCGTACAGCTTCTTGAAAATCCACTGCGTCCACTTATAGAACTCAGGGTCAGAGGTGGCAATGCACTTAGACCAGTCATAGTCGAAGCCCAGCTCCTTGAGCTGCGCGGAGAAAGTCTTGATATTCTCCTGGGTAAAGCCGTTGGGATGGTTGCCGGTAGAAACGGCGTACTGCTCCGCAGGCAGGCCGAAGGAGTCGTAGCCCATGGGGTGCAGCACATTATAGCCCTGCATACGCTTCATGCGGGACATAATATCCGTAGCGGTATAGCCCTCGGGGTGGCCTGCATGAAGACCTACGCCGGAGGGGTAAGGGAACATATCCAGCACATAATACTTGGGCTTGCTGAAATCCCACACATCGGTGTGGAAGGTATCATGCTCTTCCCAGTATTTTTGCCATTTCTTTTCAATGTTGGAAAAATCGTAATTCATGGAGAACACTTCCTTTTACATCTGGTCAATCACAATATCCGACAGGTCTACGACCTCGGCATCGGCCCAGAGCCGCTCCAAATCGTAGAACTTGCGGGCTTCATCGGTAAACACATGGATCACAAGGCAGCCGTAATCCAGCAGCTCCCAGGTATTGCCACGGTGACCCTCACGGCTCAGCGGCTTCTCGCCGGCCTGATCCAGGGAGAACTCGGCGATGTCACACAGCGTCTTTACATGGGTGTTGGAGGTGCCGGTACAGATGAGGAAATAGTCGGCAAGGGTGCTGACACGGTCAATTTTCAGCAGCTTGATGTCCATACCCTTTTTGCTGTCCAGCGCTTTGGTAGCGATGATGGCAACTTCTTTTGCGGTAAGCATATACTTGCTCCTTTCTATCACACCGGGGGATGCCCGGTATCCATCAAATATTGCAGTGCCTGCCGGGATTCCGGGGAAATGCTTCTTCCCTGCTTTTTCAGCATATCCAGCGTCATTTCCAGCCCCACCCGGGTGGCCTCGGTGATATCCCGCCAGGCGATTTGGCGGAGCATATCCACGCTGGGAAAATCCCGGTTCGGCTCCATATAATCCGCCACATAGATGATTTTTTCCAGCAGGTTCATATTGGGTTTCCCCGTAGTATGGCTGCGGATGGCATCCACCACAGCCTTATTCTCCCCAAAAATCCGCTGGGCTACCCAGCTTCCTGTCAGGGCGTGGAGGGTTTTGGGATTCCGGGCGGAAAAATCATCCAAAATCATACCATACTCCCGGGCCAATGTCAATTGGGCAGGGCCATCCAGAGCCTTGGTAATATCGTGAAGCAGCGCCGCTCTGGCGGCATCCACAGGATTTGCCCCGTAGTGCTTTGCCAGCGCCACCGCCGTGTCCCGGCAGCCCAGCACATGGGCGACCCGGTTGGGGTTCAGCAGGCTAATGACCACCTTTTCCAGCTCTTTTTCGGAAAGATTGCGGTAAACATCCTTTGTGCCGTACAAGCCTTCCCTTTGGATATAGGCCGCCACCTTTTCGTCCAGATATTCCCCGGCGCATTGCAGCCGCAGCATTCTGCGGATTTGGGTGGAGGAAATATCCACCACCGGGTTTTCCAGAAGCAGGCAGGGGTAGCCGCTTTCCTCCCGGTGGGCAGCCAGTCGCTCCCGCTCCCCTTTTTCACCCCGGTACAGCACCGCCAAACGGCATAGGGCGGCAATGCGCTCCGGGTGAACCCAATTCTCAAAGCACAGGTACATATCCGTACCCATAATCAGAGTCAGCTCCGCTTCCGGGTAAGCATCGTGAAGGGCTTCCACGGTTTGATACGTGTAGCTTTTTCCCTGACGGCAAAGCTCCATATCGGATACTTCCATCCCGGGGATGCCCTCTACGGCAAGGCGGGTCATTTCCAGCCTTTGCGCCCCGGTGGGCGAATCGTGGGCTAAGTCTTTATGGGGCGGCTCTCCCGCGGGAATCAGCAAGAGCTTATCCAGCCCCAGCTTCTCCTTCGCGAAAACAGCGCCCCGAACATGGCCCAAATGGGGAGGATTAAAGCTCCCGCCGTATATTCCGATTTTCACTTCTGCCCCTCCCCTTTCCTATCAAAACGAATTATTCTTCGCCGTGGAGCTGGCGTTCCCGGCTGCGCTCAATGGCCTTGTCAATGGCCTGCTGGCGGAAATACTGGTTTCGCTCCTCCCGCTGCTGCTTGGCGGCTGCCCGGCGGGCGCGGATGCCCTTACGCACAGGGTCAGACTTGGATACCGGGGTCGCCTTCCGCTTGGCCCGGCCGGTCTGGTTCCGCTTCTCCTGACACTTTTCGCTGAAGCGGTAAATCACAAACTTGGTGCCGATCACCGCAACGCCCTCTGCGCCGGTTGCGGCGCAGATTTCGTCGCTGACCTCCCGGGGGGACATCAAAGCGCCCTCCAGCACCTTTCCCTTAATCAATTCTCTTGCGGTAAGCTGGTTCTCCGCTTCGGCGATGACGGTATCCGTCACGCCGCCCTTGCCTACCATCAAAGTTGTATCCAAAGCGGTTGCTTTGCTGCGCAGCTCGGCACGCTCCTTACTTGTCAGCATAACCTGCCTCCTCCAGTTTCTCATACATAGCTTTCAAGGCCACCGCCCGGTGGGACACTTGATTTTTTTCATCCGCGCTGATCTCCGCAAAGGTCTTGCCAAAGGGAGGATAGTAAAAAATGGGGTCATAGCCGAAGCCGCCCTCTCCGGCGGCTTCCCGCAAAAGCTCGCCGTGGGCTTCGCCCCGGGCCTGAATGACCTCCCCCTGGGGGGTCACCAAAGTAATGACACATACAAACTGAGCCTGCCGCTGACCGTCGGGCACATGCTCCGTATTCTTCAGCAGAAGCAGGAGCCGCCCCCAATCGTCCAGACTCTCGTCAAAGCCATAGCGGGCAGAGTAGATACCCGGCTCGCCGTTCAAAGCATCCACGGCAATGCCGGAATCGTCCGCAAGGGCGGGAAGCCCCGTGGCTTTCATCACCGCTTCCGCTTTCAGAAAGGAATTTTCCTCAAAAGTGGTTCCCGTTTCCTCTACATCCACATCCACGCCCAGCTCACTTTGCAGCACGAGCTGAATGTCCAGCTTCTCCAAAATACGGCTGATTTCCACAAGCTTGTGCTTGTTTTTGCTTGCCAATACCACTTTCATTGCAGCAGCGCCTCCACAAAGTCACGAGCCACAAAGCGCATCAGATCGTCGGGCTGTTCGCCAACGCCCACAAACTTTACAGGAAGCTGCAGCGCATCCGCCACCGCAATGACGATGCCGCCCTTGGCCGTACCGTCCAGCTTGGTAATGGCTACGCAGGTAACGCCCGCAATCTCTTGGAATGCCTTGGCCTGAATGAGGCCGTTCTGTCCGGTAGTGCCGTCCAGCACCAGCAGCACTTCCTTGGAAGCGTTGGGCAGCTCCCGCTCTACAATGCGGCTGATTTTGTTCAGCTCATTCATCAGGTTGGTCTTATTGTGGAGCCGTCCGGCGGTATCGATAATCACCAAATCCACGCCCTTGGCTCTGGCGGACTGGATGCCGTCATACACCACGCTGGCGGGGTCAGCCCCCTCATGCTGGCGGACAATGCCGCAGCCCGCACGGCCTGCCCAAACCTCCAACTGGTCCGCGGCGGCGGCACGGAAGGTATCGCCCGCGACCAGCAGCACTTTCTTCCCCTCATTCACATAGCGGGTGGCCAGCTTGCCGATGGTGGTGGTCTTGCCCACGCCGTTGACACCGATTACCAGCACCACGGAGGGGGTAGTTTCCATGTTCAGCTCCGTAGGGCCTACATTCAGCATTTCTTCCAGCACTTCTTTCAGGGCTTCCTTCGCTTCCTCTACGGTCTTTAAGTGGCGCTCCCGCACCAGCTTGCGCAGGCGCTCCATGGCCTTCATGGTGGTGTCCACGCCCAAATCCGCCAGAATCAGGCGCTCCTCCAGCTCGTCGTAGAAATCGTCGTCAATTTCCGAAAAGCCGGTAAAAACGCCGCCGATGGCGCTGCGGGTCTTAGACAAGCCCGCCTTGATTTTTTCAAAAAATCCCATTGAATAATCTCCTGTTTTCCCTTTCGGTTATTCTACAATCCCCAGATATTGCTCCATCTGGTTCAAATCCAGACGCAGCAGCTTGGAAACGCCCTGCTCCTGCATGGTAACGCCGTAGAGCACATCGGAGGCTTCCATGGTGCCGCGGCGGTGGGTAATGACAATAAACTGGGTTTTTTTGCTCAGGTTGTGCAAATAAGAAGCAAAGCGCTCTACATTCCGGTCATCCAGCGCGGCATCAATTTCGTCCAGCATACAAAACGGCGTGGGCCGCACCTTCAAAATGGCAAAGTACAAGGCGATGGCAACAAAGGCTTTTTCGCCGCCGGAGAGCAGCGTAATGGTTTTTACCTGCTTTCCGGGAGGCTGCACCCGGATTTCGATGCCGCAGGTAAGGGGACTTTCCGGGTCTTCCAGAATGAGCTGGCCCTTGCCGCCGCCGAACATTTCCGTAAAGGTCTGACCGAAGTAGCGGTCAATCTTCTGGAACTCGGTAACAAAAATGGTGGTCATCTCCGTGGTAATGTTGCGGATGATGTTCTCCAAATCCCGCTTGGCGGTAAGCACATCGTCCCGCTGGGTAGCGAGGTAGGTATAGCGCTCGTTTACCCGGGCGTATTCCTCGATAGCGCCTAAGTTGGGGGTGCCCAGCAATGCGATTTTCCGCTTCAGCTCGGCAACCTTGCGGGTGCCTGCCGCCACGGACTCAATTTCCGCCCGTTTCTCCTTGGCGGTGCCGGGGGTAAGCTCGTAGCTTTCCCAGAGCTTGTCGATAATCTGCCGCTCTTCCATGTCGGTAGTTACCTTTTTCTGCTCCAGCAGAGCGCAGGCACGCTCCATATTCAGAATATCCTTGCTCTTTTCCTGAGCCTGACGCTCGGCACGGGTCTTATTGGCCTCGGCCTCGGCACGGTCAGCCAAAACCTTGTCCATGCGGTGGCGCATCTGCCCGGCTTCCGCGTCGTTTTCCTCCTGACGCTCTTTCACCTGCGCCAGTTCTTCCCCGAGGCGGACATTTTCGCCGCGAATCATATCCATAAGCGCCAGCTTCTTATCCCGGTCACCCTCCATATTGCTGCGCAGAGCTTCCAAATCCGCAATGTGGCTCTTGGCGGTTGCGGCTTCCGCTTCCAGAGCGGCGGCGTCGGTACGCAGGGTGGTCATTTCCCCGGTAATGCGGTTGGCGTCCGCATTGGCCTGACTTTCGCTGCCTTCCAGCAGGGCAAGAGACGCGTTGGTCTTTTCCAGTTGGCGGGTATTCATAGAGATGGCGGTTTCCAGCTGAGTCTGGCGCTTGCGGTCTGCGGCGGTGCGGGCCTGAAGGGAATCCAGCTCCCGCTGGGCAGCTTCCAGAGCATCGTCAATGGCCTGCAAAAGGATTTCATGCTGCTTTTCCTGACCCTGCAGGCGAAGCACCTGATCCTGCGCCGCACGAAGCTGATCCTGAGCGGCGCTGATTTGGAACTCGACTTCATCGGCGTTTCTCTGGGCTTCCTGCAGCTCCGTTTCCGTAACCATTCTCTTTTCTGTCAGCGCCTTTTCCTGGGCGGACAGGGCTTCTACCTCGTTGGCCCGGGAGAGGATGCCCGCTTCCTTATTCACGGAGCCGCCGGTCATAGAGCCGCCGGGGTTTATCACCTGACCGTCCAAGGTAACGATTTTGAAACGGTTGGCATACTTCTTTGCCATGGCAATGGCGGCATCGATATCCTGCACCAGCACAATGCGGCCCAGCAGATTTTCCACGATACCCCGGTACTTTTCGTCGAAGCGCACCAAATCGGAGGCAACGCCTACGAAGCCCCGGCAGTTTTCCAAACCGCTTTCCGTCAGGCTCTTGCCCTTGATGACATTCAGGGGCAGGAAGGTAGCCCGGCCGCCCCCGGTGCGTTTCAGGTAGGCAATGCCCGCCTTGCCCTCGGCTTCCGTATCCACCACGATTTGCTGCATGGCAGCGCCCAAGGCGATTTCAATGGCGGTGGTATAGGCGTTATCCGTGCGAATCAGCCGGGAAACAGGCCCATGCACCCCCCGCAGGCTTCCCCGCTGGGCTTCCTGCATGACCATTTTTACGGACTTGCCGTAGCTTTCAAAATCCCGCTCCATGGCCTTGAATACCCGGAGCTTGGCCTGAATGCCGTCCAGCTTGGCAGTCTGTTCCCGAAGTTGGGCAGCCAGCTCGTCACGGCGCTGGATACGGGCGCTCTGGCGCAAAGTGTATCCGGCAATGGTATTTTCCGCCGCCTTGGCTTCTTCCTGAGCGTTTCTCAGCTCCCGGCGGCAATTGGAAAGGTTGTCCTTCGCTTCCTTTTCTCTGGCTTCTCCGGCATTCAAATCGCTTTCCAGCTCTTTGGCCCGCTGAGCGCTGAGGGAGAGACTTTCGTTCAGACCCCGCAAGTCCGCTTCGCTGCCGGCGATATCCGCGGACAGGCGGGTCTGCTCGCTGCGCAACTCCAAAAACTGCTTCTGGCGGCCCTGAGCGTTGGCAGTCATAGCCGCGAGCTGATTCTGCAACTGCTCCAGCTTGGCGTTTTTCTCTTTCAGCAAGGCTTCAATTTCCCCAATGCGCTGCCTTGCCTGCTCCGTCTGGGCGGAAATGCCGCCGGAGCGGTTTTCCTCGTCCTGAAGCTCTTGGGAAATGCGGGCAATGTTGTTTTCGTTGTTGGTGATGTTGCCGCGAATCACCGCCATCTGGCCTTCCAACTGCTGATGAGTAGATTCCAACAGACCCGCGTTGATGCGGGCGGTTTCCAGCTCGCCATCCTTGCGGTGCAGCTCTTCCCCCAGCTCTTCGCTTCTGGCGTAAAGGCCGTCCAGCTCTTCATGGGCCTGCTGCAGCACGAAGCTGGCAGAGGCATAGTCTTCCTCTGCCTTTTTGGCGGCGGCAGAGAGCTTGTCCAAAGTGTCCAGCCATACGGCAATCTCCACGCCCTGCAATTCGTCCTTTAATTCCAGATACTTTTTGGCCTTTTCCGACTGCTGCTTCAACGGCTCCAACTGCATTTCCAGCTCCGAAACCTTGTCCTCAATGCGAAGCAGGTTCTCCTCGGTGTGCTGGAGCTTGCGCTCCGTTTCTTCCTTGCGGTGACGGTACTTGGAGATACCGGCAGCTTCTTCAAAAATTTCCCGGCGGTCGGCGCTCTTGCGGGAGAGAATATCGTCAATGCGGCCCTGACCGATGTTGGAATAGCCCTCACGGCCCAGACCCGTATCCATAAACATCTCGTTGATGTCCTTCAAACGGGCAGACTGGCGGTTAATATAGTATTCACTTTCCCCGGAGCGGTAATACCGGCGGGTAACCATGACCTCGTCCGCATCGTACAGCAGCGCCCGGTCGGTATTGTCAAGCGTCAGCGTGGCCTCCGCAAAGCCCACGGCGGCTCGCTTCTCCGTACCGCCGAAGATAACATCCTCCATTTTGGCACCCCGAAGAGTCTTGGTGCTCTGCTCGCCCATGACCCACAGAATGGCGTCGGAAATATTGGATTTGCCGGAGCCGTTGGGGCCAACAATGGCGGTAATATCATCGCCAAAGCGAATCAGGGTCTTATCCGGGAAGGACTTAAAGCCCTGCACTTCCAAACTTTTTAGATACACAGCTTACCTCGCAAAATAAGTATAAATAATCAATTTATTGTACCGCAAAAGAGTAAAAAATGCAAGAAATTCTTTCCCAAAAAGCCCGGAAAAGGCAGGGTCACAAAAGTTTTTTGATTTTTCTTAGGATAACGGCGGGAGCAGCTATGCGCCCTACCGTTCCTTTTGGAACATAGTGTAGGGCGCATAGCTGCTCCCGCCGGTTGTTCTGAATATTAGTGTGGGTTATTTTACAGCCCCAGCAAGTGCGCTCTTGCTATAATTTTTAATCATTTTAGCGCACATAATAAGGATTAGGCTTAAACAAGAGTGCAATACAATCAATAAACCAGCCGATGCCAAAAAGCCCAAAAGTAAACAAATACAGAATGCCCATACCGATTCTGCCTTCGTAAAATTTATGAGCACCAAAGTAGCCTAAGAAGACACACAACAAGAAAGATACCCACTTATTTTTAGCTCGAATACCAAGCATGGAAGCATTTATGTTGGCATTGGTATTGGTGTTGGTGTTGGCGTTGTTAATAACGATACTGGGCTGTTCATTGTGCTTCATTTCTTCCACCTGACACCCACAATGCGTACAAATTACAGCTGCACTTGGAATCTTTGCTCCGCAATGCTTGCAGAATTTTGTGCTCTCTTGCGCAACGGTTTTGTTCTCGGTTGCTGTATTGTTATCCATATTTTTCTTCCTCTCTCGATATTTAACAGTGCCCACTTCTGCAGAAGAATAAAAAATTGCATCGTGCAGAATACAGGAACTATTCTTCTATCGATTATATATGTATTCTTCCTGTTTGTCAATTAAAAATGGAATTATAATTCCTATATGCAGGAAGCAGGAGGTAGAATATGCTGGTTTTTGATTTGCATATAATTGGGAACAAACTACTGACAGTTCGCAAGCGTATGGGAATGACTCAGGCCGAGGTTGCGGAGGCTGCCGGACTATCTGACCGTGCCTACGCAGACATTGAAAGAGGTATGGTTAACATGAGAACCGATACAATCCTCCGTATCTGCAAAGTGCTCCATATTACCCCTGACGAAGTTCTGACCGAAGAAAGTGCCTCCACGAATGCACAGCAGGAGGAACTGTGGCAGCGGCTGAACGCGTGCAATCCAAAAGACAAGGAAACTGCCCTGCAGCTTCTGTCTGTGTATTTGAAATCGCTCGATTAATATTCGTCATATTTCCTCATGTTCACCAATAAAAAAGGTTCTATAATAAATGTTGGGGTCAGGCAATGAGCCTGACCCCAAAACTATA
>JBJDYH010000227.1:0-10299 GCA_051867135.1 Faecousia sp. | reverse complement strand
CGGGTCTTGACCCGCCCGTTTGCCGCACCTCGTTTTCTGCGGCGTGGGGACAGGGATTTCGGGCCGGTCAAGACCGGCCCCTACAGCGGTGCGTCCCATACCGTAGGTGCGGCGGAAAGGGAATATTCTTATACCTTGGCGGTTTGCTGAATATGTACGGTATTGGGGTAGAAAAAGCGGATTTTTTCTTTGGCGATGGAGATGTTTACCTCTTTTGCCGTCCGCAGCTCTCCGTCCAGATTGATGGGGGTTTCCTTGTCGCAGAGGATGGTGAGCTTGTCCGTGCGGATATGGCGGATCAAATCCGGGTACTGCTCATACAGGCCGTTTTTGTACTTGCCCACCACGGCGGCTACCTTCAACCGGGATACCTTATCCACCAAAAGCACATCCAGCATCCCGTCGCTGGGGTCGGCGGTGGGCACCGGGTTGAAGCCGCCGCCGTAGAACCTGCCGTTGCAGGCGCAGATCAGGGTAAATTCCCCATCCAGCTCCTCGCCATTGATGATGACCCGGTAATGCTCCGAAACGCCCTTCACCGTATTGACCACCGTGGAAAGGCCGTAAGCCATAGGGCCGGAAACCATGGGCAGGCGCTTATACTTTTCTATATTGGTGCCGATGCGGGCATCGAGACCCACGGAGCAGATATTCAGGGAAAAGCTGTCGTTGCACCGCACCAAATCAAAGGTATATTCCCGGCAATCCATCAGCGCTTCCAAATCCCGGAAAGGCTCAGGATGGTCAAAAATCTTCACGAAATCGTTGCCGCTGCCCCCGGCATAGTGGGTAACCGCCACATTTTTATACCCGGCTACCCCGGAAACCACCTCGTTCAGCGTTCCGTCGCCGCCGCAGGCGTAGATGCGGTATTCCTCCCCGGTTTGCGCCGCTTCCCGGGCAATGCGGGTGCAGTCTCCGGGGCATTTCGATACCTTAATTTTGTAGTCCAACCCCCGATCCGTAGCTACCCGCTGAATTTGCGCCCGGTATTCGTAGGTTTTGTCATATTTCCCCGCTGCCGGGTTGATAATGAAAAGGTGCTTCATTTGCCTGCCTTCTTTCTGTCCGCACGGGTGTTTTCCGTATACATATAATAATCACACTTAATCATGCCGTTGTAAAGCTTCCGCTTTTTGTCGGCGCGGCGGCCAAAGTAATGCTCAAACTCCGGCTCGGAGGTAATGATATACTTTTTCCAGCCGTCGGCAAACTTCACATGGCGGCCAAAGGCGGCGTACAGCCGCTGGGCGCTGTGCTGCTCCATCATCCGCTGACCGTAGGGGGGATTGCAAACCAAAATCCCCTCTTTGGCGGGGAAATCCATCTTGGTGGCATCCCCATCCCGGAAGGTCACGCAGTCGGAGACTCCCGCCTTTCGGGCGTTGGAAAAAGCGAGGGACACGCAGGCGGGGTCATTGTCCGAGCCCATGATTTGGTATTTGCCGGAAAACTCCTTGTCTTTCGCCTCGGTTTTTACCTGCTCCCAGATTTCCCTGGGCATCCAAGGGAATGCTTGGGCGGCAAAGGCGCGGTTTAAGCCGGGGGCGCGGTTTTTGGCAATGAGAGCCGCTTCAATGGGAATGGTGCCGCTGCCGCAGAAGGGATCCCAGAAATATTCCCGGCCCCGGAAGCGGGTAAGCTGCACCATGGCGGCAGCCAGCGTCTCCCGCAAGGGGGCTTCGTTGCCCTGCGCCCGGTAGCCCCGCTTGTGCAGACCTGCCCCGGAGGTATCCAGATAAAGCACCACCCGGTCATTCATGATAGAAAACTGAAGCTGGAACTTTGCCCCGGTTTCCGGCAGCCAGCCGATGCCGTATTTTTCCCCTAATCGGCGGGAAGCCGCCTTTTTAATAATGGCCTGACAGTCCGGCACGCTCATAAGCTGGCTGCTGAGGCAATGGCCCTTCACCGGGAACGCGCCGTCTTTGGGGATATAGTCCTCCAAATTCAGCTTATAAACCCCTTGGAACAGCTCCTCAAAGCTGCGGGCGGTAAATTCCCCCAGCACAATCAGAACCCGCTCCCCGGTACGCAGACACACATTGGCCTTGGCAAGGGCAATTTCATCCCCGGTAAACAGGACTCTCCCGTTTTCTACGGTGACATTTTCCAAATTCAGCCGCCGCAGCTCGTCTCCGGCGATGCCCTCCAAGCCAAACAGGCAAGGAACGGCAAAGTTCATTTTATTCATCTAATACTCCTTATTCTTTCGTAGGGAACGGCCCATGTGCCGTTCCGCTTGCGACAGGTGTGGTTTTGCGGATGTAGGGGCGGGTCTTGACCCGCCCGTTTGCTGCACCCATTTTTCTGCGGTGGTTGGTTCGGGGCTTCGGGCCGGTCAAGACCGGCCCCTACAGCGGTGCGTCTATACACCAACCCCTTGTAGGGGCGGGTCTTGACCCGCCCGTTTGCCGCACCCATTTTTCTGCGGTGGTTGGTTCGGGGCTTCGGGCCGGTCAAGACCGGCCCCTACAGCGGTGCGTCTATACACCAACCCCTTGTAGGGGCGGGTCTTGACCCGCCCGTTTGCCGCACCCATTTTTCTGCGGTGGTTGGTTCGGGGCTTCGGGCCGGTCAAGACCGGCCCCTACAGCGGTGCGTCTATACACCAACCCCTTGTAGGGGCGGGTCTTGACCCGCCCGTTTGCCGCACCCATTTTTCTGCGGTGGTTGGTTCGGGGCTTCGGGCCGGTCAAGACCGGCCCCTACAGCGGTGCGTCTATACACCAACCCCTTGTAGGGGCGGGTCTTGACCCGCCCGTTTGCCGCACCCCGTTTTCTGCGGCGGTGGGTTTGGGGTTTCGGACGAGCAATGCTCGCCCCTACGAATTTTCAACTTTCAACTTTCAATTTTCAACTTTTATGGGATTCTTCTGCTGGGCTTTAGGTAGCGTTCTTCTTCGGAAAAGACGCAGCCGCAGTATTTTTGCATATAAAAGCCCAATTCTCTGGCTTTTTCCTGCCCGGCTTTGAAATAGGGGCGAAAATCCCGGTACAAAAATTCCACGCCGTGCTCAAAAGCCGCCCGCTCGGCGGTTTCTTTCATCAGCTCATGGTTTTGGTAGGGGCTGATGAAGAGCGAGGATGTAAAGCTGTCAAAGCCCAAATCCTTTGCCTGCTTGGCGGCTTCGAAAAGCCGGATTTCATAGCACTTGACGCAGCGGTTTCCAATGTCGTCTGCCACTTCCCGGATAAAGGGGCGCAGGGCGTAGTCATTTTTTTCGATTAAGGGCAAATCGATGGTTTGGGCGTAGTCTCTCAAGCAGTTGCGGCGGGCGCGGTACTCCGTAAAAGGGTGGATATTGGGATTGAACCAAAAGCCGGACACCTCAAAGCCGTCGGTACGCAATACATCGATGCATTGGTTGGCGCAGGGAGCGCAGCAGATATGAAGCAGCGTTTTCATAATTTCTTTCCTTTTGGTATTTTAGGGAAGAATTTTTCCCATCATACCGTCCTCATAAATTTTTTCCAGGCGTACCCGGCGGATTTCGTTGTGGAGGTTCTCCCCTGCCGCGTACACCTTGGTATAGTTCGGGGTGTGCCCTACAAAATAGCCCTTTTGGGCTTCCTCAAAGAGGACTTCGGCGGTTGTGCCCACCATGGCCTCCAAATACCGCTCCCGCAAAAGGCTTGCCTTTGCAATGGCAGTTTTGCTCCGCGCTTCCTTGGTGGCGTTGTTGTGCTGGTTTGGCATTTTGTCCGCCGGTGTGCCGGGGCGGCGGGAATAGGGGAAAATGTGCATATCCGCAAAGCGGCATTTTTCCATAAACGCAAGGCTCTCCCGGAACTCCTCCTCCGTTTCTCCGGGGAAGGCCACGATCATATCCGTGGTAATGGCGCAGCCGGGGAAATAGCGGTTTAGCAGCGCCACGCTTTTGAGGTATCGGGCGGTGTCATACTTGCGGTTCATCCGCTTCAACACGGTGTCGCTGCCGGATTGCAGGGAAAGATGGAACTGGGGACAGAGGTTGACATAACTTTTTAGCTGCTCACAAAATTCCTCGGTGACAATGCGAGGCTCCAGGCTGCCAAGGCGCACCCGCAGATTGGGAACGGCCTGACAAATTGCCCCAAAAAGCTGGGAAGGCTGCGGCTTTCCGGGAAGGTCTGCCCCCCAGGAGGCGATTTCGATGCCGGTAATCACGATTTCCCGATAGCCCTTTGCTGCCAATTCTTTTGCCTGGGCGACTGCCAGCTCCAAGGGAGCGGAGCGCACGGGGCCGCGGGTATAGGGAATGATGCAGTAAGAGCAGAAATTGACGCAGCCGTCCTGCACCTTCAGCATGGCTCTCGTCCTTCCCTCCAGACCCCCGGCGGGAAGCACCTCAAAGCTGCGCCGGGCAAGAGCCTTATCCACATTTTCCAGATGCTTTTTTTCCTGAATAGCCTGAAGCATCATGCGGATAAATTCTTCCCTTCCCCCGCTGCCGCCGATGACATCCGCCTCCAGCTCCCGGAGCGCCTGGGGGTCATGCTGGGAATAGCAGCCGCAGACACCCAGCACAGCTTCCGGGTTTTCCCGCCGGGTGCGGCGAATGACGGTGCGGTTTTTTCGGTCGGCAATGGCGGTCACGGAGCAGGTATTGACAATATAGCCGTCACATTTCTCGCTGAAATCCCCGATTTCGTGGCCAAGCTGGATTAAAATTTGTTCCATTGCCTGAGTTTCATATTGATTGACCTTGCAGCCAAGGGTATAAAATGCAAATTTCATGTTAATTTTCACCAAAAATTATTTGTCTGATTTGTAATTATCGTCCAATGCGCCCATTGAAAAATGGAAAATTCCTGATATAATTAAGAAAAATCCAAGACACGGTCATTATAAACCAAATTTGGCCGTTTGTACAGCGCAGAAAAACGCAAATTTTCGTTTTCCATGGCGCGCAACTTAAATATGGCTCTCGTAGCACCGTCCCGGGAATACCTGGGGCGGGTTTTTTTATGCCTTGGGTAAAAAACTGAAACCGGCAGGTTTCAATAAAACTTTTTCGTCAGAAAAAATACCACTGCGTATGCAATACCACTCAAAACTTATCAGCCGAAGTTTTATTGCTTCGCAGTGATATTGCGCTGCAGTTTTATTGCTTCGCAGTTTTATTCGGCTTTGCCGAGTTTGAATGGCGGAAAAAAAGTTTACCGCACCCGGTTGACTGCGGTGGTGGTTTTTTGGTTTTTGGACGAGCAATGCTCGCCCCTACGGTTATGCGCAAGTCCTTTGTAGGGGCGGGTCTTGACCCGCCCGTTTTCCGCACCTCGTTTTCTACGGAGGTAGGTTTTAGGCTTCGGGCCGGTCAAGACCGGCCCCTACAGCGGTGCGGTTATTTGGGTATGGAAAAAATGGAACGGCACATGGGCCGTTCCCTACATTTTTTTCCTTTTTGGGAGGTTAATTTCCCCTATTTCTTTTTATAATTGTATCTGTGGAAAAGCCCTTGTAATTTTGGGAAAAATGTGATACAATTTATGGTGATGTATTATGGCCCAAAATTTCCCTAACCGGATATATTTTTGGTGCTTTTTCGTATGCATATTGGTTTTATTCAGCCATCCAGTAAATTGGAATTTAACAGATTGTTTGTAGGGGCCGATGCCCACATCGGCCCTTTGGGGTGTTACGAATTTGCCGCAGTTCCGTAGGAGCATCGTTTTGCATCCTGCGGGGCGATGTGCTCAATCGCCCCCTACATTCACCCAATCCACACCCCTACGGAGCGGTAAATTCCAATTTTTCCCTTTGCTGGGGAAATCCAATAACACATTTTTCATTCTATTTTCCTGATTTACAGAAAGAAAGGAGATGCAGACGATGTATTCTTCCGCCTATGTTTGGGCAAAAGTCATGCGCCACATGGAAGAGCGTCTGGACGGCACGACTCTGGCCGCTTGGTTTGACGATTGTGAAGTGGTAGAGCTTACCGAAGAACACCTGATTCTCTACTCCCCTTCCGATTTTCGGCGGGATATTATTCTGCGCCGCTACAGTCCCTACATTCAGGACGCGCTGAAAGAGATTTTTTCCTCCGATGCCAAGCTGATCGTCTACGGCGATAAGGAGATGGAGGCTTTCCGCTCCAAGGACAAGGTAAACACCAACATGGATTTTAACCCCCAGTTTACCTTTGACAATTTTGTAGTCGGCCCCTCCAACCGCTTTGCCCATTCCGCCGCCATTGCGGTGAGCAACAATCCCGGTCAGGTCTACAATCCCCTGTTTATCTACGGCCCTGCCGGTGTGGGCAAGACCCATCTGCTCTACGCCATCGCCAACGGCATCCGCAAGAAAAACAGCAATGCCAACATTGTGTATATCAAGGGCGACCAGTTTACCAATGAGCTGATTGCCGCCATTCAAAGCGGTAAAAATATCGAATTTCGCAGCAAATACCGGGAAGCGGATTTGTTCCTCATTGATGATATTCAGTTTATTGCCGGCAAGGAAAGCACCCAGGAGGAGTTCTTCCACACCTTTAACAAGCTCTACGAAGAAAACAAGCAAATCGTCATGACTTCCGACCGCCGGCCCAGCGATATGCTGACGCTGGAAGACCGTCTGAAAACCCGGTTTGAATGGGGTCTTTTGGCGGATGTGCAGCCGCCGGACTATGAGACCCGTATGGCGATTATTAAAAACAAAGCCATGACCTTGGGTCTGGACTTGTCCGACGAAATCTGCAACTATATCGCCGTGAATGTTACCACCAATGTGCGGCAGATTGAGGGCACGGTGAAAAAAATCCTTGCCTACCGGGATCTCAACAATATGCCCCTTGACCTTCCCAATGTCTCCAAGGCCATTGACGATATGTTCAAGACCGAGGGCAACGCCTTGCCCACCCCGGCGCTGATCATCAGTCAGGTTTGCAAGTTCTATTCCATTGACGAGTCCGTCCTGCGGGGTACGCTGAAAAACAAGGGTACGGCGGAAGCCCGGCAGATCGCCATGTATCTCATCCGCAAGCTGACCAATTTGAGCCTGCCGGATATCGGCAAGGAGTTCAACAAAGACCATACCTCCATCCTCTATTCCATTCGTAAGGTAGAAGACGCGCTGAAAAAGGGCAACGAACCCCTTCGGGACAATATTCGGGATATCACCGCCAATATCAATTCCAGCCTGTAATTTTGTGACTGTAGGGAACGGATTTATCCGCTCCGCCGCACCCAAATAATGAGCGTAGGAGTGCGTCCCCCGCCGTAGGGGCCGATGCCTACATCGGCCCGCAGAATGCAGATTATTCTTTCTATGGTACTGCGGCGAATTCGTAACGCCTCAACGGGCCGATGTGGTCATCGGCCCCTACAGATATTAATTGGGGTGCCGTGTAATAAAAATTTTTTCACAATTTGTTGTGGAAAAAGAAAAAATAATCTGTGGACAAAATCTTTGGAAAAATTTTCCCCAAGGGGCTGTGAAAAACCCCTAAGGTTTTTCAAGGGTGGCTGTGAAAAAAAAGCCCTTGAAAAACCTGAGAAAATCCCGGTTTTTCACATAAGTTTCCCCTATTACTTCTTTTACTGCCTAATATATGAAAATATATATCTATTCTATTTATCTTTGGAGAAACGAGGGCTTTCTATGCGTTTTACCTGTGAAAAAAGTATGCTGGTAGCCGGGCTGAACATTACCGGCCGTACCGTATCCCAAAAGAGCACCATTTCCGCCTTGGAGGGCATCCTGTGTCAGGCGGAAGTGGGAGTGAACCTCACCGGCTACAATATGGATACCGCCATTACCTACCAAATTGATGCCGAAGTGACCGACCCCGGCTCCTGCGTCCTCCCCGCCAAGCTGTTTGGCGACATCATTCGCCGTCTGCCGGAAGGCCCTGTTACTGTAGTAGTGGACGATAGCTACCATGTGTCCATCCGGGGCGGATATGCTTCCTTTGCCATCTCTGCCGAGAGCAGCGAGGATTACCCTGAGCTGCCCGATGTGGGGCAGGGCCGTGCTATCCAGATTCCCCAAAACGCCCTGAAGGAGCTGATTGGCGGCACCATCTTTGCCGTATCCGACAATCAGGCCCGGCCCATTCATACCGGCGTAAAATTTGAAGTCACCGACGAGACCATTTCCGCCATCGCGGTGGACGGCTTCCGTCTTGCCCGCCGCACCTATCATGCCGACAGCCCCATTGGCCGGGAGCTTTCCTTTGTAGTGACCTCCCCCAGCCTGAAGGAAGTGGAAAAAATTCTCACGGACAGCGACGAGGAGGCATCCTTTACTCTGGGCAAGACCCATATTCTCTTCCAGATTGGCAGCGCCACCCTTATTTGCCGCTTGCTGGAGGGTGAATTTCTGGACTGGCGGAAGGTAGTGCCTACCAACTGCCCCATTCAGCTTGGCGCCAATGTGGGAGATTTGCAAAGCTCTATCGAACGCGTGGGCCTTGTGGTCAACGAAAAGTATAAAAGCCCGGTGCGCTGCGTGTTTGCCGACCAGGAATTGCAGGTTCGCACCAATACCACCCTTGGCTCCGCTCAGGATAAGTGCGCCATTGCCGGCAACGGCAAGGATTTGGAAATCGGCTTCAACGGCCGCTACCTGACGGAAGCTCTCCGGGCCATCCCCTGTGAGGAGGTTATTTTGGAGCTGACCAACGGACTCAGCCCCATTGTCATGACCCCCGCGGACAAGAAATACGACTTCTCTTACATGGTTTTGCCGGTAAGAATTAAAAACTGAGGTTTTTTATGAAAGTTACGGTCACAAAAAAAGCAGCCTGGGAAACTCCCTTAAAAATCACTACGGAATTTATCAAGCTGGAGGCCGCTTTGAAGCTGGCCAATATAGCGGAATCCGGCGGTATGGCAAAAAACATGATTTTGGACGGCTTGGCAAAGGTCAACGGCGAGGTATGCACCATGCGGGGCAAGAAGCTGTACCCGGATGACCATTTTTCCTGCATGGGCCAAAGCTTTGTAATTGTGGGCAATGAAGCTGAATAAAATAAGCCTTCGCGATTTCCGCAACTATGAAGCCTTAGATTTGGACTTTGACCCCGGCGTGAACCTGATTGTGGGGGAAAACGCCCAGGGCAAGACCAATCTTTTGGAAGCCATTTCTTATCTTGGCTCGGGCAAGAGCTTTCGTACCATGCGCAGCGCCGAGCAGGTTCGCTTCGGGGCGGAATTTGCGGACTTGGAGGGATGGGTCTTCTCCCAAGAGCGGGAGCAGTCCTTACGCTGGGTGCTGTTTTCCAAAGGCAGGCCCCGGCAGATTTGGCGCAACGGGGCGAAAATGAAGACTACCGGGGAAATTGCCGGGTGTCTGAACACCGTGCTGTTCTGCCCGGAGGATTTGATGGTGCTGAAAAACGGCTCCGCCCCCCGGCGGCGGCTGGGCGATTTGGCCCTTTGTCAGCTTCGGCCCAATTATGAGGCGGCCCTTACGGAATACGGACGCGTTCTGGAGCAAAAAGCGCGGATTCTCAAAGACCGGCACGAATGCCCTGCCCTTTTGGATATTTTGCCGGAGTACAACGCCCGGCTGTGTCAGGTGGGGGCGGTGATCATCTCCTACCGGGCAAGGTTTTATCAGGCTTTGGGAGAAGCGGCGAAGGAGTACCACGATTGCTTTTCCGGCAAGCGGGAAGATTTCGCTTTGGAATACAAAACCGTCAGCAATATTGAAAATCCCTTTGCCCCCTTAAGTGAATTGCAGGAAAAGCTGCGGGAGCATTTGGAAAGCCACGCCCGGGCGGAGCTGGAAACGGCCCAATGCTTGACCGGCCCCCACAAGGACGATTTTGATGTGACCCTTTCCGGCATCAGCCTGAAAAGCTTCGGTTCTCAGGGTCAGGTGCGCACCGCCGCCATCAGCTTAAAGCTTGCCCAGCGGGAGCTGATGCGCCGGGAAAGCGGTGAGATCCCGGTGCTGCTGCTGGACGATGTGCTTTCGGAGCTGGATGCCTCCCGGCAGGATTTTGTGCTGAACCAAATTACCCAGGGGCAGGTTTTTATCACCTGCTGCGAGCCCGGCCGCTTTACCAGGCTGGGAAAAACCATAGAAATCCAAAACGGAAACGCTTTGCATCCATAAATCATTTATGGATTAGTGCCTGCCGCTCCTTTGTAGGGGCCGGTCTTGACCGGCCCGAAATCCCAAACCCACCACCGCAGAAAACGAGGTGCGGAAAACGGGCGGGTCAAGACCCGCCCCTACAAAGAGACGCACCTATGTAGGGGCCGGTCTTGACCGGCCCGAAATCCCAAACCCACCACCGCAGAAAACCAGATGCGGAAAACGGGCGGGTCAAGACCCGCCCCTACAAAGAGACGCACCTATGTAGG
>JBJDYH010000226.1:0-10484 GCA_051867135.1 Faecousia sp. | reverse complement strand
CGCGACGCACCGCCCAGAGTGGGAGCCGGACGAGCAATGCTCGCCCCTACATTCACAAAATACAAATCCTCGTTAAATTCCGGTTTATCGCTTTGCGGAGCAAAGCGATAAACGCATAAAAATTGTACCTCTGCCGGCCCCGTATGTCAACGGAAATATTTGACATATGCCGCAAACCGCTATCCGCAATACGCAGTCCGAAAGCCGCGTGTGCATAACTCCCTTGTAGGGCCGCGAGCATTGCTCTTTCCCCAAAGGAATATCCCGGATGTTGCCGCGGCAACAGGGGGAATGCAGAATACCCCCGGCTGCGCCGGAGAAACCGAAAGGCGGCGGCGCATAAGTGAAAAATTTTTGTGCAGCGTGAGAATAGGGGATTGACATTTGTATTAGAATCGCTATAATATTATTAGAATCATTCTAAATAGACGGGAACGATGGGTGTATGACGAAGTACGAAAAGGCAATCTATGACATTGTCACGACAAGCCATGAACATCTCACAGCGAATCAGATTTACGAACGGCTGAAAGAAGGTTACCCAAAAGTAGTACCCGCAACGGTATATAACAATCTGAATAAACTGTGGGAATCCGGCTTTATCCGCAAGGTATCTGTGGAAGACATGCCGGACCGGTATGATTCGGCGCGGAAACATGACCATCTGGTCTGCAGGCATTGCGGGAAAATTATGGATGTCTCTTTTGCGGACTTGACTGCGCCCCTGCGCAGTCAACTGGGGCAGGACTTCTTGTTCTATGACCTGAAGGTGTTTTACCTCTGCCCGGAATGCGCTGCGGCCCGGGAAAGCAAAACGAGATAAGTAAACTATGGAACGGTGCACATGCGGGCGTGTCACAGCGTCCGTAAAAATAAAACAGAAGGAGTTTTGATTATGAGAAGCATTACCACATTGGATCTGCAGTACGCACACAGATTTTACGGTTTTCAGGGCGAGGCGCAATATCTGCACGGCCACACGGGCGTCCTGACCATCGAGGTTGAGGATTCCATCGAGCCCGGCGTGAACATGGTCTTTCCCTGCAATGAGATTCAGAAGACCGCATGGGAGGTTCTGAAGAACTTTGACCATGCGTTGATCCTGAGAGAGGATGATCCGCTGCTGCCCGCGATCCTCGGTGTGTACGAAAAGCAGGGGATCCGGAACGGTACGCCGGCCAACAAGATGAAAGGCCCCGCCTTCAAGACGGAGCTTGCCACGGCTTATCCCGAATGCCGTCTGGTCGTTACCAAAGAGACCATGACCGTAGAAGGCATGATCAAAATCGTATATGACCTGCTGAAGGACAAGCTGAACATTGCCAAGCTGACTTTTACCAGCGGCGTTAACGCGGCCTCCGCGGAATTTGAGACCGGAAACCACATTGACCGCTGCCCGCTGTGCGGCATCGCTCTGAACGAAAACGGTGTTTGCCCCAAGTGCGGATACCGGAAGAACTAAGCCTGTATAAGGGAAAGAGCCGGCTGAGGTTTTCCTTACATAGGAAAACAAATTGCCCCCAGCGGCAACGAAGGGCAGTCCGCCGGACATTCTGATTGAAATAGGTTCGGGTTCTGACTTCCTAAATAGAAAAGCACCCCTCAGGGGCAATGCCACCAACCAAGTGGCATTCCCCCCATGGGTGCTTTTTTCATAGTGCGGCGCAATGGGATTTGAACCCACACGCCTCACGGTAGTGGAACCTAAGGGTGCTGCCACCTTATGGAAGGGCTATTTTTGCGTATATCCCCAGGATTTTCCAATGCGGATTTTCTGTATTTTTTCTTCCTCCGTTAGCTTGGCAAGGATACGGTTCGCCGTGGCAGCCGACACCTGAAACATCTGGCGGACATCCGCATTGGTAATTGTTCCGTTCTTTTTTAGGAAACGCTCAATTTGATACCAACGCAGTTCAGCGGTAGTCATGTTTTCGGCGGCACCACTTGTCTGCACAGCTTCCACCAGCGCTTCCTTGATGGCGGACAGCATAAATGCGATAAATGCCGTAGATTCTCCTTCGTAGTTGGAGCGGTTGATGGCCTGATAGTATTCGTCCTGCCGGTCATGGATGATGGATTCCACCGGGAGCCATGCAAACATTGGCTTCCATTGGGTCAGCAGGAGCGTGTGCCACAGCCTGCCAATTCGTCCGTTGCCGTCCGCAAAGGGGTGAATTACCTCCAGCTCATAGTGAAACACGCAGCTTTTGATCAGCATGTGGATATCGCTATCCTTGACCCACGCCAACAAGTCCTTTGTAAGCCCCGGTACATAGTCGGGCAGCGTTCCAAAGTGGAGGATATTCCCTTGCTTGTCCACCACACCCACCGGCCCGGAACGGAAGCAGCCGGATTCCTCGGTCAATCCCTTGGTCATCACCCCGTGGGCATTCAGCAGATCATCCACGGAATAGGGATTCAGAGAATCCATCATCTCGTAAATCTCGTATGCGTTCTTGACCTCCGCAATATCCTTGGGCGGCGCAATGACCCGTTTTCCATTCAGAACAGCGGTCACCTGCTCCAAGCTCAGCGTATTCTGCTCAATGGCCAGAGAGGAATATATGGTGCGGATGCGGTTGCTGCGGCGCAGCGTGGGGTTCGTAGACAAGCCCGCCACCGCATTGACCTGTCCAACCAATTCCCCAATCTCCGCAATTCTATCCAGAATGGAAGTTGTAATTTCAAAAGGTGGTTTTTTGTTATACACCGCACATCACCTCACCCCCCATTATAACACTTCATCGCTCATTTATCAACCATAATTGATTGATGAAATGAGCGATGAAAAATCCAAAAGGCCGATTGCGGCAATCATGAACCGGTTGGGATTCACCCTATATCCCATAACAAATTGTCTATGCACCACGGAAAAGCATTCTGCCCCTCCCACCGCATCCGGGAATCCGAGCCGGATGCCGGAGTGCAGCAGTATGCAGAAGATTTGCGTAGCCAGTGGCTAACGGAACAGGCAGACCTGCGGCGGCTCCAGAGCTAAAAGCCACAAATTCCAGGAAATTTTCTAAAAAGGGACGGACGATACGGGAAGCTCAAAATTCAGCAATTTGTAATTACTGATTACTCAATTAACCACGGGATTGCGTAGTCGGCCAGAAACTGCTCGATTTCGTTCTTCAATTGTTCGCAATTGGTGGCAGAAGTAAGGCTCCACCATTGGTCGGATTTGTATTTTGGGCATAGGTTTTGGGGCCTTTTTCGCGCATACAAATCGCACTGGTATTCTCTAAACTTTGGATCGATTACATCAGGGAAGTAAGCATATTTCTTTCCGGCATTTATAGTGAAACGCAGCTCGGACGCGTCATTCCATTGTGATTTCTGGAAGTTGATGATTACACCTTTTGCAATTGGATTTCCGTCATAGAACAATCTGAAATTTTGACCGTCTTTCTTCCATCCGTTCGGTTTCAACAATTCTTGGTGAATGTCAGAAAGAATACCGCGGAACAATCGGTTCAAATCTACTTCGGAGTTCATCTTCGCGCCTCTCATTCTGATGCTCTTTTTGTTTGCATCTTTGAACACACAAATCACATCATAGAATAAAATGCACTGCAACCTTGTATCCGGCTGCGGTGCATTTTGGTGCGGGCATGGGGACTCGAACCCCAACGCAAAGCACAAGAACCTAAATCTTGCATGTCTACCAATTCCATCATGCCCGCGTATATCCAGTTGAAAGTTGAAAGTTGAAAATTGAAAGTTATTGCTTTGTAGACTTTATAATACTTGTCAGCATTTTTTCAATTTCAACACAATCACTATTGATAGAAAGATATTCCTTTTCCGTGAGAAAGTCCGTCGCTTGAAGCAGTCGGAGCCAATATTTTGTTTCTGTCGTTTCTTTTAGGGCAATGGACATTTTTGAAACAAAGTCTGCCCGGCTTTGGCCTTGCCGTGCTTCGCTGACATTCGCTCCAACACTGGTTCCGCTTCGCATCAGTTGCTTAGAAAGAACATATTCCTGTTTGCTATTTTGCAGATGCTGGCATAGTTTTACAATCCGCACTGCAAAATCAAAAGGCTTTTCAGCTACCATTGTTTTGCCTTAACTTTCAATTTTCAATTTTCAACTTTCAGCTTGACTGTTAGTTTACCACGCTTGGGGGGGCTTTGTCAACATCCGGCAAGGTGTCTTTTGGGCTAGTTGCCCAAATTTTACAAAAATTGTTGCCGGATTTGTGCAATTATCCTTGACATTCCGGGGGTGTGCCGTTAAAATAGATTTGGTATAGTGTACGCTGGAAAGTGTGGATAAGCCCAGCGTTTCATTTTTATCCGGCAAAGGCCGATTTGGGTTTTGCGCCTCATGGCGTTATTTTTGAGCATCAGATGCCGACGGTATCCCCTCGGCGGACATAGCGCCTCCTGTGTTTATTCGCGGAAGAACATAGCCGCGCGGGAGCTGCTGCCGCCAGCATATCAACGGCTCTGCATAGATTTGTTAACCGGGCTTCCGGTTTGCCTTTCTGCCAATTTTACACATGGGGCTTGTATGCCCACCTCCGGCTATGCCTATCTTATGCAAGGAGGTGTGCTTGAACTATGGGTCCGTTAGAAATTATTTTGATTGTCCTTGGCGGCATTGCGCTGCTGGGTCTCGGTTTCGCCTTTGGCGTGGGCTACCGCAAGAAGGTAGCGGAAAAGGCCATCGGCTCCGCGGAAACCGAAGCTACCCGCATTATCAACGAAGCCATCCGCAGCGGTGAGAGCCGCAAGAAGGAAATGCTTCTGGAAGTCAAGGATGAGATCCATAAATCCCGCACAGAACATGAAAAAGAAATGAAGGAGCGCCGTGCTGAAGTTACCAAGCAGGAGCGCCGCCTGCAGCAGAAGGAAGAAAGTCTGGACAAAAAGACCGATGCCTTCGAGCGCAAGGAAGAAGAACTGACCAAGCGTCTTGCGGAAGTGGCTCAGACCAAGGCGGAAGCCGATGCGCTGAAGGCGCAGCAGCTTGCCACTCTGGAGCAGATTTCCGGTCTGACGCAGGAGCAGGCTAAGCAGTATCTTCTGGAGAGCGTGGAGGCCGATGTCCGCCACGAGACCGCCATGAAGATCAAGGAGATCGAAGCCCAGATGAAGGACGAGGCTGACGACAAGGCTCGTGAGATTTTGTCCATCGCCATTCAGCGCTGCGCTGCCGATCATGCCGCCGAGGCTACCGTTTCCGTTGTGCCTCTGCCCAACGATGAGATGAAGGGCCGTATCATCGGCCGTGAGGGCCGCAACATCCGCACTTTGGAGACCATTACCGGCGTAGACCTGATCATCGACGATACCCCCGAAGCCATTACCGTATCCAGCTTTGACCCTGTCCGCCGGGAGGTTGCCCGTCTGGCGCTGGAGAAGCTGATTCAGGACGGCCGTATCCACCCCACCCGCATTGAGGACATGGTGGAGAAGGCCCGCAAGGAAGTAGACCGCACCATCCGGGAGGAGGGCGAGCGGGCCTGCTACGAGACCGGTGTTCACGGCCTGAACCCGGAGCTTATCAAGATTTTGGGCCGCCAGAAGTACCGTACCTCTTACGGTCAGAATGTGCTGAACCACTCCATGGAGGTTTCCCACATTGCCGGCCTCATGGCCAGCGAGCTGGGCGTGGATGTGGCCATGGCAAAGCGCGCGGGTCTGCTGCATGACCTTGGCAAGTCCATCGACCACGAGGTAGAAGGCAGCCATGTGCAGCTCGGTGCTGACCTTGCCCGGAAGTACAAGGAAAATCCCATCGTCATCAACGCCATTGAGGCCCACCATGGGGATGTAGAGCCTAAGAGCATCATTGCCGTGCTGGTGCAGGCTGCCGATGCCGTATCCGCTGCCCGCCCCGGCGCACGCCGTGAGAATGTGGAGAACTATATCCGCCGTCTGCAGAAGCTGGAAGAGCTTACCGGCTCCTATCCCGGCGTAGAAAAGGCCTTCGCCATTCAGGCAGGCCGTGAGGTTCGCATCATGGTCAAGCCTGAGGAAGTCAGCGAGGACAATATGATCCTTCTGGCCCGGGATGTTGCCAAGAAGATCGAGGCCGAGCTGGAATACCCCGGCCAGATCAAGGTCAATGTCATTCGGGAGACCAAAGCCGTAGAATACGCAAAGTAAGCAAAATGCCCAAAGGAATTTCGGTTCCTTTGGGCATTATTTTTGGGGCTTATCATCTTTCCACAGGAAAGGAATAAATTGGAATTTAGCAGGGTGAGGGTTGGGTGAATGTAGGGGGCGATGCCCACATCGCCCCGCAGAAAACACGACGATTCTTCTACGGAACTGCGGCGAATCCGCAACACCCCAACGGGCCGATGTGGGCATCGGCCCCTACGCGCAGTATTTTGGTGCGGTGGTAAATTACAATTTATCGAGAAATCCCGGAAACACCACCGCAGTAAACCGGGTGCGGTAGCGGACGAGCAATGCTCGCCCCTACAGCGCTTTATTGGGGTGCGGCGGGCGGAATGCATAAATGCATTCCCTACGATTCATGGGCTTTGCGGTGGGACAGCAGGCTCAGTCCTAAGCAGACGGCGGTATAGGGCAGCATCCACAGCAGGTAGGCCCCATTGCGCAGGCCGCAGATAAAATAGGTAGGGGGCAGCAGGTATTGCAGGGCTGTCAGGGCATTCCAGTCGAAAAACACCGGGCAGACCACCAGCGACACCGTCAGCAGCACAGGAAGCAATGCCGCCAGCCGGGGTACGGTGCGAAGCAAGCTGCGAAGCCCGTGGCAAAAAGATGCCAGCATGAGGATATACAGCCCCATAGTGGGTATCTCCCGCCAGCCTCCGCTGATTCCGGCGGCGGCGAGGGCCAGCACCACGCCCAGCCCCAGCAATGTCAGCGCCACCACAATTTGCAGCAGCTCCGCCATGGGGCGCATACGCAGGCTCAGCCAGGAGAATGTGCCCTGCTGGGCATCCCGGATGCAGTACATAGCCGCAGCCAGACCTCCCAGCAGCATCACCACCCCCAGCAGCCCCCGAATGGGAGAGAGAAGATAGTGGACATCCTGAGAGGCGGCCAAAGCATCCTGAGAAAACGCGAAAAGCTCCCCGGGGATATCCACCTGATCCCGGTAGAAAAGAATCTCCTCGTCAGTCATGTCCGCCAGCTCCGGGGTATCCTCCCGAATGGTATTCACAAAATAGCGGACGCTGAGGCACTCATAAAGCCGGGCGTTCAGCTTTTCCTTCGCCATCAGCAGAGGCACGGAATCCTCCCGCTGGCAGATGGTCACAAAGGCGTTGGCGGCGTTGGGGCTTTTCAGGAAAGCATCCACCTTTCCCGCCATATTCTCCGGGAGGATCCACGCCGCGTCCGCTTTTCCGGCTGCTACGGCTTGCCGGGCATGGGAAACCTCCATATACCGAAAGTCAATCAGCTCACTGGAGCCTAAAAGCTGAGAAATGACCTCCTGCGCCATGGGGTCAGCCGGGTCTTGGGCGGCAAGGGCGACGGTAAGCACGCCGCTGCTTTGGGCCGCGGCGGAAGCGTAAAGAACCGTCAGCAAGGGGATCAGCACGAGAATTGCCAAAAAGCTGGGCTTTTTCAGCAGGCGTTTCGCAAGCATCCCCAGCCAGAGAAACAGTCTTTTCATGCGTTCACCCCCTGAACGGCTTTCGTCCGGCGCTGCCGCAGGGCAATTCCCCCCAAAACGGCGGCTACGGTCACGCCGGCCATAGCCCCAAGAACGGCAAAATCCGCCTCTCCCTCAAGGCAGCCCATCAGCCACCGACGGCAAAGACCCATGGGAAGCCAATCCCCCAGCTTTTGCACCGCTGTGGGGAAGAAAAACCCGGGGTACATACAGCCGCAGACAAAGCTCAAGCTTACCAAACCGAGAAATTGCAGCAGCACGCCGCCAATGAAATCGCCGCTGAGACTGTAGAAAAAGAAGCTCAGGGCGGCAACGGTAACAACCACCGCCGGGATGCCCCAAAGCAGAGAAATGGGCAGGGCGATGCCCTTCCACAGGACGAAAACCATGGGCAAAGCCGCCACCGCGGCAATCAAAGCGGCAAGCCCCGCCGCTTCCGCCGCAAAATCCAGAAAGCCCTGTTTTCTGCCCGAAAAGCCCCGGGCGGAGAGCATTCGGCTGACACCGGTTTTTTCCATAATCATCGCCGGGGCAAAGCTGAGGCAGCAAAGGCACAAAAATACCACGCTGAGGCCGCAGGCCAGATAGGTGATCAGATTTTCTGCCCCGCCGATGCCCAGATTCTCCGTTTCGGTCAGGTAGCCCCGGAGAAAGGCCAGCTTGCCGTACTCTATAGACAAATTGTTCATATGGGCGGCGGCTTTATCGGTGTAGCCGTTTTCCCGCATAAACTGGGCAGTACCAAACACGCTGCGCTGGGCGGAAAGGAGAATGTCCCCCACCATATCCGTCAGCTCGATTTTGAACAGCAAGACCATGCCCTGAGTATCCGGAGTGGTGACAAATTCCAAAGGCCGGATAATTCCCTGCCGGGCATCATCGGTAAATCCCTCGGGGAACACCACATAGGCGGAAATTTCGCTGTTTTGCAGCGCCGTCTTCGCGTCCGCCAAGGACATTTGGGTAATCTCCATAGCGAAGCGGCTGTCGTCCAAGGTCTGAAAAGCGGAAAAGCCAAGCTGAAGCAGGCTATCGTCCAAATCGCCGCAGATGGCAATGTGGAATTTTGTGGTGTTTTGCTGCTGATTCGCGGAGACGAAGCCGCGCAGAAGCAGCAGCAGCGCCAGCGCCAGCACCAGCATCAGCGCCGCCGCTCCCGGAATCAGCCGCCGCAGGCGCTTCCATTGCAATCGAAAATATACCCACATATTACAGGCTCCTGACCAGCTTGCCCATATCGCCGTCATAGACGAAGGGCACAAGAATGCCGTCTTTGATGATGTACCAAGCGTCGCAGAGGCTCAGCTCGCTTTCTTCGTGGGTAGTCAGGAGCAGAATGCCGCCGGACTGCTTATATGTCCTCAGATAAGCGCAGATATCCTGCTTGCAGCTCAAATCCAGCGCGGCGGTAGGCTCGTCCAGCAATACCACCGGGGGACGGCGGGACAGGGCGCAGCCGATGCTCAGCCGCTTTTTCATGCCGCCGGAAAGCTTGCGCACCGGGGTTTTCAGGAAATCCCCCACCCCCAGCATGGCAAGGATGCCCTTTTCCAGTTCATCGGCAAGGGTCTTTTTATCGTACCACAGGCGCAGGTTGTCCAGCGCCGTCAGTTCCTCCAGCAAGGGCGTTCCCTGAGGCACATAGCCCACCAAAGCAGCGCGCAGGTCGCTCTCGGCAAAAAGGTCATGGCCGTCCAAGGTAAAGCTGCCGCCGTCGGCGGTCTGAATCCCCGCCAGAATGGACAAAAGGGTGGATTTTCCGCAGCCGTTGGCACCCAAAATGCCGATGCATTGGCCGGACCGGGCGGTAAAGGAAATATCCTTCAGCACATTTTTCCGGCGGTAGGATTTGCGGATGTGAGAAATTTCCAGATTCATTGCTTTTTTTCTTCTCCCGTTTGTCGGTTTGCAAACAACTCTCCCTTGGGGGGCTTGACCCAGAAAAACACCAGCACAGAAAGCGCGGCGATGCAGCTCAGAGCTGCCAGCGCCTGACTGACCCGGATGCTGCCCCAGTACAGGCTGTCCACCCGGAGACCTTCAATGATGGTTCTGCCGAGACCGTACCATGCCGCATAGCCCAGGGCGATCTGACCGTCATAGCGGCGGCGCTTGCTTAAGAAATGGAGCAGCAGGAAGCCGGTAAAGTTCCAAAGGGATTCGTACAGGAAGGTGGGGTGGTAATATTCCACGGTGCCGGTAACGGTGTTTTCCAGACCCATGGCAAGGAAATAATCCTTGCTCACCGCCGCGCCGAAGGCTTCCCGGTTCATAAAGTTGCCCCAGCGGCCGATGCATTGACCGATGAGGAAGCCCAGCGCCACCAGATCCAGCAGAGCGGGCAGCTTGATTTTCTTAAATTTGCAGAATACCGCCACACCGATGACAGCGCCCAGCACGCCGCCGTAGATGGCAAGGCCGCCGTTCCAGATATAGAGGATGGAAATGGGGTTTTCCCCATAGCCTCCCTCATTCCAGGCGAAAATGCAGTAATACAGCCGGGCGCAAACAATGGCAAAGGGCGTTACCCACAGAACGCCGTCCAGAATGTCGTCTTCTTCGATGCCGAACTGCTTGCTTCTGCGGCAGGCGTACAGCACCGCCAGCAGCAGACCCATGGCAATAATCAGGCCGTAATAGTGGACGGTGAAGCCGAAGATTTCAAAAGTGCGGGCCGGGTTTACCGTAATGCCGAAGCCGGGGAAGGAAATTCCGCCGTAGGCACCGGGTTCAGCAGGCGCAAAGGTTAACATAAAAACACCTCCATAGGGATAATAGGGAATATACGAATTTATCTTGGAAAAACGATAAATTGGAATTTAACGCTGCACCAAATGGGTGACCGTAGGGGCCGATGCCCACATCGGCCCGTTGGGGT
>JBJDYH010000225.1:0-10567 GCA_051867135.1 Faecousia sp. | reverse complement strand
GTACAGTCCTGCCAGAAATCCGTATCGTGCGGAATAGTCACGAATACTGGAACAGGTGTGTTCGTATTCTGCAAGCTGCTCTGTTTGTCCAGGTGAAAACACGGTATTCAGCGCATCAACACCTGTTGTATACTCGCTTTCAACCGTTTGAAATACGCCATCTTCAACAGCTTGCTGGTACATGACCTTAATTGCTTTCAAAAAAGACGATCCCAAAGCCCCATGAGCAATTTCCGAGAGTGTTGTTTTTACTGCCATAAGTAACTCCTCCTCAGTGGAATGTATCTATTAAATACTTAATAGTATCTAACTAATACATATATAACATGAGGATGGCAAATAAGCTGTCGAAATGTGTCTGAAGGGCATCAAAAAAGCCGCTACTCGCGAAAGTAGCGGCTTTTGCCTCATTAGAGATATTCGGTAATAACCGGGATGATGCTTTTTACCATGTCCTGTACCATCCGCTGCTGCTGCTCGCTCAAGCCATAGTCTTTGCTGTAGCTGCCGGAAATGGCGGATGACAGATTGGGAGTTCTACCAGTGATATAGTCCAGAGACACATCCAGCTCCGTTGCAATCTTGAAGAGTGTTTGCAGGCTGGGTTTGCTGGAAGCATTTTCGATGTGGCGCAGAGATTCTGTTGCCAGACCGACTTTCTCAGCAAGAACATCCGCTGTCCAGCCCCTATACTGCCTAGCCTCACGTATTCTCTGCCCAGTGAGCGTGAAATCAATATCCATTAAATACAGCCCCCGATCTATCTCGTACTATTCAAGTAGAGTATAGGCGGAAATACTTTTGATTAGAATGAGGAAATAGATACTTACTTGTATCCATTAGATACTTTCTCCCTAATTATTTGTCTTTCCTCAATGCCTTATACAACTCCTGCGGCTTCTGATAATTGTCAAGATAAAAAAAGGTTTAGCGAAGGATGTTAGATTCGGTTGTGTACTTATTGGCTTGTGAGCGAGAATTGTAACCGAATCAATGCGTAGAACAATACCGCAAGGTTTTTCAACGGGTTTAGTTCACTTATTGAATAAAGACCTGTGCTATTTGCGCTTCGGAATGTTTGCTTTTGTTTGTCTTATAAAGACAAACAAAAAATATCCAAAGTACATTTACAAGACTTCCATTTTGGTGTATAATTTTCCCGCCGTAAGTAGGTACAAGCAAGAAGGAAAGGACGTTCGAAATGAGTAGTGCGGCTTTTGTTTTCCCTGCGGTAAAGGGAATCCAGGCACAACGAGAATACTACATTTCCATGGTGCCGCTGGAAGTCATGGCGAAGATTTTTCAATTTGCTGACGAAGAGCTTCCTCCCGAAGTTAGATCTCAGCGTGTATTGAATAAGGCTCGCATCCCCGAAATTCGGGATTACATATTGTCCAATCCGGAGAGCTATGTGTTCTCTGCGTTGACGGTTTCCGTAGATGGAGATATGGAATTTCAAGCGGTAAGTGAAGCTACGCCGCAGATTGGAACGATCAACATATCTATGATTTCCCGGTTTCTAATCAACGACGGACAGCATAGACGAGCAGCCATTGCCGAAGCGATAAAATTGAACCCGGCCCTAAAGAACGAACATATCTCTGTTGTGTTCTATCGTGATGAGGGGTTGCTTCGTTCTCAGCAGATGTTCTCTGATTTGAACCGCTATGCAATTAAGCCTACAAAATCAATCAACATTCTCTTCAACTCTCGAGAAGAATCTTCAATCATTGCAAAGCGGGTTATTGAAGAGGTCGATGTATTTAAGGGCGTGGTTGAAAAGGAGCGTACTGCAATTTCCAATCGCTCCAAGGCGCTTTTTACTCTCAGCGCAATATGTACAGCCACTAACGAGCTGCTCACCGGGCTGAATCTACCCTTGCAGGAAAAGGTTGAACTTGCCAAGGACTATTGGAATGCAGTTGGCAAATACATCGTTGAGTGGAATAAAGTCAAAGCAGGCGAAATGAAATCGGCGGATGTCCGAAAGGATTACATCTGCTCTCTCAGCATTACTCTAGTTGCGTTGGGGTATGCAGGAAATGCTATCATTCAACAAAGCCCTAATACATGGGAAGATCATTTGAAAAAACTCTCTGATATTGATTGGCGTAAAACAAATCCCGACTGGGAAAATCTCGTGTTTGTAAATGGAAGAGTTGCAGCAAACAGATCCACACAGAAAGCGATGTCAAACTATATTAAAAACCGTCTTGCGTAAGTAAGGATGAAACATTTATGGAACGAAATGAAATGCTAAGGATGCTGCATGAGCAGCGCACAGCAGCGAAACTTGTTGTTCTCTCCTCTGAAATGGCAATCGAGTGTACCTATGTGTCTAAACAGGGGTTCAAATACGAATGGACTGCCTTAGATCAGTGGCCAGCAAGCATGATCACCTTTACAAGCAAAGAGACTTTCCAGAAAATTACGAAGCGAATTGGAGAGCAATCCCTTAAGATTGAGGACATCCAGGGAACCGTTTTATGGACGATATATACGGACTTATTTGAGAAAACTGGCGATGTTAATGTTATCTTCTCCGAACTTGCCAACATCGGGTATCCGGAGGACGGAAAAGTCTATTTGCTCCGTACATCTGGCGGTGCAAGGTTTTTCTCTGAATATGATGTTTTTGAAGCTTGGTTCTTCGAGGAGTTTGTCGCTGACTGCACTCCGTGGGATACATTAAGTGATAATGAACTCGAAGAATGGATTGATCGAACCAGAAGCGAATTTGATGGAATTCCGTGCACTGAATATGAAGAATGACATCCATCAAATATAAGAAAGCAGCAGGTAATTGAAATGGCTAACCTAACGAAAGAAGATATTAGATCGGTAATTGAAATTATCAAGGAACTATATCTGGAAGATATGATTCCTTGGATTTGCGGCTACAGTGGTGGTAAAGACTCTACAGCTGTTGTTCAACTTGTTTGGTATGCGCTCCAGGAGCTGCCTAAGGAAAAACTCAAAAAGACAGTACATGTCATCAGCACCGATACTTTAGTGGAGTCTCCTGTAGTGGCAATATGGGCAACAGAATCCCTCAAGAAGATGGAGCAGACAGCAAAAGAGCAGGGTCTCCCCATTGTTCCTCACAGGCTTACTCCGGCAACGACAAATACGTTTTGGGTCAATCTGATCGGACGTGGATACCCCTACCCCCGCCGAGACTTCCGTTGGTGCACTGACAGAATGAAGATTGACGCCTCCAATCGTTTTATCAAGAGTATCCTCGATGCCGAGAGTGAAGCAATTATGGTTCTCGGTTCCCGAAAAGCAGAAAGTGCCGTCCGTAAGGCCGTACTGGAGGGATACGAAAAGAAGCGTTACAGAGCGCATCTCAGCCCAAATGGTTCTTTCCCGAACTCCTATGTGTTTACGCCTATTGAGAACTGGTCAAACGACAATGTTTGGCAGTATCTTGTACAGGTTCCGAACCCATGGGGACACTCAAACAAAGATCTTTTGGCTATGTACAGCGGTGCTTCTGCCGACGGTGAATGTCCTCTCGTTATTGATTCTTCTACGCCCAGCTGTGGCAATAGCCGTTTCGGTTGTTGGGTATGTACCATGGTTTCGGAAGATAAGTCCATGGCGGCCATGATCCAGAACGACGAGGAAAAAGCATGGATGCTTCCTATGCTTGAGTTCCGTAATGAAATCGCCGGACATGGAGATTGGCAGACAGACCGTGACCGTCGAGACTTTCGTAAAAGGGATGGCCGGCTGCAGTGGCATAATAACCGCCTTGTTCACGGCCCCTACACGAAAGAGACCCGCGAGTTTTTCCTTCGCAGATTGCTTGAAGTCGAACTCCTTGTCCACGAGATCGGACCGGATGAAATCAAGGACGTTCCTCTGATTACAATGGAAGAACTCAAGTTTATTCGTCAGCTCTGGCTTGACGAGTTCCACGAGTTTGATGATTCTCTGCCGAGAATTTACGAAGAAGTCACAGGCAAGAAGTATTCCGACGGCACCATCAGCAAAAACAAATACTTTGGTGCGCCGGAAGCAGAACTTCTCAAAGAGGTTTGTACAGAACTGTATCCCGATGAACAGCTGCTTGCAGAAATGCAAAGAGCACTTCTGGACACGGAAGCAAAGGCTGCTGCCATTTCAAACAAGCGCAATGTTATTCTAAATTTTGAAAAGGAAATCAAAAAGGCGTTCTATCGGGACGAGGCTGATGCGGAAGCTATTGCATCTACCCGTGCTCATAGAATCTCTGGCATCACAGATGAGGCAAGCCCGGAAGATTTCGTGGATTGAGGTGAGTGAACATGTATTTTACTAAGGTTGAACTTCATAATTTCGGTATATACAAGGGCACTCACGAGATGTGTCTCACAGACCAGATTGGCAACCGAAACATTACATTGGTTGGCGGTCTGAACGGCAGAGGCAAGACCACATTTCATGACAGTATTTTGATAGCCCTCTATGGCAAGCAGGCATTGAAATACATACAGGAAAAGGCCCGGTCATATGATAAGCTGCTGCTTGACCATATCAACAAACACGCTACCGACGATGAAACCTATGTTGCGGTTTCATTATGCCTTGATGACGGAACGGCTCTGCGTGTTAAGCGCTCTTGGACAGCGAAAGGCAAAAAAGTAGAACAGCAGATCACCGTTGAAAAAAACGGCGTGGTGGATAAGTATCTTGGTGAGAGCTGGAGCTATTATATTGAAGAAATCTTGCCCTTTGGTATAGCCCGTTTCTTCTTCTTTAACAATGAGAAGATTACGCAGCTTGCCGACGACACATCCTTTGAGCAGATTAAGAGTTCCATCAAATCTGCGATTGGTGTCTCTTCCATTGAGAAAGCCATCGAGCACACCGACGAGGTAATTCGCCGCAAGAAAAATGCTCTTGCTGCTTTTGAGAGCAGCGAAGAAAATGTAGGTTATAAAGAGGTAGAAAAACAAATTGCCGATATTGATACGCGTCTTGCAGAAGCCACAAAACAAGCAAATGCTCTGGAACGCAAGTGTGAGACATTAGCCGCTACGCTTGAAGCGAAGGAAAAAGAGTTTTGGTCTTCCGGTGGTGATCTGAGCCGTAACCGTGACGCCATTAAGTTAGAAATGCAGAAGATATCCTCTGAAGTCGAGAGAGTTCAAGAGGAAATCATGCATCTAGCCATGGATGCGTCTACGCCCCTATTTTTGTGCCGCAACTTGGTTACACAGTCTTATGATAACGAGCTTTCTTCTCAGCAGTCCGAAGCAAAGCTGTATTCGGACAGAATTATTGTGGACCTCCATCAACAAATTCTTGAAAGACTCGTTGAATGTGGCTTAAGCCAGACAGACCTCAAAATTGTTCGGGACATTATCAATGATGTTTTGGTTGGCCACATTCCAGAAAGCGCTACCAAGGAAACTGTAAAGAATATGTCTAGGACAAGCATGATGCTTTATCAGCGACTGATCGCAGAGGTGTTCCAGAATATCACTCAGCGTATCGATACTCTCGTAAATCATGTCGAAGCCCAAGAGAGCGAATGGATGAGTCTTGATGCACACTTGGGAGCTGCGGACGAAAAAACCTTGGCTATGCAGCTTTTCGACGCACTCAAATCTATCGAAGCTGAAAAGGCTCTAGCAGATGCTGAGTACCAGCGCCAATTGGAATCCATTGAGAGTTTGAAGCGTCAGCGGGAAATACTCGTATCGAAGCGTATTCAGCTGATTAAGGCCATCGCTGAAAAAGAACACGCGAATGATGACAATGCTCGTATCGTAAAGTACGCTGCAATGTCTATCGAAGTGCTGCGTGAGTTCAAAGTTCGCCTGCAGCGTGAAAAAGTCGCGAAGCTGTCCAGTACAGCGACAAGCTGCTTCCGCGAACTTGTTGAAAAGGACTCCCTGGTAAGCGAAATCAAAATTGACCCCAGCACTCTGGATGTCACGATTATTGATCTGGATGGCAACGAGCTTCTGAAGAGCCAGCTCTCTGCCGGTGAGCAGCAGATGTTTGCAGTGGCCATTGTTTGGGCACTGGCCTTGACTTCCGGCTACAAAGCCCCCGTTATCATCGACACTCCCATGGCTCGCTTGGACTCTTCTCATAGAGCCAACTTCGTGACCAAGTATCTGCCAGCAGCAAGTTCACAGGTACTGGTCCTGTCTACAGATGAAGAGGTTTATGGCCGTTATCTCGATCTTGTCCGTGATAATGTGGTCGACTACTATACGCTTCTCTACCGCGAAGAGGAACAGTGCACCTCGATTGTTCATGGTTATTTTGGGGAGGTGTAAATTATGATCGTAAAGCATTTCAAGTTATCACAACCCGAAAAAGATAGGCTTATCCGCATCAAGGCAAGAACTGGTATTCAGAATTGGAATGTTTTATGCCGGTGGGCACTTTGTTGGTCATTGTCCGAGCCTTCAATACCCGGCGGCGTCGATCCACTATCTGACAGTAACGTTGAAATGGATTGGTCTACCTTTGCCGGTGAGTATTCTGAAATCTACGAAGCAATCATCAGACAGCGTTGTATCAACGATGGGCTTGGCGATGATGAAAAGACTCTTGCAAAGTATTTCAGACTTCATTTGAACAGAGGTATCAATCATTACAGCACAAGAGATGTTCTGAAGAACTGCTCTGATCTTCTCAAATCTGCGCTCCCAAAGGAGGAAGCATAATGGCCGTCTATCTTGACTACAACGCTTCTGCACCAATAGACGAAAGAGTTTTGGAGAGAATGATTGAGGTATATCGCTCTCATTACGGAAACGCAGACAGCAGAACCCACATCTTTGGCACGGATGCAAAGGAGATTGTGTCCTCTGCAAGAAAAACCATAGCGGAGATCCTAGCTGTGGATAGCACAGATGTGTTCTTTACCAGCGGTTCAACCGAAAGCAATAACATGGCAATTCTTGGCCTGCTCGATTATGCTCTTGAGAGTGGACGCAATCATTTCATCACAACATCCATAGAGCACAAGTCTGTTTTGGAGGCTATGAAGCATCTGCAGGAAAAAGGCTGCGTAGTGGACTTCGTTTCTCCAGATGTCTCGGGACGAATTAAGCCGGAGCAGATTCTCAACCTTGTGACCGATAAGACACTGCTTGTCTCTATGATGCACGTCAACAGCGAAACGGGCATCATTCAGCCGATTGAAGAGGTAGGCGCGGCACTTGCAGGATCGAAAACCTATTTCCATATTGACGCTACACAAGGCTTTGGCAAGCTGAATGATAGCTTGCGAAAAACCAAGTACAATATGCTCAGCATTACCGCCCACAAGCTCAGCGGCCCGCAAGGTGTTGGCGCGTTTATCATGCGGCGTGACCACACATACAGGCGTCCTCCCATCAGGCCACTCATGTATGGTGGGCAGCAAGAACGTGGTTATCGTCCGGGCACTACGCCAGTTGCTTTGGTTGCAGGCTTCGCCCTCGCAGCTGAGCTGTGCGACAAGGAATCTGCTGCCCATATGGAAAGCTGCAAGGCGATCAAGCAAAGCTTTCTGGAAGCTGTGCAGGGTCTGAACTACACTTTGAATGGCGATCAAGAATACTGTTTACCGTCAACCATTAACATCAGCTTCCACGGTGTTGATGCCGAAGGCATCTTCCTTGCAGTAAAAGAAGACTATGCTTTCTCTAATGGCTCGGCATGTAACTCCGGTAGCCATGCCCCCAGCTACGTTCTATCAGCAATGGGTTTGGATGAAGCGCGGGTTAGCGAGGCTGTTCGTATCTCCTGGAATCACAATACTAATGTTGACTTCTCCGCGCTTACGGCATATGTAAAATCAATGACTGAATAAGTTAAAGGCTCTCGATTAGTTTGACTAATCGAGAGCCTTTGCTTTACGCTTAGAAACGGATTTTCAACTTGCTTGTGAGATTCTTCTCATTAAGCCATGTTAGGATATTGGGTGATAGATCAAAGACAGTAGCCCTTTGAGAAGAGACCTTTTTCAAGAAATTCTCGATTTCCGGATTCAAAGAGAACTCATCGGTGATTTGCTTCGCCTCGGCCACGTCAGAAACCAAGCTCTTCACGGCCTTGATGGATGGATCACCGGCTACTGTTTTGGTAATATTGTCGGCAAGTTCCTTGGCTCGCTTAGGATCGTTTGACAAGCCCCCAATCATGGACAAATAACCTTTTGAGCCTTCTGAATATTTCAGAGAGGCATCTCGCCAAATGATCTTAACCTGAGCTGAAACCGCATCCCCTTTGGACTTTAGAAGCTTTACTGCTTCCAAAGTTAGCTTCATTTCAGAAACACCATTACCGCAGTCATTGATATAGTCCAGTAAGTCGCTACGAGTGGTTTCATCCATAAACGGAGTGCTGACAATTCCACTTTCTTTCATGACCACAGCACAATCGAGGGCCTCTTTTATGCTGTCGGTTGCTCGTGCAAGCTGTGCCAATGCCTTGGCATAAGTTTCTGCATGTTGCTTGCTTTCGATTGTTGCGCGACGTTTTTTAATAGCGGAGGTGCTATTTTTGATTGTCTCAGTTAGCAGCATTTTCGTACACCTCCATATTCTCAAGCTGAGTATAAAGTGCTTCCAAAGATGCCAATGCAGCTTCAGACAATGCTTCCGTACCAGCGAACCCGCCCGTAGCGGCTATATCTTTCCGGGCTTTTGCTCCTTCCTGGTCAGCCTTTTGAGCAATCGTCTGAATATCCCGCAGGAAGTCATACAGAGCGTTAAGGGAGTTGCTGGAGTAGGCGGTCAACTGCTTTACTGCAGATGCAGAGGCCGCATCGTTAATCAACTTAACATGATCCATCACGGCTTTGGCTGTTTCAATAGGAGGCTTCTCATACTTAACACGCAGTTCTGTGCTACCCATGATTCCATTGGCAGAAAACACAGAAAACAGGTCTTGAATAGCAGCAAGAGAATCAATTAGATTTTTCTGCGTAAGCTCGCCAATATACTCTTCAAGCTTTTCGACCACCTTGGCAGCTTCTTGAGTATCCGCAGCCATAGCCTTCTTAACGCTGGGATAGAGAGCTTTCAATAGCGTAGCAGGGTTATAGAGAAGATGCTTTTGTGGGATGCCGCCGGGCAATTCTGCTTCAATATCCCAATCTGCAGCCATAAGCTTTTCAACGGCAACCACCAGCTCGTCTGTTCTGAAACAGGATTTGGTATTGGGATCAATGGCAAAATGGACTGCACCCATGGTAGTTGCAGAAGCTTGCTTTAGGAAGGTCAGCGCACTATCAAAATCAGCTTTACGATTGAGAACGAACTGAATCATGTCGTTCCACTCACGGGTGTCTCTCTTGATGCTATCATCTTTCTTGAAATCCTTGAACAGAGACTGGATTACCGCATAGGGAGAACTTGTATCAACTTTCTGCCCCAGGATACATGCCTTTAGATACTGGATAGCAAGGCACCACTCCAGCACAGGAAGAGAATCTTCCCCTTGCTTGGTAGCGGTAACTTTTTCGATGATTTGAGATTTTCTGCGCTCCAGCCATGTAATCAATCTCTGCTGATAATAGGCTGCACCCTCAAAATCCCACCCCTTTGCATAGTTCAGTTCATTCAAGGCCATCAGTGCATCGCGGCTTTCGGAACTTCTGTCCATATAAACGATGGCTTTATCGACATTTGCAGGAGCACTCTGATCATCGATATAGTAGCAGCCCAAGTCGGAAAGACGCTCTTCTGCAATATAGGCCGGTATACCAATATCCTGCCAGTTAATCGCACCACATTGTTTGGAATCACCACGAACAAGAGTACGAAGCCAACCACGATAGTCGGCATCGTATTTCAATGTCTCGCCTTTGGTAAACCATGCCGTAATGTCGCTCTTGAATTTAAGATAGTTCTTCGTGGCACCATCAATAGGAGGCTTGGCTTTGGGCGGCTCCGGAGTGGTAGGATGCTGATCGGCGGTACTTCCTTCGCCTGCAACCGGCTTGGGTATAGCATCCGGGGATACAGCTTGTCCAGTGGTCTTATCTACGATTTCACCGATACCCGTAAAGGCATTCAAACCCACATCTGCGAGGAATGCTTGATTAAGTCCGCCAAACCGCAGTGTTCCATCGGCATCTTTTACACCGGCTGCCGAACCATCGCCCCAGATGGCAAATACTGCTTTCAGTCGGTTCTTATCATCGGAGCTTACGTTTTCCAAGCGGTCGATAGAAGAACTGTGGGGGTCATTGGTCATCTGCACGTTGCTGGGGTTAATCGGAAAATACCATTCATCCCCATACTGCTTGCCGTCGAAATACTCTTTTAACTGAGCGCGAATAACATTCTTCAGGAACATTCTCGGACTCTTTGTTGCAAGAGATTCGTATAGAGCCAGCAGCGCATGACGGTTAAAGGGGTATAGCGTTACTTTCTTTTCTCCGATTGTCGTGGTTTCCCATTCACAGGGGGGTGTGAAATCACTAATTGGCAAGTCGTTCAGATCTGCGCCGGACGCAGTCCAGCTGCGGAGTTCTGCAGGGTCACAATAAATTGCGTTCAAATACCTGCCGGCCATCTGAACGATAAACTCGTCAGTACCGTAGGAACGGTCTGTGACTTCGATTTGG
>JBJDYH010000224.1:0-10572 GCA_051867135.1 Faecousia sp. | reverse complement strand
CAGCAAGAATATCCTTGAAGCGGCTGGCTTCAACATAAACGCATGGCATAGCACACACCTCCTTGCAGAGAGCCTCCAGGATGATTGTAGCTTACAGAGCGGCGTTTATCAAGTTTTTTCTTCCTCAAATACTGCACCGCTATAAACAAAGAATAACGCCCTGCGCAATAATGTAAATTCCGAAATCAAAATACTAATACAGAAATCTCACCCCAAGGCATGGGCAGATGGCGAAAATATAGTGAACTCCAGTTTAGAGGAATACACACCAGAAATATAGGCGATGACCGGAAGGATAATTGTTTTTGCGGAACATTAGCTAGTTAGGGATTTGAACGATTGCGGTTTTAAATGTACTCGGATAAGCGGTCGATGAGAATGTCAATTTTGACAGCGGAAAACAAGCTTTGATCTGGGTAGACTGTTCTAGAAATGCCATCACCTATTCAAGATTCAGGGCTTTGTTATGTGAAAAGCCCTGATAATGCTGAATGATGTATCTGCCAGCGATTATACAAAACACAAACTCCAGTATTATAACACCGTACATAAGAAATGGAAGATAGCAACACGGGGATAAAATTAATAGCGCACCAATGAAGATAAACACGGGCGTGGTTACCAACAGAATAAGCTATTTAGATTCGATGATCGATCAAAAATCGGCCGGAGATAATGCAAAGAGAATTCCGCACGGTTTGCCTGAATCAAATTATTAATCATTAAGACCTCCGTATTTGCGGGTATTTACTGCTGGATACCCAGTACTCTCTCAATGGTGTCCTTAAAGTTATATGGAGAGCCATCGATAGCTATCTCAGCGCCTCCAGCTTCAGAACAAGCGAGACTAACCCACATGCGAAGCCTATCTTCTGGAGAATCAGGAATTTCAGGTGAGTTATCGGAATTGTGGGACCAAGATCGTTTCAAAAGGTTTGAATCGATGGCCCCAATTTGCAACTTAAGGTTCTGACCGCATTCTTTCAACCAGTAAAATACTTTGGGTATCGGATCATTGCCGATGCTATCCACAACTCTTTTTCCGGAACCAGTAAAGAAATCTCTTACATTTGGACAGAAAATACCGCTAGCATACAGCCAAATACCGAGTCGCTTGTACTTCCGACGATGATTATTTGAGAATATTTCGGGAAAGAGAATAAACGCCTGGGATTGAATTTCGCTTCTATCTTCTCTGTCAGTTAATTCAGTATATTCCTTCTGCGCCATATAGCTATTTATAATGATTTCACGTTGGTTGCGAGGCAGATTACGCAATCTATCAAAGGAAATGCCAAGTTCTCTGGAGCAAAAGTCTTGCTCCTGGCTCATATCAATTTCATATCTGGGATAATGCGTGCGGCTAATATCACAAATTCTGGAAGCATAGCCAGTGATCAAGAACTGAGGGGGTGTATATCCGAAATTTCCGAACAGAATCATGATCGAGTCAAGATCAGGAATTTGCTTTGTCGCAACAGCACTATTGCCAAGTGTATCCCATGTTTCTCCCGATTTGTGGAACTTGACTTCAATACCAACTTTTTCACCATCAGTTTTATTATGCAGGTAACCATCTGGGAAACGAGAGCCTCCAACATGGACAACTTCTATTTCAAGTCGGTTTTCTTCTGGTCGGGTATTGTTCCATTCGGCAACAGAATCTTCAAGAACATTAAAACCATCTTCTTCGAAGGCAGTGCTGGTAGGAATATTTGTACCAGTATATTTAGCAGACAATTTCGATTTTGCGATATCGAAAATTTCGTTGTATTCAGCAGTACGAATCATGTGGTTCTCCTTTTACATTATTTTTCTAATTTCTTCCGCTATACGTCTAACCACTGGAACAGAAACAGAATTTCCAATCTGACGATAGGCGTCGGCAAGTGTGATGGAATTGGGAAAGTAGTATTCTTCAGGGAAACCCTGAAAGCGAAGGCATTCTCGTAACGTTAATCTTCTGACACCATAGTCATCTCGTAGGACCGCCGCGTTACGAGGGGAACACATGGACGCTGTTAATGTCGGACATTTACTGTTTGTCAGTTTTCTAACAGTACCATTGAAAACCCGGTACAAATAGCGAGTGTCTGTTACATTGCTCCTGATGTACTGGTCAAATTCAGTATCGTCGTTGTAATAATAAATGTCGGGACATTGTTCGTGCGGATTGATCCATTGCATTACAGATGTTTTAAGGGGGATAGGTTCGGGGAAATGAAACACTGCGTTTTGATTATAGTCTAAAAAGGCTACGATGTAAATCCTGCGTCTTGTTTGCGGTATACCTGCGTATTCATGGGTGGCCATAGGACAATATCTTACGATATACCCAAGCCCAACCAGGGAAGTATAAATCACTTGAAAGGTATGGCCTTCGTCGTGATCCATCAGATTCTCTACATTCTCAAGGAAGATTACTGGTGGCTTGAGTGTGGAAGCCACATTAATCACTTCAAAGAATAGTTGGCCTCTTGGATCAGAAAAACCTTTCGCTTTTCCTCCAACTGAGAAAGACTGACAAGGAAATCCAGCGATCAATATATCAGCGGATGGGATGCTGGATTTGTCAATCTTGCGGATATCGCCTTCGACAAGATAATCACCGCCGAAGTTATAGCGATATGTCCTACAGGCGGCTGGGTCCTTCTCATTTGCCCAGACTATCTGAAAACCTGCTTGCGTGAAGCCCATGCAGATACCGCCAATACCGGCGAATAGGCTTACTGCTTTAGGTTGATTCATCGAACTCAACACCTCTAGTTTTTTGATTTCTCCTAATATTCCAGTATGCGTACTCAACTGGGTCAGCACACGCTTTTACATCTTTTTTGATGTCGCTTTCCCAGATTCGAAGAACGGTCCAGCCAGCGTTGGTTAATTCAGCGGTAATGGATTTATCTCGAACTACATTAGTTCTAATTTTGGCAGCCCATTGAGGGGAATAGCGTTCCATTTCCTGATCAAAGGATCCATAGCCTCGAATTGCCCAGTTATGACCATGCCAGAAATCACCATCACAAAAAACGACGATCTTTACTCGTGTGAACACAATGTCAGGCTTGCCACGCAACGATTTCATGTTCTTGCGAAAACGTAATCCTCGATGCCATAGTTCTTTCCGTAAAGCTACTTCAGGCCGAGTGTCCTTAGACTTAACCGCTGACATGATCTTATGTGTGATTTCTGGAGTCCGGCTCAATCTAAGCACCTCTCAAATAATGAATATAGTTCTTGACTTTCTGCGTCAAAACGAATAGAATGTAGCGTTAGAAAGGGGTGATTGTGGCAATGATTCCCGTAGAAGAAATTGCCGCTAAATGGGAAGTAAGTGTACGTTGTGTGCAAGAGTATTGCAGAAACGGCAGAATTCCCGGAGCGGTGAAAACAAGCGGTGTTTGGATGATTCCCGAAGATGCCGTAAAACCAATGCGTGTCTCTGGAGGAAAGAAAACAAAACCGCAAACAGCGCCATTAAACGTATTGTCACTGTTCTCAGGATGCGGTGGAATGGATCTGGGTTTTGAAGGCGGATTTACAGTTCTAAAGCAATCAGTCAATCCAAAGATCAACAAGCACTGGAATGTCCGCAAAGAGGATGATCAATGGGTATATCTTCCGCAAAATCGCTTTCATACTGTTTTTGCCAATGATATCCGTCCGGACGCAAAGCGTGTTTGGACAAAGTACTTTTCCAAGTTTGGCATTCCTAAAACGACATATTACATAAACAGCATTGTTGAGCTTGTAAAGATACAGAAAAACAACAATCGGTCGATCTTCCCTGGAAACATTGATGTGGTAACTGGCGGTTTCCCTTGCCAGGACTTTTCCGTAGCGGGAAAACGGAAAGGCTTTGATTCAGATAAAAGTCACACAGGAAAGAGTCGTGACGATGATACACCTTCTATCGAAAGCCGTGGACAGCTTTACATGTGGATGCGTGAAGTGATTGGCTTAGTACAACCTAAACTATTCATTGCCGAAAATGTCAAGGGCTTGACAAATCTTCGTGATACTAAAGAAATTATCGAAAAAGACTTTGCGTCCGTGTGCGACGGCGGTTACTTGGTGGTACCAGCACGAGTCCTGCTCGCAGCTGATTATGGAGTGCCTCAGAGCAGAGAACGCGTTATCTTCTATGGATTCAAGAAGTCTGCACTTACGAAAGAAGCGCTAACAGCACTTAGCCAAGATGTTATTGATACTGAATATGATCCTTATCCCATCCCCACACATAGCGAGCTAGGTGATCCGATGAACGGAATATTGCCCTTCGTGAAGTTGAGGGATGTGTTCGCTGATCTACCTGAGCCGAAAGACGCAGCGGATATGGATCAGAAGAAATACTCTATGGCGAAATACATGGGTAAGCATTGCCAAGGACAAAGTGAAGTGAACATGAACGGAATTGGGCCGACCATACGTTCCGAACATCACGGCAACATTGAATATCGACGTTTGTCTGCCGAACATGGCGGTAAGCACCAGCAAGAATTGGAAGCTGGACTTCAGGAGCGTAGACTTACGATTCGAGAGTGCGCAAGAATCCAGACATTCCCAGACGATTACAAATTCGTTGTTCCTCCCGCAAATGGAGAAAAAAGTGTATCGGCATCCGATGCGTACAAGCTCATTGGAAACGCTGTTCCACCTCTTCTAGCTTATCATATCGCAAAACGACTTGAGGATAACTGGGAGAAATACTTTGTATAATTTGAGGTGGCTTAACGCCACCTCTTTATTATTTGCGCATGATGCTACGGAAGAGTTTGAGGGAGACGTATCCTGTTTCAGAGACAGGGGGACAATAATTGGAAGCGATCTGTGCCCAATCAATGAATTTGTCAAAGTTAGCATATGAAGAACGGTATTCCAATCCCCAGTCTTCATAAAGTTCTTCAACGGTTGCGTCGTCGAGAGCCTGTAAGACATATTCCCTACAATCTTCAAGAGTCTTATATATTCTGGGAATACGCCCGAAGTCTAAATATTCAAATCTCCCACCAGCAGAAAAATTATCTCTCAGGGAAGAAGAAACAATACTGTGTTCCGCTACCAACCACATAGCGCAGCGAGAAAATTTGTTACTTCTGGAGGAAAAAACTTCGGGGAAATGAGCAAAGCAGTAGCCGAGAAGTTTTAGCTGTTCTTCTCCTTCTAGATCAGAGAACATACGAATCGCGGCGGGGGTGCTTTCCGCCAACCACCAAGCTTTTTGTCCTTGAGATCTAAAATACGCAGTAATCTGACCGATTGGATCTTCTGATTCAGAAATCTGTTTGTAGGTTAATCCGGATTTTGCGAAGAAAGTTTCATTGTTTGCGATCTCCATATCAATGGCGTATCTGGGACTATGCGTAACAGCGACATTCGCAATGGCGTCTTCATACCGTTTGCATCGGAATCCCTGATTACCAATAGCGGTCTTGCCAAAGACGATGTATGTATCGATTACATCTTCCTTGGTACTTCCGAGAACACTGTTTCCATTGATCTTCCAATTCTTTGAGGTGGAAGAAGTGGAACTTTTGACTTCAATGCCGTATTTCGAACCATCAGAAAACTCTATTACGATATCTGGAAATGCATGCCCGCCTTTGGTGTAGCGGATTTTTGCGTCAATACCCATCTGGTTAATAACTGTCGCAATAGCTTCAACGACGCATTCCTCGAAGTCTTCACCGGTCTTGCAGGCTGCAATTCGTTTGGGGTTGGTTTTGGATAGATCATCTAAGACTAAGCAAACTTTTTCAACAAAGTCACCGAAATTAACGATAAGCATATGTACATCCTCCCCATCTTTTTAGTACCTATAGAATATCACAAATATCTCGATTTGAATAGGGGGAAGATACAAAGAGTGTTTTGAAGGGGATTCTTTAACTGAAACTGAGCAAATTCGCATATGCGTTGACATGAATCGAATGAAAATATATACTATAAATATAAAAGCGGTAGTTAATGGCATATATACCTTACCAATATAAGAAAATGGGGTGCAGTATGAAAATAGCGTTTGTAGAAATTAAAAATTTTAGAAAACTAGAATCGTGCAGAATTGATTTTGGGAATCAAAATACTGTTTTGGTGGGAGCAAACAATAGCGGTAAGACATCCGCAATGAGTGCGCTTCTTAGATTCCTTAAAAAGAGACGCTTGGTATTAGATGATTTCACAATAACGAATTTGCCGTTACTTAACCAGATTGGACAGAAAATAATTGCGGCGAATCCTGACGATCCTGTGACAAACGATGATTGGAACAGAATTCTGCCATTTATTGATGTTTGGCTGGATGTTAAAAGTGATGAATTGAGATATGTCGGCGAAATAATACCGACACTTGATTGGACGGAAGGATTATTGGGTGTGCGCCTGGTTTATGAACCGAAAGACCAAGATAAACTCTATTCCGCATATGCGTCAGCTTATCAAATATCCCATGAGGGAAATGCGGGACTTAAGTTATGGCCTATCAACTTTGTTGATTTTCTTGGTGAGAAAATTGGTGCGTACTTTACAATTAACGCATATCCTCTAGATCCAGCCAAAGTGGTAGAACCTGAACAATGCGGTGTTGCCCATCCGCAGGCAATAGCAGCGGAAGAGGCACCATTTGGATTTGATCCATTTAAACATATCATCCGCATTGATGCGATAACCGCACAAAGAGGATTCGAGGATGCTGACGACAGAGAAAGTCATTCTGCGGATAGTAGTTTGCTATCAGGGCAGCTTAGGTCCTATTATGACAAGCAATTAGATCCAGAGCACCAACCTTCGGCTTCTGACATAAAGACACTAAAAGAACTGCAGGGAGCGAAAGCCGTATTTGATCAGCAAATCTCAAAGAAGTTTGATAAAGCTATGAAGGAACTGGCGAAATTCGGATATCCTGGAAAATACAATCCCAAAATCATTATTGAAACGCAAACTCACACAGGAGAAGTACTTGCTCATAGTACGACTGTGCGGTACCCTTTATATTCAGAGGGGGATAATCAGTATAAGTTACCCGAACAGAATAACGGTCTTGGATACCAGAATCTGATTTCTATGTCATTTAAATTAATGAGCTTTAGAGATTCATGGATCAATGGGGATAAGCATCAAACTGATGATGAAAATGATGTAGTAAGGGTAATTCCTCCTATTCACTTGGTCTTGATTGAAGAGCCAGAGGCCCACTTGCACACACAAGTGCAGCAGGTCTTTATTAAGAATGCGTATGATATTTTAAGGAATCATGTGCAGTTAAGGAAAAAAACACAGTTTTCAACGCAAATGGTTATATCCACGCATTCTAGTTATATTGCGTTGGAAACGGATTTTTCAGATCTGCGTTATTTCCGGCGCATAAAAAACGAAAAAGGACTCCCTGTTTCTGTTGTTGCAAATCTAAACTCTGTTTTTGGAGCAGGAGACAAGACATCCAAATTTGTGACTCGGTATTTAAAAACTACTCATTGTGATTTATTTTTTGCTGATGCGGTAGTGATGGTGGAGGGTGCCGCAGAACGAATGTGGCTTCCGCATTTTATAGAGAATAAATACAAGTCCCTAGACCAAGCTTATATCTCTGTTTTAGAAATCAATGGTCGGCATTCGCATCGACTGAGAAGTCTAATTGAACAATTGGGCATTACCTGCTTGATTATTACTGATATTGATACAGTGGTATCCAAAACCAAGAAATCTGTCATGCCGCAGCGTGGTGCCGGTCAGATATCAACCAACGAAACGATAAATAGTTGGTTGCCCCAAAAGACACTTGCGGATGATTTGTGGGCGTTAGGCTTTGATTCAAAGGAAGCGTATTATCCTTGCAATCCAAACACATCAGTTCGGGTGGCATATCAGACGCCGGTAAAAGTGAAATTTGCGGATACCTCTGAACATGAGTTTATTCCAACAACTTTCGAAGATGCGCTTATATATGAGAACTATCAATTATTCAAGAAGCTAAAAGGACTTGGAAATATTAAAAGAATCCGCAATATTCTCAAGAATGAGGACGAAGAAAGAATTAGAAAGGAAGTATATAAACTTATTTATGGCACAGTAACGAAGAATGGTCAGCGAAAAAAAGGTCTGCTAGACAAGGCGGAGTTTGCCTTAGAGCTGCTTTTTTCTAAAGATCCTAAAGCCATTGAGCCGCCACATTATATTGAGGAGGCGTTGAAATGGCTACAGGATATTCTTGTGGCTAATGAATCGTGTGATTTTTTGTCAGGAGATGATACATGATGGATTGGATAGATTGGAAGGTAGTTGATGATACTCACGATGATCGGGTGGATAACACTATTCGTGAGTGCTTGAATCAAGCTAATCCATGTAGTTTTTTCTTATTCGCTGGCGCTGGAAGTGGAAAAACGAGAAGTCTAGTATCAGCGTTAGAATTCTTGGCTAAGGAATATGGAAAACGATTTCTACAAGAAAGGCGTAATGTTGCGGTAATAACATATACTAACGCTGCGTGTGATGAGATTAAGCGACGTGCGCAGTATAATCCGTTGTTTTCAATCTCTACAATTCATAGCTTTGCGTGGGAATTAATTCGTACATATACTTTTGATATTAAGGCATGTTTGCGTGAGGAACTAGAAAAACGCATCGAGGAGAATCAAAGCAAACAGCTTACGGGCAAACCATCAAGCCAAGCGTATAAAGATAGGGCAAAAAAGATTGAGAAAGATTCAGCTCGACTGAGAAATCTTTCCTCAATTAAGCAATTTATCTATAATCCAGAAGGGAATAATACCGAAAAGAATTCTCTGGATCATGCGGAAGTAATTAAAATTTGTGCTAACTTGCTTCACACAAAAAGTACCTTTCAAGCAATATTGGTAGACAAGTATCCAATAATACTGATAGATGAAAGTCAAGACACTACTAAAGTGTTGATGGATGTGTTTTTTGAAATTGAAGCATTGAACCGTGGTAAGGTTACTCTCGGCTTGTTTGGTGATACGATGCAGCGCATTTACCTTGATGGTAAAGATAAAATCGCTGACAGCATACCACTGGAATGGGAGAAACCGCAAAAAGAAATGAATCACCGAAGCCGCAAACGAATAGTTGATCTGTGTAATGCGATTCGTGCGGATGCTGATGGGATTGAACAGATTTCTCGTCATGATAAGCCCGGCGGCATAGTTAGAATATTTGTAGCGAGTCGGAAGGACGATTCAAAGAAAATTGAGGAACTAGTTCGTAATCAAATGGCAACAGCATGTGGTGACGAAAAATGGTTAAGCATTAATAATGTGAAGTGTTTAGCGCTTGAACACCATATGGCAGCTAAGCGGTTGGGCTTTGCTACATTTTTTGAACCTTTATATGGTGTGGACAAGTATAAGCAAGGGGTTGGCAAGGGTAACTTGGCTTCGATATCATTATTCACAAAAATACTTCTCCCTTTATATAGAGCCTATTCAGAAGAAAACCAGTTTGCGATTATGCGAGTGGTAAGGGAGAATGCTGTTGCGTTTCAGTCAGCAATAAGGGGGAAAACGCTTACAAAGGATACGATTAACCATATACGCAATTGTGTTGGGAAATTGCTTGCGTTGTGGGAAGATAATGATCCTAAATGTATAGATCTGTTAAGAGTGTGTGCCTCGGAGAACATTTTTGAAATTCATTCCGATCTACAATCGTTACTTTCTCGTAATGAAAACAAAACTCAAGAGGACGAAAAAGAGGAGAAACGAATTAATGCGCTTTCTGCTGCTCTAGAAGCACCTTTTTCCGAGATCGGAAAGTATGTGGAGTATATTGAGGGTAATGCTATCTTTGATACACATCAAGGCGTTAAAGGATTGCAGTTTGATCGTGTTATGGTTGTGATCGATGATGTGCAAGCACAAGGGACGACTTTCAATTATGGTAAGTTGTTTGGAACGGTGCCAAAATCAAAGACAGATATTGAAAATGAGCAAAAAGGAAAGGAATCAACGATAGATCGAACACGGCGTTTGCTGTATGTAACATGTAGCCGTGCCATAGACAGCCTAGCAATAGTATTCTATTCCGACTCAGTAGAAACAGATGCACGTCAAATCGAGGGTTCAGAATGGTTCTTGCCAGGGGAAGTAGTAAGAATACCAGCAGGAATACCAAAGGAGAGTAGCTGTTGAGGATGCGTATGAAAGAAGAACGATTTACAGTTCAACAAATTCCATGCATTCTGTACGGTGACAGAAGTGAGAACCTGTTCCTGTACATCCACGGCAAAATGGGCTGCAAGGAAGAAGCGGCGCACTTTGCGGAGATTGTCTGCCCCAAAGGGTATCAGGTGCTGAGCATCGATCTGCCCGGGCATGGGGAGCGAGCAGGTGAAATGGAGCGGTTCGTACCGTGGGAGGTAGTGCCGGAATTGCAGGCGGTTTATGGGTTTGCCCAGCAGCGCTGGAAGAAAATCAGCCTCTATGCAAACAGCATCGGCGCCTATTTCAGCCTGCTGGCATTCCGGAATGCCAAGCCGGAAAAGAGCCTGTTCGTGTCGCCGATTCTGGACATGGAAAAGCTGATCCGTGACATGATGGGCTGGGCAGGGGTGAC
>JBJDYH010000223.1:0-90550 GCA_051867135.1 Faecousia sp. | reverse complement strand
AATTTTCTGCGGTGGTGGGTTTGGGGTTTCGGGCCGGTCAAGACCGGCCCCTACAAACAGTTGCAAAATCTCAATGTTCAATTCCTATGATTCCCCGCCTCTGCGCTTGCGCATGAGGGTCACCATGTCCCGAATGGTTTCCTTCTGCTCCTGGGTAAGGGCTTGGTAATCCCCGTACCATGCCACATCCACCTGATCCAGCAAATCCATGGGCTGGGCTTCGTCTATGCCCAGAAGGTAATCGGTGGTCACCCCAAAGTATTCCGCGATTTTTACCAGCGTACCGCTTCTGGGCTCGGTGCCGTTCTTCCAGGCGGTAATGGAGCCGCTGCTGGCACCGATTTCACGGCCTACCGCGTTGACAGAAGTGCCGTTGCGGCGGCAAAGGTCTTGAAAGCGAGTGAAGAAAATGTTGTCCATGGTCAAAACTCCTCATTTTTATGAAAAACAAAGAGCGCAATACTCAGCTTTTTGTGCATTGCTACAAATCTCATAAAATAGAGACTCTAGCCCTTGACTTTAGCAAACAAATGAGCTAATATGCAAACATACCTGAGATAAACGCCGATTGGTTCTCATAATTTTGTATTCAGACAACACAAGTATAGGATAGCCAAGGGAGTTTGTCAAGAGGAAATCTCATGATTCTAAGCGCGGATATGGGGAAACTCTGAATAAATCGTCTGCGGCTGGAGGGCGAATCTTTTGCCACATCCGTTCAGTTCTAAAAATGGGAAATACACAAAGTATTCCTCCATTCTTAGAACTTTCGGCTGAGCCAAAATCTTCTGCCCCCAGCTCTTGCCGATTTAGTCAGAGCTTCCATAGTATAACGGTTTTACTGTCCATCATATCCGACAGAAAGGAGTTTGTATGCTGGAACATCCTGCCATCACCCGGGTTTTGGCGACCGGAGTGAATGAGCCGCTGCACCGGGCGGCGAAAATCTGCCAAAGCTGCGGCAGCGGACTGTATCGCGGCGACGGCTACTACCGCGTCGCCGGGGAAGTCTACTGCGAAAGCTGCATGAAAAGCTATCGGGAGGAGGTGGAATTATGAAACTGACGGAATCCAGTTTGGCCTATTGTCCCTTTTATATCGGCCATACCTCTCAGGTGATCCATTGCGAGGGCGCGGTAGAGGGCTGCGCCACCCATTTGGCCTTTGCCCACCCGGCTTTGCAGCGCAATCACCGCTTCTGCTACTGTGAGCGCATGGACTATCGGTTCTGCCCGGTGGCGAAGATGCTGGAAAGAAAGTATAACGAGTAAGCCTTTTGGGGGTAGGTATGGAAGAGCAGTTTAACATGGTGGCAAAAATGGTGCTTCAAAAATTGGAAGCGTATCTTCGTACCGAGGAACACATTGACCCCCAAAAATGCAAGCACATTACTGCCACATTGAAAGACATCAAGGATTTGCAAAGCGACAACGACGGCCCGAAGCAGCTTGTGGTGGTATTTGACCCGGCTGCGGAGGAAGCCGCGATGTAGCGGGGGGCGCGGGATTTATGGAGAATCAAACCGTTCTGAATCTGGGAAGCCCCAGCGAGAAACAGAGGGCCTTCTTTCTGGCCAAGGAAAATGTGGTAGCCTTCGGCGGCGCCCGAGGGGGCGGCAAAAGCTGGGCGGTACGCATCAAGGCGGTGCTTCTGTGCCTGAAGCATGGGGGCATCAAGGTGATGATCGTGCGTAAGACCTACCCCGAGCTGCAGGAGAACCACATTCTGCCCCTGATGGCTCTGCTGCGGTGCGGCCTGCCGGATCAGGTGGCCCATTATTCCGATAGTAAAAAGCACATACTGTTCCCGAACGGCAGTCGCATCTTATTCCGCTATTGCGACAAGGATGGGGACACGCAGCGCTTCCAGGGTACGGAGGTGGATGTGCTGTTCGTAGACGAGGCCACCCAGCAGACGGAGCAGACCATCCGGGAGCTTTCCGCCTGCGTGCGGGGAACCGGGGATTTTCCCCGGCGGATTTACTACACCTGCAACCCCGGCGGGCCGGGTCACGGCTGGGTGAAGCGGCTATTCATTGACCGGAAGTTCCGGGAGGGAGAACGGCCCTCGGATTACCGCTTCATCCAAAGCCTGGTCACCGACAACGCCGCGCTGCTGGAAAAAGACCCGGGTTATGTAAACCGCCTAAAGGCGCTGCCCTCCAAACTGCGGCGGGCATGGCTGGAGGGGGACTGGAACATCTTTGAGGGCCAGTTTTTTGAGGATTTTCGGGACGACCCCGCCCACTACGGCGACGGCCTGTACACCCATGTCATCGAGCCTTTTGAGATTCCCCAAAGCTGGCGCATTTACCGCAGCTTTGACTGGGGCTATGCCAAGCCCTTTAGCTGCGGCTGGTGGGCGGTGGACAATGACGGCAGGCTCTACCGGATTTTGGAGCTTTACGGCTGCACCGAGCCGGATAAGGGATTGAAGTGGGACCCGGACCGGGTGTTCACCCGCATCCATGAGATCGAGAGCGAGCACCGCTGGCTCAAGGACAAAACCATTACCGGCATTGCCGACCCCGCCATCTTTGAAGCCCAGACAGGAGAAAGCATCGCCCAAAGAGCGGCTCGGCATCAGGTATATTTTTCCCCCGGCGACCATAAGCGGCTGCCCGGCTGGATGCAGGTGCATTACCGTCTGGCCTTTGACGAAGGGGGCAAGCCGGGGCTTTACATCTTCAAAAACTGCGCCGACACGGTGCGCACCCTGCCGTCTCTTTTGTACGACAAGTACAAGCCTGAGGACTTGGACACCACCGGGGAAGACCATGCCGCCGACGAGATTCGCTACCTGTGCATGGCTCGCCCCATGGCCCCGATTGCGGTAAGAGGGGAAGCCCGGTTTGACGATGCCAGACCCCGCATGGAAATTGGGGAAAGCTGATACAAATTCGGAATTGGTTCCCCGATAAACGGGAATGTAACACCGCACCATAATAACGCGCGTAGGGGCCGATGCCCACATCGGCCCGTTGAGGTGTTACGGATTTGCCGCAGTTCCGTAGAAGCATTGTCGTGCCTTCTGCGGGGCGATGTGGGCATCGCCCCCTACATTCACCCAATTCACACCCCGCTAAATTTCAATTTATCCCTTTCCTGACGGAATCATTCATCAAGGATTCGTGAGACGGCGAAAATCGAAAGGAGAACTTTTATGACAGATCATTTGCCCATTGGGCCGGAGCAGGTGCGGCAGGCCCAGATTTTGCTCCAGCGGTATCGCTCCGGCAAGCGGAATTTGGAGCAGCGCATTCTGGAAGCGGAGCAATGGTACCGCCTGCGCCATTGGGAGTGTATGCGCCCCGCCCAAAAGCGGGAGGTGGAACCGGTATCCGGCTGGCTGTTCAACGCCATTGCCAACAAGCACGCCTCCGCCATGGACAACCTCCCCGCCCCCGCCATTTTGCCCAGAGAAAAGGGGGACGAGGAGCTTGCGGGGCTTCTCAGCGCCATTGTGCCGGTGGTGCTGGAGCACAACGATTTTGAGCAGGTGTATTCCGATATGTGGGACAGCAAGCTGCGCTGCGGTACCGGCGCTTACGGCGTGTTCTGGGATCGGGATGCTTACAACGGCTTGGGAGAAGTCGCCATCCGGCGCATAGATGTGCTGAATTTGTACTGGGAGCCGGGGGTAGGGGATATTCAGGACTCCAAGAATTTGTTCCATGTCCGCCTTGCCCACAAGGAGGACTTGCTGGAAAAATACCCCCAGCTTTCCGGGCGCTTGGACAGCGCCTTGGAGCTTCCCAAGTACCACTATGACGAGGGCATCGACACCTCGGACAAGGTGGCGGTGGTGGACTGGTACTACAAAAAGTCCGACCATGGCCGCAGGGTGCTCCATTTTTGCAAGTTTGTGGGAGACACCGTCCTCTTCGCTACGGAAAACGAGCCGGGATACCGCGCTTTGGGCTGGTATGACCACGGCCTGTATCCCTTCCTGCTGGACCCTCTGTTTCGCACCGAGGGTACGCCCTGTGGCTTCGGCTATATCGATGTGGGCAAGTCCGCCCAGGAGTACATAGACCGGGGCAATCAGGCCATTATGATGAACCTGCTGAGCAACGCCCGCCCCCGCTTTTTCCTGAGAGCCGACGGGGCGGTAAACCGGGAGGAATACGCCGATTTGAGCCGGGATTTCGTCACCGCCGACGGCAATCTGGGCGCGGATTCCATCCGCCCCATTGAGGGCAAGAGCCTGAGCGAGATTTATGTGCAGGTCATCAACAACAAAGTGGACGAGCTGAAGGAGGTTACCGGCAACCGGGACATTTCCACCGGCGGCGCTATGGGCGGTGTCACGGCGGCTTCCGCCATTGCCGCCCTTCAGGAGGCAGGCTCCAAGCTTGACCGGGATGCCAACAAGGCCAGCTACCGGGTGTACCGGCGGCTGATTGCCATGGTCATTGCCCTGATTCGCCAGTTTTACACCGCGCCCCGGTGCTTCCGCATTGCCGGGGAGGAGGGGGTGGCCTTTTTGGAGTTCTCCGGGGGAGAACTGGCAGGGGCAGGGGAGTTTGATATCAGCGTGGCGGCCCAGAAGGCCAGCCCTTACTCCCGCATGAGCCAGAACGAGCTGGCGCTGCAGTTCTTCGGGGCGGGTTTCTTCCGCCCGGAGATGGCAAGTCAGGCGCTGATGTGTCTGGACATGATGGATTTTGACCGGAAGGACTTTGTGGCCCAAGCCATCCGCAGCAACGCGGTGAATGCCGGCATGGAGGCTTTGACGTTGAATCAGGAAAAGCTGAAAAGCATGAAAAAGCTCCTCACCCCCCAGAAAGAGGAGACAAAAAGTATGCGCTCTGCCAGAACCAGAGTGGCGGAAAGCACAGCGCCCAACTAAAAATATGCCTGCCGGTTTTCATCAGCGGGCTGATAAATCGGAATCTATCGCTGCACCAAATTGGTGGCCGTAGGGCGGGGGCTTGCTCCCGCCGCGAAGGAACCCCCTGTAGGGGCGGGTCTTGACCCGCCCGTTGCACCCGGTTTCCTGCGGCAGTAGGTTTTCGGTTTCGGGCCGGTCAAGACCGGCCCCTACAAAGGGTGCGGCGGTGAATTCCAATTTATCTTATCGCTGGGGAAAGCCGATCAGCATAAAAAATGAAAAGGAGAACATTATGGCAAAGGATACTGTATTTGTAAAGCTGCCCCGGGTGGGTCTGGAGCAGGAGGATGTGTTCGTGTCGGTGAATAACCGCACCTACATTGTGAGGCGTGGAGAAAAGGTGGAGGTTCCCGGCTTTGTGGCGGAGGTACTGAGCCATCAGGAGGAAATGCTGGAAACCATCCAGCGTTTTCAGGCGAAAAAGGCGAAAGCCAATTAAATAGCCGAAAGGAGAAAAATTATGGAACTTACCGAACAGGCAAAAGGCGCGCTGAAGCAGAAAATGGCATCCGCGTTGGAAGATCAGCGCAAATGCCTTTTGGGTTTTGCTTCCCAAAACCGGGCAAGCGCAGAGCAAATTTATGAGGCCCTTTTGACAGAGGCGGAGGAAACCGCCGGGTACTATCCCGAATTTGACCTGAAGGCGGAGCTTCAGGGGGAGGAATTTATGGCGCTGCTTCGCTCTGGCCTGCCCATCCGCAAAGCCTACGAAGCGGTGCACCATCAGGAGCTTGTACAGGCGGCGCTCCACTATGGCGCTGCCCATGCCCTGCCCCAAAGACCTGCGGAAAACGGTCTTTCCGGTCAGGCCACCGCTGCTACCCCCGGCTCTATGGCCCATTCCACCCGGCAGCAGCGGGAGGACATCCGCAGCCGTGTCAGCCGGGGAGAAACCGTAAGACTGTAAGGCACTTTCCCATTTCCGGGACAATGGAACAATGCTCAACCGGCCATTCAATCCCGGAGCGGGCGTATTTTTAGGAAATATGCAGATTGGTTTTATTAGCTTCCCGATAAATTGGAATTTAGCAGATTGTGAATTGGGTGAATGTAGGGGGCGATGCCCACATCGCCCCGCAGAAAGCACGACGATGCTTCTACGGAACTGCGGCGAATCCGTAACACCCCAACGGGCCGATGTGGGCATCGGCCCCTACAGATTGGGTTGTAGTCCTATCGTAGGGGCGAGCATTGCTCGTCCGAAAGCCCAAATCCACCACCGTACCAAACGGGCGGGTCAAGACCCGCCCCTACAGAGGGCTGGTGCATAACCGCACCATTGTAGGGGCCGGTCTTGACCGGCCCGAAACCTAAAATCTACCTCCGCAGAAAACAAGGTGCGGCGGTACGGAACGGCACATGGGCCGTTCCCTACGGGTATTCAACCCGGCGTTAAATTCCGATTTTTGGCTTTGCGGAAGAAAACCGGCATGCATATTTGAAAAACTGAAAGGAGAAAACAATGGAAAATCTGAACACTACCACCACCCTGTCTTCCGAGATGAAGACCTTTTATGACCTGACCCTCATCGACGAGGCCCAGGCAAGTCTGGTTCACGACCAGTTCGGCCAGAAGCGCCCTATCCCCGTAGGCGGCGGCAAGACCATCGAGTTCCGCAAGTTTGCCCCTCTGGCAAAGGCCACCACCCCCCTGACCGAGGGCGTGACCCCCAGCGGCAACAACCTCAGCGTGTCCACCGTTACCGCTACCGTATCCCAGTACGGCGACTATGTGACCCAGACGGATATGCTGGAGCTGACCGCCGTGGACAATACCGTGGTGGAAGCCGCAAAGCTGCTGGGCCGTCAGGCCGGTCTGACTCTGGATACCGTGGTGCGCAATGTCCTCCAGTCCGGCACCAATGTCACCTACTGCCCCAAGGTAGCCGCCGACGGCACGGAAACCGAGGTCACTTCCCGTGCCGCTTTGGACGAAACCTGCCAGCTTACCGTGGATGTGGTGCAGCAGGTGGTGGCCAAGCTCCGTGCCCAGAACGCCCCCACCATTGGCGGCAAGTACATCGCCATCATCCACCCCTATGTGGCCTACGATTTGATGCGTGACCCCGAGTGGGTTTCCGCCCACAAGTACGGCAAGCCCGAGAACCTGTACGCCGGTGAAATCGGTGAAATCGCGGGCGTGCGCTTTGTCCAGACTACCGAGGCCAAGGTCTACAAGGGCGCGGGCTGCCCTGCCGGTCTGGCGGTTTTCGGCAGCCTGTTTTTCGGTGACGGCGCTTACGGCGTTACCGACATCGGCGGCGGCGGTCTGGAGATCATCGTCAAGCAGAAGGGCTCCGGCGGCACCGCCGATCCTCTGGATCAGCGCAGCTCCATCGGCTGGAAGGCTGCCAAGACTGCGGAGCTGCTGGTTCCCAACTATCTGGTGCGGGTAGAAAGCTGCTCCAAGCGCTTCTCCACCACCACCGAGGCCAACTGATGACCCCGGCCATGGCCATTGCGGCGCTGGACGCGCTGACACCCAACAGCTATGAGGTCAGCCAGAAGCTGGCATGGCTGGAGCGGGTGGAGGCGGGTCTGGCGGCGGAGGTGTTTTTTGAGACGGTGAACCGCCCCCAGATGGAGGAACCGCTGCTGGCTTTTGAACCCTATGACGAGCTTTATATCCGCTATATGCAGGCCCAGATTTTTCTGGAAGCCGGGGAGATCACCCGCTACAACAATGCCATGGCGCTGTATAACAACGCCGTGGCAGCGCTGAGAAGGGAGCGCATCCGCAGCCATGTGACCGAGCAGCCCAGCCTGAAGCATTTTTAGGCATGGGGCGCACCAAGCCGGCATTTTGCGCCGACTTGGTGCGCAAGGCTGATTAACAAAAGGAGGAATTATGCACTACCCCAGTTTACAAACCATTGCGGCTTCCCGGGAGGCGATAAGCGTCTTTCGGGGGCTGAATCAGCAGGGGGATATCGGCAGCGGCGAGTTCGCCGCTATGGAAAACATGACCTCCGACTACTATCCTCAGGCCGCTACCTGCTGCCCGCCGTCCTTCTTTGATCCTGAGATACGGCCCCAAGCACTTCTTTCCAAGGAGGTGCTTTGCTATGTGCAGGGGAAGAGCCTTTTTATGGATGAGGAGGAATTTGATTTGGGGCTGACCCCCGGAGAGAAAGAGCTCATCTCTATGGGCGCTTATATCCTGATTATGCCGGACAAAAAGTATTTCAATACCGCGGACTACGAGGATTTCGGCCCCATTGACCGGATGGTAGAAGCTGCCCAATGGCAGATAGACCCCTGCGACAGTCAGGGGAATGTGGTGGTTTACGATGCGGTTTCCGCTGCCGCACCCGCTTCCCCCCAAGACGGCGCTATCTGGTACGATATCAGCGGGGCGCAGCATACGCTGAAACAGTATGATGGGGCGTTGGATACATGGACACCCATTCAGGGCTATGTGCGCCTGGAGATGAAAAACGCCGGTTCGGATGGGAACGATTTTACAAGCCGGTTTTCCTCCGGCGACCGGGTGCCGCTTCAGATTTTTGGAGACACGCTCATAGATGACGGGGGAAATCCCTTGAAAGAAAAGTGCCCGGAAGGGTGGCTGGAGCAGGCAATTTGGAATTTGGCCGGAGAGGTAAAGCTGCAGGTGCTTGACGGCACCAGCGCTCTGCTTCCCGGGCTTGTGCCCGCCTCGGTGTGCCTTGGCAACACCCTGCGCCTCGGAGATGCCATGCCCGATATGGACTTTCTGTTTGAATGCGGAAACCGCCTGTGGGGCTGCCGCTGCGGAAAACAGAATGGCAAATTCGTCAACGAAATCTACGCTTCCGCTCTGGGAGATTTCCGCCGCTGGAGCAGCTTTCAGGGGGTATCCACCGATGCCTATACTGCTTCGGTGGGTACGGACGGCCCTTTCACCGGGGCAATGAATTATCTGGGCTATCCCTTGTTTTTTAAGGAGCATTATATCCACCGGGTCTACGGCAGCTACCCGGCAGAGTACCGCATCCAAACCACACCCTGTATGGGAATTGCCCCCGGCAGCGGCCGCAGCCTTTGCTTGCTGGGAGATACCGCCCTGTATTTTGGGAGAACAGGTATCTACGCCTACGACGGCGCCTTGCCCAGCTTGATTTCTCAGAACCTGAAACCCACGGCCGGCCCGGGGGTAGCCGGAGTGTTGGGGGAAAAATACTATTTGAGCCTCCCCGGAGGGCTGTATGTTTACAACAGCCGCCGCCGTCTCTGGCATCGGCGCAGCGCCATCAATGCCGCACAGATGTGCAACTGGTATGGGCGTTTGCTGTATTTCGACCGGACGGGGCAGGGAATCAAGGAGCTGGACGGCGGAGATTCGGGCGTGACCTTTTCTCTGGAAACCGGGATCCTCGCCTCCACCGAGCAACGCAGCATCCGAAGCATCTGCCTGCGCTATAGTCTCAAGGGCTGGGGGCGGGTCATGGTGGAGTACGATTCTTCCGGCGTGTGGCTGGCGGCGGGAACCCTCCCGGAAACCGGGCTGGGGTGGATTCATTTGCCCCTGCGTCCCTGCCGGTGCGACCATTTCCGCCTGAAGCTCTGCGGCGAGGGCAGTCTGCGGCTTTACAGTATTATCAAAACCTTGGAGAAGGGAAGTGATTTGCCGTGACACCCATTCCTGCCCCCCATTTTTCGGGAAATACGCTGTCGGAGCGAATGCAGCAGGTGGAAAAGACCCTGACAAGGCTCATTGACGAGCTGAACATGATTTTACCCATGTTGGAGAAAGGAGAACAGGAGTAAATTTCCGTTTACTCCCCATACAATATGAGCACATATTTGGAAAGCGATGCCGTAACCGCGGCAAAGAAAAAACGGCAGCAGCATGAAAGCAGCCGCCCGGTGTATACCTCCCGCTGGGAACAGGAGCTGGAGGACTCTCTGAAGGCTCTGGACAGCCGGGAGTTTTCCTATGACCTGTTTGCCGACCCCCTTTGGGACAGCTATCGCAAAGCCTATACCCGAAAAGGCAGGCTCGCCATGGAGGATACCTTGGGAAAGACCACGGCCCTTACCGGCGGCTATGGCAATTCCTATGCGTCTACCGCTGCCCAGCAAAGCTACAACGGCTACATGGAGGCCCTTACGGACAAAATTCCCCAGCTTATGGAGCTGGCGCAGAGCCGCTTTGATGCCGAAACCGACCGGCTGAATGAACGCTACGAGATGTATCTGGAGCGGGAGAAAGCCGACCGGGAGAGCTTTGACGATGCCTTCGACCGCTGGTTTCAGGAGCTGCAAATGCTGCAGGAGGAGGAAGAAGCCCTATCCAAAGAGGATTATGACCGCTTTGAAGCCCAGAGAAAATGGGAAGCGGAGCATCCGGAGTCTTCCGGCGGCAGCGGCAGTTCTTCCGGCGGCAGTTCTTCCGGCGGCACTTCCGGCAGCAGTTCTTCCGGCGGCAGCACCTCCGACGGCCTGCCCCCTTTGGGTACTTACGATAACGGAAGTGTCAGCGAGGAAAATATCAAGAAGATCCAGGCGGCGCTGGGCGTAACGGTGGACGGCAAATGGGGCCGGGAGTCCTACATTGCGGCGGGTCATGTAAGCGCGGATGTGGCTTGGCAGAACTACCTCAGCGAGTTTGGCCCCATCTAAGGGAAAAACGCCAAAGGAGGATGTTATGATCAATTATGACATGACGCTGGATGTGGCAACGAACCGGGTGCAGGGGTTTCTGAACGCCAAGTACGGCGATACCGCCAGAGCCATTCGCTTTCATTTCCGGGAAAACGGGGAAGCATGGAATCCGGGGGAAAACGCTCAGGTGATTTTTACTGCCATAAAAGCAGACAGTAAGGTTTTGTACAATGAATGTTTGTACGATAAGGATGCCTTCGTCTACACCTTTACGCCCCAGACTACCTCCTGCCCCGGCCTGATGCGCTGCGAGCTGCGGGTTTTGGTAAACGGCAAGCTGGTTGTCAGCCCCCGCTTTGATATTCAGGTGACGGATACCGTGTATCACGAGGGGGATAAGCTGGACTCCACCAGCGAAGCCACCGCCCTGAAAAGCATCGCAGACGACATGACCGCCCTGATGCAAACCATTGAGGATAGCCTTGCCAATGGGGATTTTGTGGGCGAGCAGGGGGAACCCGGCCCGCAAGGCCCGCAGGGTGAAACTGGCCCGCAAGGCCCGCAGGGGGATGCAGGCCCTACAGGCCCCCAAGGCCCGCAGGGTGAAAAAGGCGACAATGGGGAAGCCGGTGCCGACGGCAAATCCGCTTATGCTTACGCCCAGGACGGCGGGTATACGGGAACGGAAGAAGAATTTGCGGCAAAACTTGCGGGAGAGATTCCTGTGGAGGATGTGCAGATTGATGGACAAAGTGTTGTCGGCGATGGGGTGGCAACCATACCCTTTGCATCCAAAACGCAGCCGGGTGTCATGATGGTCAGCAACTCCTATGGCGCGCTGGTTAGCAATGGCATGCTGATTCCCGATGGCAGGGCGACGGCAACTCACAACCGGGTAAACGCTTTTATGACATACGCGAGAATTGATACTGCAGTAAAGTATGCCATGTGCGACGGAATAGGTGACGCATGGACAGATGAATATCGCATCGCCGCGCTGCTGCGTATGGGCTGCACGGTGGACGAAAACGGCTTTGTGAAGTGGGAGGCGCAGACATCATGAAATATGTATATCTGGATAAGCCTGCGTATAACCCGGAAACCCAGACCCTTTCTCCCGATTACAAAATCGAGGACGGGGTATTCATTGCCGGCTGGAAGGTTGAGAGCATCCCGGACGAGGATGGCTATATCCCCAGCGAAGAAGAGCAGCCCGATGATGCTCCCACGCTGCGCTCTCGGGTAGATATGCTGGAAGAGGCGATGGAATTGCTGCTATCGGGGGCGACGGAATGAAAAAAGAGCTGAGAGAAAAAATCCTTGCCTATAACCGCCGCATGAAAGCGCAGGGGGAAAAGGCAGCGGATTTGGAGGTTTTGGTAGCTGCCATTTTGAAGCTGCCAGCCGGACAGCTCAAAAAGGTGCTGTCCGGGGAAGTGATTGCCGTGTTGCAAAAATACGGCTATGAGGAGGCGTAACACATGGTAAGCATCTGCTTGGATGCCGGGCATTACGGCGATTATAACCGCTCCCCGGCGGTGCCGGAATATTACGAATCCCGGATGAACTGGAAGCTCCATCTTCTGCTGAAAGCGGAGCTGGAGGGCTACGGCTTTCAGGTGATTACCACCCGGGACGATGCCGAAAAGGATTTGGGTCTGGAAGCCCGGGGCAAGGCAAGCAAAGGCTGTCACTTGTTTCTCAGTCTCCACTCCAACGCCGCCGGAAGCGGGGTCTACGAGGATATCGATTATGTAGTTGCTTATGTGATGCTGGACGGCAGCACCGACGCTCTGGGCACCGCTTTGTCGGACACCGCAGCCAAGGTGATGGGCACGACCCAAAGCCCCCGCATCAATACCCGCAGAGGCAGCAACGGCGAATATTACGGCGTTCTCCGGGGCGCCGCTTCCGTTGGCACGCCGGGTATCATCCTGGAGCACAGCTTCCATACCCAAACCCGCGCCACCCGCTGGCTTTTGGAGGATACCAACCTCCAAAAGCTGGCGGCGGAGGAGGCCAAGGTGATTGCGGCGTATTTTGGAGCAAGCAAGCCGGACACAGCGCCGGATCGGTGGTACCGTATCCGCAAAAGCTGGGATGATGCCGGCAGCCAGCTCGGGGCCTATAAGGATTTGGAGCTGGCGAAGGAGTATTGCCCGGTTGGGTACACAGTATATGGCCCAGATGGGGATGCTGTCTATCCCAGTACCGAACAATCGCCTGCGGTAAAGTGGGCAATGGCTCAAGGAATTGTTCCGGGCAATTTTGCCCCGGACAAACCGACCACGCAGGGAGAGACGGTAGAAATGCTCTACAGAGCCCTGAATAAAAACGATACATAGGAGGAAAAAGACAATGAACGAAAAATTGACTGTACTGAAAGCATCCCTGGCGGCGCTGCTGTCCGGCCTGTCCGCCTTTTTGGGCTGGCGTGGTGTTATGGCTGTCGTGTGGGTGTGCCTGATGGCGCTGGACTACATCTCCGGAACGGCTGCCGCCTGCAAGGCAGGCTCCTGGAGCTCCAAGGCCGCGAGGGAGGGCCTGTGGCACAAAACCGGCATGATATTTGCTGTAATCGTTGCCGCCGTTGCTGACGGCGTGATTGGCCTGCTGTGTGATAACTTCCCGGCGCTGGGCATCACATGGCCCTGCATTGTGCTTCCGTTGGTGCTGGCGTGGTACATAATCACGGAGCTCGGCAGTATCCTGGAAAATGCTGTGGCGTTGGGTGCTGCCGTTCCCGGCTGGCTGATTAAAATTCTGGAAGCCGGGCTGAAGGCTGTGGATAATACCGCCGGTAAGGATTTGCTGCAGGACGGCCAGACGGATGCCGCTCATCCCCCCGAGGAAAATACCACAGAGGGATTGTGACCGAAGCATCCTTTGCTTACTTAGGTTAGGAAGAATTTGGCAGGGCCGGCGATGGCCGGCCCTGTATGCTGTATGGAGGAATGACAATGCCATCTAACTGGTCTGCGGTGGACAGCAACTTTCCGACATTTACGGGAGATGAGTCCCCCAAAAAACAAATTGGCTTGCTGCACAATTACATGTATGTGCTGACGGAGCAGCTACGGTACTCCTTGGCGAATCTGAACGCCAGCAACTGGAATCCCACGGCTCTGCAAGCCCTGCAGGACGGCGCCACCGCGGCGATTGTAAAACAGGTGTCCCAGCTTGGGCAGACGGTTTCCTCTGTGCTTGGCAGGCTGGATAGTCTGCAAACAAGTGTTGCAAGCCAAGGCGAGGATATTGTGGCAATTCAGTCTTGCTATGATGATCTTCTGACTGAGCTTCATAACTTGCTTTCAGCGGTCCAGCAGACAGAGCAGGCGCTGGGCTGGCTGGAAAGTGAACAACAACAACTCGATGAGCGTATTCTGGCTTTGGAGAGCAACCAAGAAGATATAGCCGGCCGCATGGATGAGCTGGATTGCGGCGTAAAAGTAACGCAGCAGGAGGATGGTGTTACGCGGGTGGATATTACCGGAGCGCTTTATATTAACGGCGTTCTATTTGAAGGAGGTACAACAGCATGAAGCTGCCGGATATGAAATACCGGGACGGGATTCGCAAGGGCCAGCAGATTAAATTCTCTGGGCTGAATCAACGCATGGGTGCATCTGAGGGCGAGCTGTGGGATATGCGGAATCTGACCGCAGACCATTATCCCTTACTCGCTACCCGGAAACTGCGTGGAATGAAAGGGATTTTGAAAGAGCCCTGTGGCCTGTTTGCCTGGGAAAAGCTCTGCTGGGTAGATGGGGAGCGTTTCTACTATGACGGCGTGGAGAAGGGTGTTGTTTCTTCGGGGGAGAAGGTCTTTTCTTCCATGGGCTCTTACATCGTGATTTTTCCCGACAAGTGCTACTACAATGTGGAAACGGATACTTTTGGAAGCATGGAGGCACATTGGTCAGGCAAAAGCCTCACATTTGCCAGTACGCAGCTGTATGACGAAGAGGCAGTTTCCAACACGATGCAGTGTGTTGGAGTGGACTGGAGCAAGATATTCCGTACTGGGGATGCCGTCACCATTTCCGGATGCACGGAGCATCCGGAGAATAACAAGACCCCCATCATTCGCCAGATTGATGGGGACAAGCTCATTTTTTACGAGAACACCTTCACGCTGGAGGATGGTGCAGGCTACACCGAGCATGGCGCGCTTTCGGTGAGCAGAACGGTTCCGGATTTGAAATACCTTTGCGAGAACGAAAACCGGTTGTGGGGCTGCACGGAGCGCACTATCTACGCCAGCAAGCTGGGGGATATTTTTAACTGGCAAGTCTATGACGGTCTGGATACCGACGCTTGGGCCTTGGAGCCGGGTTCGGCAGGTAATTTTACCGGGTGCGTGGCGTATAGAGGATATGCTACCTTCTTCAAGGAAGACCATATTTATAAAGTTTACGGCAATGTCCCATCGGAGTTTCAGGCCATGGGTACCGCTTCCATGGGGCTTGCCCCGGGGTGCAGCAAGAGTCTTGCCATTGCAGGAGAAACGCTGTTTTATATGAGCCGCAGCGGCGTTGTGGCTTATACGGGTGGCATACCGCAATGCATAGGGCTGGAGCTTGGCAGCGAAAGGTTCGACGCTGCTGTGGCCGGCAGTGACGGTCTGCGGTACTACGCTAGCCTGCGTCGGGGCGGCGTGTGGGAAATGTATGTATTTGATACACGGTTTGACCTGTGGCACAAGGAGGATAGCACTCATGCTCTTGCCTTTGCCAAGCAGGACGGACAGCTCTATTATCTGGAAAGCACCGGCCATATCTGGGAGGTGGATGCCTTGGATCCGAACGAGGGTTGCCTTGAGTGGTTTGCGGAATTCGGTGATTTCTACGACGGTGACCCCAACAAGAAGGGCGTCAGCAAACTGCAAATTCGGGTAGAGCTGGGGGACGGCGCCAGCATGACGGCGGAGCTGCAGTTTGACAGCGATGGCGTATGGCGGCCCGCCGGCAGCATAACAGGGGACGGCGCAAAGCGCAGCTATTATCTGCCCATTGTTCCTCGGCGGTGTGACCACTATCGGCTTCGGCTGTCCGGCGCAGGCGAATGCAGAATATATTCTATTGTTCGGGAACGGTACTCCGGTTCTGAACTGAAATCTACTATGGGGAGGAATTAACATGGCATATACATACGATGATTTCTTGAGCGCGGCAAATAAGTCTGGCATGTTGCCGGAATTCAGCCAGGAGGATTTGGCAACTACGCAGAAATACCCGGAGTTTGGCTTGAGCCTTTTGACCTTGAAACAGGATGCAAGCAAGGCAAGCACGCCGGAAGCAAAGCTGTTGGCGCAGGAGGCTGAGAGCCAGCTTAGAAAGACCTATTCTACCGTGGCCGGACAGCAGCAGGCGCAGTCTTCAAATGTTGGCCAGCTGCCGACGCAGGGAGGCGAAGAGGACAGCGGGAATATGCCGCAGTCCTCTGAAGGAAGCTTTCAGTATGACCCGGAGACTGATCCCCGGTTTGCGGCCTATAAGAAAGCGTATCTTCGTGAAGGTGACCGTGCGGCCGAGAACGCTTTGGCCAAAGCCAGCGTACTTACCGGCGGCGTGCCGAGCACTGCGGCGATTACGGCATCCCAGCAGGCAGGCGATTACTATGCCGGTAAACTTGCGGATATTATCCCGGAGCTGTACAGTGACGCCTACAGCCAGCATATCACCCAGCAGCAGCTTCAGGCGGAGCGGGATCAACAGAAAATTGCCAATGCTTTGAATCTTTATAATACGCTGGGATATGCTACACCGGAAGTTGCGGAGATTTTGGGTATTCCCGAAAGCTCCGGTTCCGGCGGGAGTTTCTCCAGCGGTTTAGGCAACAGTTCCGGCAGCGGCTCAGCATCGATATACGGCGGGGTTAAAAACTGGGATAATGAGGGCTATAGCCAAGCGGATATTATGGCTTTGCAAAATTGGCTTGGTGTGACCCCGGACGGCTTGTTTGGCCCGGAAAGCCGTGCTGCCCTGAAGAATGCGAACTTTAACTCGCTGGCTGAGGCAATGGTTGAGCAGCCCTGGAACAATGGCAGTACCTATGAACCTGTAATCGACAGCGGTTCCGGCAGTAATAACTATAGCGCCAACCAAATCAAGGGGCTTCAGAAGTGGCTTGGTGTGACTCAGAGCGGGACGCTTGACCCGGCTACTCAAAATGCGCTGACTGCAAAGGGATATAGCAATCTGGGCGATGCTATCAATGCTACACCGTGGCAATATACGCTGAGTGATACAGGATTTAATTTTGTGAGGAATCTTCCTATGGCCTCGGCTGGCCAAAACACTAATACATGGAAGACAACTGTCAATGAGCGGTTGCAGCGTGCTTATGAGAGCGGCATCGTTACACAATCTGATGTAATTACTATTACCCGGAAACTTGGCCTTTAAGGAGGTGCGATATGGGAAAGCCGTCTTATGAAGAATTGAAAAAACTGGCTTACCAAAAGCCGGAGGCAGTTAATTATGATGATTCTGCCGAGGCGGATGGGCAGCCTGCCCGGCCCGTCAATAAGCCTGCGACCGTTCAGCCAGACGATGAGTCTGTGACAACCAAACCTTCTTTTGAATATCTTCAGGCCCAGGCAAGACTTGAAAACGCCGCGCAATCCGGCAGCAAGGCACAAACTGGCTACCAAAAGTACCAAGACAATGTTAATTTTTCTTTGTCTTCCGGCCTCAAGCCTTCTTTTGATGATTTGCAGGGGCTTGTCAGGGAAAACCCGGAATACAAGATTCGCGATTTGCAGGACAGACTGTACAATCATTACAATAGCTGGAATTTGGAATTTGGCAGTGATCGATGGCGCAGTCAGGACGAGATAGAGCGTTTCCGAACGGACTACGACAACCAGCGCAGGGAGATTCTGAGCAGGATAAGCGAGCTGTATGCGGATTACGGAAGCGATGCAGAGCTCTCCGAGCAGCTTACAAACCTGTATGCCGAGATTAGCAAAGACAATTCCGGCACAATCAAAGAATTGGCAGACTTCTATGGGAACTGGGATTCGGAAGACAGCTATAAAACATGGCAGCAGGATATGGCTTATCGTCAAAAGTACGCCGGTAAGAGTTATACGGAGCTGGAATGTCTGATAGAGGGCATCGATGCGAATACCAGCGCGGAAATCGCTGAACTTGAGCGGCAAAAAACCGAATTGGCTGAGAGAGCTGCTGAACTTTGGGAAATTGGCACGCCTGAAGCTTTGGAAGAACGAAAGTCTGTCAATTCTCAATGGGGTAAGTTGTATAAGCAGGTCAAGGAAATGCGGGAGTCTGCGAGCAAGGGAACGCCGGATATTTCGGAGGAAGAACTTGCATGGCTGAAAGCGTATGCACCGGAGGCCATGACCTTGCGGGAAGCGCAGGTTAAAATGGTTTCCAGCACCGGCGATGAGAATCTTTTCTATACCAACCTGTACAATTCCAAGCTTATGGACGAGAAAATGCAGATTCTTTCCGAGGTAAGCATGCCGGGTGAGAATCGCACCGTTCTGGAAGCTCTGCAGTATATTGTAGCCAATAATGGTAAGGTAAGTGATAGCTATAAGAATACAGTTATGGCCGAAATGAAAAAGGCAGGTGTAGACCCTGATGAGTGGTATTCGCTGATGACAGGAGACAGCAACTTTTCTGCTGGCAATTTTTTGGATTGGTTAGGAGCTTCTGCCATATCTGGGTTAGGCTCTTTCAACAAAAGCATTACCGGTACTCTTGACTATTTGGTAGGAAAACCCTTGCAGGCGTTGGGGTGGAAGAATAATCCTGTTTCATCTGTTTCTGACTATTACAGCGATGCATATAATGCCCAGGCATTTAACAGAAACCTCTATAAGGAGAAAATGGGCGGCGGCAAGGCTTACGATATTGCGGGCAGCATCATCGAGGGCACGGTTGCTGCTGTTCCGGATGCGGTGCTTGCGTTCATGACAGCGGGAAGCTCCGCTGGAGCCACATCTTCCAGGCTTGCCACAAACGCTGCGTATATGAGCGGCAATTTCTTGACGAAGGCAGGTATTACGGTTCAGAACATGGCGAGGAATCCCAGCTTCTGGCTCAGCTATGGGAGAACATATAGCGGCGACTACGAACAGGCCAAGTCCATGGGTGCCAGCGACACGACGGCTGCCTTGTGTGCCACAATTACATCGTTAATCAACTCCGGCATTGAGGTGGGTTTCAGCGGTACAAGCGGTATTCAGGGCCTGCCTGAGGAGCTCATGGGCGACGGCAATAAGCTGCTTGCGTGGCTGGTATCCGCTGCGGAAGAAGGCGGCGAGGAAGTCTTACAGGGCTTTGTAAACAATTTGGTGGCGAAGGTTGCCTATGCACCAGACACGCAGCTTGCGAATCTGAAGGAGATGGCCGAGGAATTTGGCATGGGTGCCAGCGTTGGCTTATTGCTTGGCGGCGGTGAGAGTGTGTTTTCTTCTGCGGTTAATGCCTATTCCAATCATCAGCAAAACAAAAGGGTTAAGCAAATATATGGAAGCTCCGTGGAAGAGCTGATTGCGGAGGGTTTGGAATCTGACCATGACAGCTTGAGCTATTTGCTGGCTGTGCAGTTTCAGCAGAGGGTAAATAGTGGCAAAGAATTGAGCGGTGCTGAGATTGTTCAGCTTGTTCAGGCCGATGAGGATGCTATTCGTGCTGAATATGCTGCAGCCGCGGCCGAGGAACAAGGAAAGCGCATCCAGAGCGAAGAAAGCAGGGAGGATACTCCCACGGAATCCTCACCACAAACCCAGAATGATACCCAGCAGAAGTCGATAACTGGCCAAGAGGCTTTCCAGGCTGAGATTGCCCGGCAGATGGGAATTGAAAATGTGTCCGAACCTGACACTTCGAGAGGCGAGAGCATAGACCGGGGGGCGGTGGAGCATGCTTTTGCTGCCGGTGAAATTGACTTTGACACATATAATCAAATTATGGACGAAATCGACCGGATGGAGTCCGAGACAGAGGGCCGGGCTTATGCTCGGGCGACCAAAGAGGTTCAGTCCAAGACCGTCAAAGAAGTTACTGGCGAAGCGGTAAGTAGGATTGGCAATAAGTTTAACTTTACAAATAAGAACGGAGGTACAGTAAATGCAAACAGCAACGAACGAACCCAGACCCCTACAGTTACCCAGCCCGGAACCGTCACAGGAAACGGTGTATCTGATGGAGGGCAGGGACGGTATGCTGACCCGGGTACCGCAGAGCAAGCTGGAAGCCTGGGAAGCCGCGCAGCAGGGAAACGGCCCGCAGCCTACTCAGGCACAGTGGCAAGCGTTCAAAGACAGAATGCTGCGAATGATTTACGGCGACAAGGCATAATCCAGAATGTCAGCAGCAAGGAACTGGGTCTACAGAACGGCACAGATGCGCAGAATCTCTTAGTAATCCCTGAGAGCCATTGGGACGCCGAATTGCAGCTTACTGCCAAGCAGATTTATGAGGAAACGGGATGCACGGTTACTTATGTAATAGGCGGCATCGAGGTTGCCAGGTCTGACGGCCGCGTTGGCTATGCTCGGGGTGTTTTCCAATCCGATAAGATTATTCTTCAGGCGGACAACAAAGTTTCTGTGGAGCAGCTCGGTGACCATGAGATTTTCCACTGGAAATCAAACGAGCTTCGCTCTATGGTCGATTTCCTTGCGGAAAGTATTATGGAGCAGCATTCCATGGAGGAGTTTAGCCGGGTACTGGATACCTACAAGGATAACCTTTGGGCGATTTATGGCTGTCAAGAGAATGCCTCTGCCGATGAGTACGAGGAAACCTTCAGACGGTGTGTGGAGGAAGTTCTCGCGGACGCATACGCAGGCATCAATGCCTTTGGCGCTGGGGCTGACAGGTTCACAGAGGGCGTGAGAGGATGGATGGACGAAAACGGTGTCGGACGATTGCAGATGCAGGAGAACGGTACGGAGCAGCCCACCGGGCCGCCGGTGGAGAGGTTTTCTACTGAAAGGCCGGGCGTTTACTCAGGGGAGGCTATTGCTTTTGCTGAAGATATTCGCAGTTGGAATAGATTTGGGCAAAGCACTGATGTCCCTACATTCATTCTTGGAAGCACAGGAAGTGTGATCCAAGCACTTGGAGGTATCGAAAGTGATATATACCTAACCCCGGAAAAGGCAAAGAAAATACTCCACGATCATCCAGAAGTTTCTATTGATATTTTGGCAGATATTCCAAAAATCCTTGAAGATCCCATATTAATTTTGACCAGCAAGGGTATAAACTCTCGATTGATTCTGTATGGTTCTGTTTTAGCCGAAAATAGGCGTCCTGTTCTTGTCGTCTTTGATATGCACCCTGTGGAAAAAGGTTTTTATATTAACGATATGCAGAAAGTTAATAGTGTTTATACAAAGACTGAGACCCGGAATCGTAATGCCGATGAAAACGGAAGGTTTTTCCTTGAGTCGAGCGATGTACTATACGCGGACAAAAAAAGAACCACCCGTCTGCTTTCGGCGATAGGCCTCTCTGCGCCTATCACCTGCACTCAGGGTGGTTACATAGGTAGTATATCTTATGAAGGCTCAAATGTCAAGACTGAGGGCGTTCCTTTCATGGATATCTTTGAATACGGAGATAAATCGGTTTATGATACATATTTAGCAAAGGAAACATTTTCGTTTGACGATAGCTACCAAGATGCGGACGAGGCGCAGATTGCCGGAGAGGTAGAAGAAATGCGCGGTAGGGCTGAGCCAAAGGCAGAGCCGTTGGAAGCTGAGGAGGTAACGCCTATTGCTCGGGAAAATCTTCCCGCGAAAGCAAGAGATACTTTGACAAGCAAGGAGTGGAAGGCTTTTCAGGCGCTTCGTAACACATTTGGCGTTCCCTACGCGGAGGCAAGAGATTTTCTGAGGGGTACGGTGCAACAGCTTTCTGATGCGTATTTGGAAACCGGAAAGATATCTCAGGAGATAGCAGACCAGCTTTTTGAAGACGCTTGGCGCAAGGGAGAAATTGAAGACCGGGAATTCTATGACCAGTACAAGGATATCAAGGATAAGCTGCGTACTACAGCGGTCACTCTGGATGCCCGTGATCAGGGAGATATTGTGGACTTTCTGGATTTCAAAAAGCGAAGCCGGTGGACGCTGAGGATCGTCAATGAGGGCGGTATTCCGGTTGATACTTTTTACGATGAGCTGCGGGGCATGGCGCCGGAGCTGTTCCCGGAGGAGATTACCCACCCGGCAGATCAACTGGTGAAGATGTATGAAGTTGCTAACTCCATTGTGAAACAGAAGCAGAGCCTGGATGAATACTATGGCGTGGCAGCCGGAACGATGAAGCAGGCAGCACGGGAGAGCTTTGACAGCGTTATCGATGAGCTCAGGAATGACCTGTGGAAGGTTCGCCGGTTCGGCGAGGATAAAGCGGCACAGGCCGAGAAAAAGGCTCAGATGCCCAAGGTACGCACCGTGGAGGAAGCTCTGGAAGCCGGAAACAAAATGAAGAATGCCCGGCGGAATTCCGAACGGGCCGTGAGAAGAAATTTGCTTACGGCGGCCGACGAGGAAATTGTTGGCAAGCTGCTGCGGGGTGAAATGTCTCTGGAACAGCTAGACCCCAGCAAGGATAATGTGGAAGGCATTCGGGAGGTTTACGAGGCCAAGAAGGAGTATGAGGAGGCCCGGAAGTCCATTACTGAGTATAAACGGCAGGTGCATGCAGCTCTGTTTGAAAAAGCGGATAGTTATCTGGAAACTGCCAACGAATGGAAAGATAAGGCCATGGGCATTCAGTACAGCCGCGAGACCATGACGAGGAATGTCTATGACATTGTTCCCGATAAGGTGATTGCCAAGCAGGTTTTAAGCGCCTACTTTGAGCCGGTGCAGATAGCCGAAGCCGCGCGTACTCGATTCAAAACGGAGATGCGCAACCGTGTCGCAGATATGAATCTGAGCCGAAAAGTTGCCAAAGGAAATGTTGTCTCCGAAGCCCACGCTGTTCAGCTTCTTGGTGAGGCTCAGGACAATATTGAATCACTGAAGCAGACACAAGGTTATATCAAGACCCGGGATGGTAAGACGCTGGAGGAGTGGCAGGCGGTCATTCTTGACCTTTGGGGAAGTAATCCTAATTTGGATAAAGCCAAGATTCAGCGCAGCGTGGAGCAGTTCAGGCAGATTTACGATGAGTTGTTTACCATGATGAATGAAGTTCGGGTTCGCTTCGGCTATGAGCCGGTAAGCTACCGTAAGGGATACTTCCCCCATTTCCAGCCGGACGGCGGCGATGGCATTATGGCATACTTCGGTAAGGTACTTGGTATTGATACCCAGGTAGATGTGCTGCCCACAACCATAAACGGCCTTACCCATACATTCAAGCCGGGTACTACCTGGTTTGGCAATGCTCAGGAGCGTTTGGGGTTTAATACCGTGTATGACGCTGTAGAGGGCTTTGACCGGTACATTGAGGGCGTGTCTGATGTAATCTTCCATACCGAGAATATCCAAAACCTGCGTGCGCTGGCCACCCAAATACGCTATCGAACCAGCGAGGAAGGTATCCAAAAGCAGGTTGATAATATCCGCACAAGAGAAGATTTGAGCGATACGGAAAAGGAAGACTTAATTAAGTCAACATTGGAGAAAGGCAAGTATTCGCTGAGCAACTTCGTGAATGAGCTGGATGAGTACACCAATCTTTTGGCTAACAAAAAAAGCAGACTTGACCGTGGAGTTGAGGCACTTTTTGGCAGAAATCGGTTTTACCGTCTTGCAAAAAACTTGAACAGCCGGGTTGGCGCAAATATGGTAGTAGGCAATGTGAGCTCTGCCATGACGAATTTTATTCCCCTTGTTCAGGCTGCCGGCCGTGTCGGCGACAGGAATATGCTGCGGGCTATGTGGGATACTTTGCGGAATGCGGATGATGGCATTGTGGGGAAGTCGGATTTCCTGACCAGCAGACGGGGTAGTGATGTTCTGGTAAAGACTAAGATTCAGAAGGCCTCTGAGCTCGCGGGTATTCTTATGAATATCGTGGATAACTTCTCTTCGGACACGCTTCTTCGTGCTGCTTACTACAAGAACCTGCAAAGCGGTATGTCGGAGACGGAAGCCTTGCATGAGGCGGATATTTTTGCCGCCGGTGTTATGGCAGGACGAGCTAAGGGCGATATGCCTACGCTTTTCCATTCAGTAAATCCAATCATAAAGATGTTTACCCAGTTCCAGCTTGAGGTAAATAACCAGTACAGCGAAGTGTTCAAGGATATGCCCCGGCATTATCGTGGACAGGCTGCTTTTAAGATCGCAATGTCGTTTCTTTCGTACTTTGTTCGGGCGTATCTTTTCAACGATTTGTTCGAGCTTCTGTTCGGAAGACGGCCTGCGCTTGACCCAATCAGCCTGATCAACGATTTTGTTGGAGACACAACCGGTTACAAAATTCCGAGTTTGAGCAGTATAGTAAGCGGAAATGTATCCTTTGAAACCAACAAAAAAGGTGCTGGGGAGGCCGTTAAGAATATTGCGAAGAGCAGTCTGGGCGAATTGCCGTTTTCTGCGGCTCTGACATTGTTTGGCATCGAAACCGATGGAGGACGAATCCCTGTTTCTTCTGCCATCCCGGATTTAAGTGTACTCGTCGATGTGCTGACCAATGATGATTGGGATGGACGGTATAAGTGGAAGAAGGTGCAGGATGAGCTGAACAAACTGGCCTATGTGATTCCACCATTCGGCGGCGGTCAGATTTCAAAAACATGGAAGGGTCTGAAGGCGTTTTCCGAGGGCGGGAGTTACACCGTTGATAAAAATGGTCAGGACATTTTGCAGTATCCGATTTACAAGGAAAGCCCTATCGAAGCGTTGGGAAATGCGCTGCGTACTGCGGTTATGGGCAAGAACTCTGTACCTGAGGCCGTGCAGTGGGTTGAGAGCGGCTTTGATAGCCTTGGTGCAAAGCAAACTGCTATGTACAAAGATATGCTGGATGCCGGCGTGAAAGCCCGAGATGCCTATGAACTTATTGATGCGCTGCGAAGCGCTGAGAAAACCAAAGACAAAGCAAAAAAGGATGTGCAGTTGGACATAATCAGGAGCAGCAATATTTCTGATGAGGGAAAAACAATCGCTGTTTATGGTATTCTTGAATCCGAGACTTTGGAAAAGGTTATGGATATACTGGACGATGAGGGCGTGGATGCCGGAACGATTCTGGATGTTGTGTATGGCTACCGGGCTGCTGAGCTGCTAGAGAGGGGCGAAAAGGCTGCCAAACGGAAAGTGATTCTTGATGCGGATTTGACCGAGAACGAGAAGCTTCTGCTGGTAGGCGAGCTCATGGGTACCGATATGGAGACTTCTTCCGGGAAGCCTACGGAATATGCCAAACTGCTGGATGCCATGCAAGAAGGTATGACTGTTGATGAGTATTTGACTATGGTACAGGCAAATGGCGATTTAGACGACTATCTGGAATATACGGAGGCTGGCCTTTCCAAGGATGAGGCGTTGTATCTTGTCGATGCTTTAGAGGATTTGGAACCGGAGCCGGGTAATGATAAGGTAACCGATATTCAGAAATGGCAGACATGTGTTGATTTTTCCACGAATGAAGCAATACAGCTTTCGGCGCTCCGTGGTGCTATGGATGAGAAGCAATATGCTAAAGTGGAGTTAGCTTATGATTTCGGGGTAACACCCAGAAACTATATCAAGCTACAGGAGATTAAGTCCGACTACGATGCTGACGGCAATGGCAGTTACTCGAACAAAGAGATACAGACAGCCATTGATAGTATGTCCGGTATGACTATGGAACAGAAAGCTGTCCTTTGGCAGATTGCCACCGGCTCTACCAGCGCTAAGAATAACCCATACAGTAAACAGGTTGGACAGCAGGTGCTGGATGCTAAAAATGGGTGACTTGCGTTTGATGGACAATTCCTATGGAATACACTTTTGAGATGAGTTTTGATATGAATTTCTAAAAGTGCTGATTTCTAAAGCGTTTTTGCCGTTTTTATGTGGGGTTCAAATCCCTCCTTCTCCGCCAAAAAAAGGAAGCCACCCAAATGGGTGGCTTCTTTTTTTGGGCGGAGAAGGAGGGATTTGAAAATTATAAATCGCAATATGCCGGTGGCATATTGCTGCAACCAGTTCAAAAACTGGTTGCTACCTTGATTAAACAAATCCCTCCTTCTCCGCGCCACCCCTTCGGGTGGCTTCAGACTGTCGAAAAAGGTGGTCGTAGGAGCCGATGCCCTCATCGGCCCTTTGTAAAATATTACGAATTTGCCCAAATATATCAATAAAACGGGAGTTTTTTCTGCGGGGCGATGTTCTCAATCGCCCCCTTCAATCCCAAATTGCCGAGTTTATCGACAGTCTAGAGCCATTACCTCTAATCAAATCCACCATACTTAAAATATTCCCAAAAGAAACACCATCAATCTTGACACCCTTGCTTTTCTATGATAATGTGTTTTTGGAAGCAGAGCCGATGGGCGCGGCAAGAGGATTCTTCTGAATTACTCCCCCGCCGGACGTAGGTTCTGCTTCTTCCGTTGTTTCAGAAAGGTGGAATATGCATATACGCTGCTGCAGATATTGTATCCGGTTCAGAAGTGATAATTACCATTTGCACGATGCAGTATTACTGGAGTGAGGATTGCCATGCACGGACTTCTATCTGCCCTTATCCATATGGCGTATCTCTTTTACCAAATAGATGATTTTACAAATATCCATGACGATGGCGGCGGATAAAACAATGCAAATACCTACACATACAACCGCCAAAAGGATCGTTAACCAAGTTGTTTTCAGACAAGCAAGGGCCAGCATAATAGGGACAAATGCTCCAAACGAAAAAAGAATAAATAAGTGGGCAAACAGAAGAAAGATAATCTCAAAAGCCCAACCAATTAAGCTTGTTTTGGTCTCATTGTCGGTTGGCATCTTTGTTTTGAGCCGGTCGTAGAAAGCGGACATACAGATTCCTCCTTATCCTTTTCTGTTTACCATTATAGCTATTATGGGCGGGTAAATCAAGGTTCATTTCAAACCAGCGCCAGAAACTATGTACTGACTTTGTGGGGAAGTCGCCCCAGCCAAAGTGCCTATTAGGATAGGTTTTCGTCTGACGATAGCAATATATGCAAAGATAGCTAGGGGAATTAACTGACAGATGAGCAGCAGGCGCATTTTACACAACCTCAGGTTCACGACAGTTTTGGTGGGTTGTTGGTATGCTTAATTGTAATATGTCAATTCACCTATTAAAAGATGGATGCCAGAGCTTTCGATAAGGGACTTCCGGATATTGTCAAAAAATTGGCGATTAATTTGGGTAGAAAAGCTCTTGCTTTGGAAAACGCTGGGCAGTATAATTAAAACATCAACGATAATCAGGCCATAGCAGAAGGTACAAGAAATGGGCTGGAAGTGGTATGCTTTACCGGCGGAAACCTGAGAATTAAAGGCGTTGGTGAAGTGAGGGCGGCAATTTGCGGCGATAAAGTTTTTATCCGTGCGGACCACCCTGAGTTCACGGCGCAGCAGTTACTGCGTCACGAGATGGCGCACCGGGAATTTGGCCATGAAAGCGAAAACCTGAACGATAAGGTGGATGTTCGCAAGGTATATGACCGGCTGGTTGAGCTTTGCGGCACAGAGGAAGCGGTAAAGAATATTATCACCATGTATTCCGAAGCGTTCGACATGGGATATGACGCTGAAACCGGCACCGATGCGCTGGCGATGGAAGTGTTTACGGAAATCGTATGCGACAGCCAGGCAGACATGAACGCCTTTGCGCCGGAAGACCGGGCGGATATGGAAGGGTTTATGCAGGAAATCCGGCGCATTGCCCAGGAGGAAAAGGCGCAGAATCAAGGCAGAGCACCGCCTGAAATGAATATAAAAGCAAGTAAGGAGAAAAAGCAGGAGGTTTTTCGAAATGGACAAAAAGGAAAATCTGAAGATAGACAAAGTTTTCTTACGAGAGTGCATGGAAGCGCACAAACAAGCGGAAAAATCGGGCAGATTGCGTATGCTTACGAAGAAGCAAACTCGTATAATATCACTGCCTATGCTGAAGGAACCCAAAGAGAACTCCAGAAACTAGGGATAGATTCCTTTGCCTTTCAAAAAATGGAATATAACGACGATGGTTACACCTATCGCATTAAGGATAATTCCATATCATTAATTGACGGGAATGAATGTATCGTTGGTATTCAGGCAAGATTTGCGGGTAATGCTATGGAGGTTGCGGGCCATGAGGCGTTCCATATTTGGGGTGAAGCAGCTGGGCGAGAGGAATTTGTTTCCATTCTTCGTGACCAACTAATTGACTATTCTGAACGATATATTTTAACTGCATTATCCGTGGCATCTGCATATCAGGTTTCTAAACACAGTAATAGTGACGCATCTGTGCTGTACGCAGAGGAGATTCTTGCTCGTATTGCTGGCCAAATTCATTCTGGCGCATACGAAAATGGCTTACGAACCATGTTCCGCAATTATGATATTGTAAAAACTGCGTGGGTAGCATTGGTAAATAGCCATACAAAAGCGAAAAATGTGGACAATACCAACCCAACTACGAACCATGACATTCGCTTTAGCCGGGAGTTTGTCAGCAAGCAGATGTCTGAGCAGGAAAAGCTTCTTGAGAAAGCCAACAAGGCTCTGGAAAAGAGCAATGCCAAACTTCAGGAGGACAACCAGTACCTCAAGCAGCTTTTGAAGCTGCAAAGTCAAGTTACCGGAGGCACTAAGTTTACCAAGAGCAGCGTAGAAGCTGCTGCCAGGGAGCTGATAAAAAATGCCGATGCCAAAGGTGATGTCAAGGAACTCTCCGGGATTCTTAATGATTTCTATGAGTATGTAGCTACCGGAAAAGAGCTCACATGGGAGGATGTAATGTCCAAAGCGCAGCCTGTGGTGGATTGGATCAATGGAAATCGTAATCAACACGAAACCCCCGGCTTGTGTTAAACAAGCCGGGGGAGCGTTTCTATGTAGGAAATTACTGGTTGTTCTGATTGCCGTAGATGGGAGCGCCGGTATTGGGATCGTAGCCGATAATCACAGGAGCGCCGGCAGCGGGTGCAGCGGGGGCTACAGGAGCGGCGGGAGCTACGGGAGCTACAGGAGCTACAGGAGCAGCGGCATAGATGGGAGCGCCGGTGTTGGGGTCATAGCCAACAATCACGGCCGTGGCACGAATGGGAGCGGGGGGCAGAATGGTCTCACGCTTCAAATCGAAGATGTCCTCTTTCTTGGCATCGGGATTCTGATCCTTCAGCTTAGCATCGATGGAATTGCTCTTCTTAACCAGCGTAACAAGCAGCATGACCAGCTCGTAGACAAAGCGGGCAATGATGGGGCCCAGAATCATCAGCTTGATGCCGGCCCAAATCATGTGCTGCTCTTTAATGTCGAAGTAGTCAACAATTACTGTTTCCTTGCAGAACATGGTGAAGAAACCTCGGATAAAGTAATAGAAGGTAGCAAAAACATAGAGGAACTTTGCAATTACTTCAATCAGCATATACTTGCAGTTGAAGAAATTGTGTGCAGCCTGAACAAAACGATTGCCGAGACGGCCATCCTTGCTCTTGGGGAGGAGGAAAAGATACAGAACGATTGCGATGACCAGCGCACTGACTGCGCCAATGATGGTAGCGGTTTGTAATTCCATAATCGACACCTCTTGTATAGATTTTTCATAACTTCCTACTCGTCTGTCGGAAGATTATATGTGTATATTACTACAAATACGCACCCATTGTCAAGATGCGTTTTTGGAAGCGCGGGATGATAGAGATTCATTTTGTTTAGCCGTCTTTCAGTCTGTCGAAGAACCTGTTTTTAATCGTAGGGCGTATAGCTGCTCCCGCCGAAATCCAATACGCCCAATACAGTAAAAAACATGGGAGCACTTACTACTGCTGGAGGAATAACACCCTTCACCAAAAATCGATTTATATGCAAGCATACTAAACTATATCCATACGGTTTTTGGTGGAGAAAACGGCGGGAGCGAGCCTCCGCCCTACATCGGGAAACCCCGGATAAGCAAAGTAAACACTTTCTCGACACTCTGAAACCCCATCGGATTCCGATGGGGTTCAGGCTTATTTGGGAGAAAGGTCTACACTTCTGCGCAGAATGCTAAGCTCTGGCACCTGCTTGGGAAGCTGCATGTAAAACTTCATCTGAGGGGTTCTTGGCTCTTCCAAGGGGCTTAAGTCTATGTCGTACATGGCTTCAGCCGTCAGCGAGATGGGCTTGCTGTTCGGCCCCACAAGCTCCAAAGCATCGCCTCGCGTAAACTTGTTGCGAAGGCTGCAAAGAGCAAGGCCGTTTTCATCGCAGCTTTCTATAATGGCGCATATCTGCCAATCCCGAATATAGCGGGAGTGCTCTGTGTATTGTCCGGGCTGGCCGTAGTAAAAGCCTGTGGAATACACCCGATGGGATACATGGTTTACTTCATCCATCCATATTGGGTCAGGCTCTTTTCCGGCCTGAACATCGTCAATGACATGGCGATAGGCCCCGGTAACGATTGCGGCATAGTAGGCAGATTTTGCCCGGCCTTCAATTTTAATGCAGTCGATTCCCACATCCATCAAATCTTTGATATGCCCGATGGTACACATATCCTTGGAGTTTAAGATATAGGTGCCCTTTTCGTCTTCATATACCGGGAAATATTCCCCGGGGCGTTTTTCTTCCATGAGAGCGTACTGATAGCGGCAGGGCTGGGCGCAAGCGCCCCGGTTGGAGTCCCGCCCGGTCATATAATTGCTGAGCAGGCACCGCCCTGAGTAGCTTACGCACATAGCGCCGTGGCCAAATGTCTCAATTTCCAGACTTTTTGGGGTTTTTGCCCGGATTTCGGCAATCTCCGGTAAACTAAGTTCCCTTGCCAGCACAACCCGGTCTGCACCCAAATCATGCCACGCGCAAGCACATTCGTAGTTCGCGATAGATTGCTGGGTGGAGATATGGCGGGAGAGCTTTGGCGCGTATTTCTTCGCTAAGGTAAACGCGCCCAAATCCGCCAATATCAGGGCATCTACTCCAGCCTCCTGAAGCTGCTCCAAATAAGCGGGAAGATTCTTTACTTCGTCGTTTCGGGGCATGGTGTTTACGGTAACATGGACTTTTACGCCGTGGCTGTGGGCAAATTCCACAGCCTTGGGAAGCTCTTGCGCCGAGAAGTTCCCGGCAAAGGCCCGCATACCGAACGCGGTGCCTGCAAGATACACGCTGTCTGCACCATATAGCACAGCCATCCGCAGCCGTTCCATATCTCCGGCGGGGCTGAGAAGTTCCAGCTTTGCCATCATCAGTCCCTCACAGAGGCTACAGCCTTTTCATGCTCGGCCAGAGTTTTGGAGAAGATGTGCTCACCGGCAGAGGGATCATATACATAGAAGTAGTAGCCTTCATCGTTGGGATCCAGAGCGGCATTGAGGCTGGCGGAGCCGGGGTTGGAGATGGGGCCGGGAATCAGACCGTCGTACAGATAGGTGTTATAGGGGCTGTCCAAAGCCAAATCGTCCTTGGTTAGAGGCTTTACATTGCCGTTTTCGTCCAAATTGCCACCCAGAGCATAGAGGATGGTAGCATCAATCTGGAGCTTGGGGAATTCCTTGGGGTTGGTCAGACGGTTGTAGATAACGCCGGAAATCTTGAAGCGCTCAGGGCCGTCGGTGGATTCACGCTCAATCATGGAGGCAATGATTACGACCTCACGGACGGTAATTTTGTGCTCGTCGATATATTCCTGACTGTACCCTCGGCTGGCAAGGGTAGCAGCCAAGCGCTGATTCAGAGGCTCCAGCTTATCGATCATGATATCGGTATAGTTATCATCAAAGGAGGACAGCATTTTGCCGATAACATGAGCCGCGGAGTCATTCTTGTAAAATTCGTAGGTGTTGGGGAAGAGGTAGCCTTCCAGACAGTATTTATTTCCCCGTTCTACGCCTTCCAAGAACCAGTAGTCTTTGATTTGGCCGTTGGCGCAGTATTCTTCCAATTCCGTTACAGTACATACGCCCTTTTCTTCCAGCAAGGCAAAAATCTGGGCACAGGTATAGCCTTCGGGGATGACAACACCCTTTACAACCTCCCGTCCGGAGGAGTTGGGGTTCACATTGTTCATAATGGCGTTGTAGTCATACAATCTGTCATTGGTGAAGGTAAAGGTGCCGTTGCTGAACTCGCCGCGGCCACCCTTAACATTGGCGAAGGCCTTAAAGAGAACCGGGTAGCGAATCAGACCGGCTTCTTCCAAATCCTCAATAATTTCATCCAGACTTTCGTCTTCGGTAATGGTGATGACTGCGGATACATAGGGCTTGTTAAAGGCCAGCATATCCGACGCGCCAACCCAAATCAAGCGGCCCAGAGTAACACCAATGGCTACAATGATGGCCAGCCATACAAGGGTAGAAATAATATGGGGCAGACCGAACAGGCCGTAACCCTTCTTCCTCTCGGGGCGGCGTTTTTTGGGAGCCTTTTTCGGTGACTCGCTCTGGGGCAGCTCCTCAGCTTTGGGCTCCTCCTTAGGCTGGGGGGCAGAAGCCTGCGTCATGGGCGCAAAATCCGTATGAGGAAGCTCCCGGGTGTAGTCAAACTCCTCTGGGGCATAGAATTGGGTGTTTTGCGCATCGCCGTTTCCTTCACCGGGAAAAAACTCCGCATTTGCAGGAATTGCCTCCGGGGCTTCCTGCAGGGGGGCAGACCAGTTTTCTGCCTTTGTTTCTTCAATAATGCGTTCCAGCTCCATATCTTCGGCAGAAATGGGACTGTCAGCGGGGGCTTCCGGCACATTCAGAGCCTCAACAGACTCCTGAATTGCTAAAAAATCCTGCAGCAGGTCATCCTGCTCGTTGGATTGGGGATTGTTGTTTCGTTCCATAGAAATTCCTCCTCTCAGGGGCGAATGACGATCTGTCGGCGCACCGCCGAAGCAGCTTCTTTGCCTTTCAGCGCTTCAACCAGGCAGTTGGCGAATTTTTCGGCGCAGCCGGCAGAAGCGCCGGTAATCAGCTTGCCGTCTGCTACAGCAGCTTCCTCTTTGCATATGGCTCCGGCAAGCTTATCTTCACAGCCGGGGTAGCAGGTAGCGTTTTTGCCTGCCAGCAGACCCATTTCTCCAAGAATGGTGGGGGCAGCGCAGATAGCCGCCACAAACTTATCATTTTCCCATGCAAAACGGATGGCCTGCAAGGCTTCGTCACAGCCCTTGATGGCGGAAACTCCACCCAGACCGCCGGGGAGGACGATCATGTCCAAATCCGTCAAATCCATTTCGCCAATCTCAATATCTGCTTTCACGGGGATTCCGTGGCCGCCGACGATTTCCTTGCCGCCAATGCCAACGGTGGCAACTCCGATTTTAGCCCGGCGTAAATAGTCAATAGCGGTAATGGCCTCTACTTCTTCAAAGCCATTTCCCAGCAATACATATACCATAGCTTAACCCTCCAAGCAGGCTTTTACCTTTTGGTAGATTTCTTCGTGAATGTCCTCAATGGAGCGCATTGCGCCATCCCGGACGCATTGGATGACTGTCCAGTTGTAAAAGGAAGCGGCAGCCTTCCCCGCCTGACGACAGGCGGCAAGATACTTAATATCCTTTTCGTGAATATCCGCCTGCGTATTGGTGTCGGCTTCCCGGTGGCGCAGAAGCTTCTCGGTAAAGTCGGTAGGCACATCCAGATAGATGGTCAAATCCGGGCGGGGGAGACCCAGCTTGTCATATTCAAATTCATACAGCCAGCGCAGAAACTCACCACGCTCATTCTCCGGCTTCTTTACGGACTGGTGTACGGCATTGGAGGTAGTATAGCGATCGGAAAGAATCAAACCGCCGTCTTCGTAATACTTGCCCCAATCCTGCTTGTAGGAAGCAAACCTGTCTACCGCATAAAAGGCGGAAGCGGCGTAGCCGTTTACATCGGAAGGCTTATTGCCAAATTCGCCGCCAAGATACATTTTAATCAGCGCGGAGCTGGGCTGGTCATACCGGGGGAAGACGATTTTACGAAAGTCCACCTGCTCCTTTTCCAGCCGCTGAGTAATCAGACGAAACTGGGTAGATTTCCCGGAGCCGTCGGTTCCTTCAATCACAATTAGCTTGCCCATATTTTTTAGTACCCTCCTATATTGGGAGATGTCTATATTATTCTAGCCTATAATATAGCACATTTTCTTCCGCTTGTCCACAATAACTGGTTTTTTGGGTTTTGAATTTTCTGTGAAAGAGGGCGTGGTGGTTGCATATTTCGCAAAATATTGATATAATGATTCCATCTATTATTCTAAAATAAAGAGAAAAAGGATTTATTTATGGAAGAAAAAGTGTTATCTTTTCAGGACCTTGGGCTGAGTGAAGCCATGCTGAAGGCTCTGGAGAAAAAGGGCTACGGCTATCCTACTACCATTCAGCAGCTTGCCATTCCCGCCTTTCTGGAGTGGAAGGATGTAATTGCCAAAGCGCCTACCGGCACGGGCAAAACCTTTGCCTTTGGCATTCCCATGATTGAGCACATCGATGCAAAGGACGAAAGTGTGCAGGGCCTGATTTTGGCACCCACCCGGGAACTGGCAATCCAAATCGGGGATGAGCTGCGTGGCCTGCTTACATATTATCAGGGCATCCGTGTGGCGGTGCTTTACGGCGGAGCCGGTATCGGCGGGCAGATTAAGCAGTTGGAAAGAAAGCCCCAAATCGTTGTGGCAACCCCCGGCCGCTTGATGGACCATTACAACCGCAAGACCATCCGCTTGGACAAAATCCAGACCGTTGTGCTGGACGAAGCGGACAGAATGCTGGATATGGGCTTTTTCAAGGATGTTACCCGAATTATTGAAAAGGTGAAAAACCGCAAGAATCTGGGCCTTTTCTCCGCTACCATCTCTCAGGAGGTTATGACGGTTTCCTGGATGTACCAGCGAGACGAGGTGGAGATTACCGTAGAGCCCAAAAAGGAAGATCGCCCTGATATTTCCCAGTATAGCCTGACTGTTACGCCGCTCCAAAAGGCAGAGACTACCCTGCGCCTGATTCGTACCCAAGGCTACGAGCGGGTGATTATCTTCTGCAATACCAAGCACATGTGCCAGCGTCTTAGCGATGAACTGGTGCGTGCCGGGGTGGATTGCGACTGCATCCATGGCGATATTCGCCAGTCCCAGCGGGAAAAGACCATGCAGCGCTATCGGGACGGCAAGCTTGCCGTGCTGGTGGCTACGGATGTCGCTTCCCGGGGTATCGATGTGGACGATGTGGAGTGCGTTATCAATTATGATATTCCCGAAGAAAATGAATACTATGTCCACCGGATCGGGCGTACCGGCAGAGCGCGGAAAAAGGGCGTGGCGTGGTCTATTATCGGCAATTTCCCGGAGAAGGCCAAGCTGGACGAAATTGCGAAGTTCTCCGGCTATACCATCCCTGCTATGGTGCTGGGAGAGGACGGCAGCTTGGCGGAAGAAGAGGTAAAACCCGCCCCCGTCCCCAAGCGCCGCTTCCGCTGATTTTTTAATAAGGAGAGATTCGTCATGGCAAAACCCAAGGAGCTGTATTACGCAAAACGAGGGGAGATTTTGGTAAAAAATCTCAAATCCCGGCATTTTGATGCCGTTTACTGCGCCACCCGGGAAGAAGCGCTGGAGCAAGCCTTGGCCCGCATTCCCCAAGGAGCAACCGTAGGTTGGGGCGGTGCTATGTCCGCTGCCCAAATCGGCTTGTTGGATGCGGTTAGAAAGGGCAATTATGCAGCGATTGACCGGGATACTGCGCCTACCAAGGCGGAGTTTGAAGATTGTACCCGCAAGGCCATTACGGCGGATGTATTTATTTCCGGTGCCAATGCGCTGGCTCTTACCGGCGAGATGGTCAACATCGACGGCTTGGGCAACCGGGTTGCTGCCGTGATTTACGGCGCCAAGGAAGTTGTGGTAATTGCCGGTATGAATAAGGTCTGCGATACGCTGGAGGATGCTGTCCGCCGGGCACGCACCGTTGCCGCACCCATGAATGAGCAGCGTTTTCTGGGGGATACCCCCTGCGCCGTTACCGGCACCTGCGCCGATTGCAAGAGTGAAGCCTGCATTTGCAACCATATCGTCATTACCCGCCATGGCCGTCCTACCGGGCGCATCAAGTTTATCCTTGTGGGCGAAGATTTGGGTCTGTAAATTTTTGCTATTCATATAATCCCCTTAGTATATTGCCGGAAAGTCAATTCGGCATTTACTGAGGGGATTTTTGCTGTTTACAAAAAGTTTTTACATTTCAGCGCGTACTATGCTAAAATGGTCTCGATTAATCGGGAGGCGTGTGTATTTATGTCGTTTATTGAATTTGAAAATGTGGGCAAGACCTATGAAATGGGTGAAGTGAAAATTCAAGCCCTCCACGATGCCACTTTTTCCGTAGAAAAGGGAGAGCTGGTGGTAATCGTTGGCCCTTCCGGCGCCGGTAAGACCACCCTTTTGAATATTCTCGGGGGCATGGACACCTTGACTACCGGAACCGTAACGCTGGATGGCCGTGAAGTGTCTGCCATGAACAAGAAACAGCTTACGGAGTACCGCCGTCAGGAAGTAGGCTTTGTGTTCCAGTTTTACAATCTGGTAGGCAATCTGACTGCTCTGGAAAATGTGGAGCTGGCAAACCAAATCAGCAAAAATCCTCTGGATGCGGCTGAGGTTTTGAAAAAAGTAGGTCTGGAAGACAGAATGAAGAATTTCCCCAGCCAGCTATCCGGCGGCGAACAGCAGCGGGTAGCCATTGCCCGTGCTCTGGCGAAAAACCCAAAGCTGCTTTTGTGTGACGAGCCTACCGGCGCTTTGGATTACCAAACTGGCAAGGCCATCCTAAAGCTTTTGCAGGATACCGGCCGGCAGACCGGCATGACGGTAATTATCATTACCCACAACAGCGCCCTGACTGCCATGGCAGACCGAGTCATCCGAGTAAAGAACGGAACGGTGGCTTCCGTAACCTTAAACGAAAATCCGCAAAATATTTCGGAGATTGAATGGTAATGAAAACTGTAATGGGGAAAAACCTTCTGCGTTCCATCCGAAAGTCCCTCACCCGGTATATTGCCATTGTGGCAATTATTGCGTTAGGCTCGGGAATGTTTGTGGGTCTGCGTACCACCAAGAGCGATATGATCGCTACGGGCCAGAAGTACATGGATCAGCAGAATATGTTTGACCTGCGGCTGCTGAATACATACGGCTGGACGGATGCCCAGCTTGCCGAGGTCAAAGAGCTGTCCGGAGTAAAAAACGCCGAGGGTGTCATTTCTCTGGATGCTTTGGCGCGCCCGGAAGCGAGCCAAGACGCTGACAATGTGTACAAGTTTTACGCCCTGCCGGACAAGGTGGACAAAGTGCGTTTGCAAGGCGGCCGTATGCCGGAAAATCCCGGAGAATGTTTGGTAGACGGCTTCCATGTGGATAATCGTGTGCTGGGCAGCACCATTACCATATCTTCCGAGAATGACCAGACAACTTTGGACAGCTTTGCCCAGCATACGCTAACAGTAGTGGGCTATGTCAGCAGCCCTTTATACATGGATATGTCCCGGGGAAGCACAAGCCTTGGAAGCGGCTCTGTGTCCGGGTTTATCTACCTGCCCAAGGATAGCTTTCAGGTGGATTACTATACAGAGATTGCAATTACCATAGACGGCCCTCGGAAGGTATATACGGAAGAATACGATGATGCTGTGGATACCGTAGCCGATTCTTTGGAACCTATCCTGCTTCCTTTGGCCCAACAGCGCTATGAGCAGGTAAAGGAGGACATTCAAACCCAATATCAAGAGGGTACGGAAGAATACGACCGGGGATACCGGGAATATCTGGATGCCAAAGAGACGGTATTGCAGGAGCTTACTGAGGGCGAGAAAGAGCTGCTGGAAGCCCAGCAGGAGTTAGAAGACAACAGAGCTTTGCTGGAAGAGGGGCAGGCCCAGCTTGCTGAGGCCGAAGCTTTGCTTCAGCAGAAAAAGCAAGAGCTTGCAAACGGCGAAAAGGAGCTGAAAGCTCAGGAAAAGGCGGCAAATGAACAGTTTGAAGCTGCCGAAAAAGAGCTTTTGGTAAACTATAAAACCGTTAGTGAAAATCTTGCGCTGGTAAACGATGGCCTTTTGCAAATCGATGATGGCCTTTCTCAGCTTGACAGCGGCATTTCTCAACTGGAAAGAGGCCTTTCCCAGATAAAAATCAGTATTGATGTGCTGGCCAGATTAAATGCCGCGGGAGAAAGCGCCATTTCTGCGGCCCGGGAAGCCTTGGATGCAGCTGAGGATTTGGGGGTGCAGGAATCTGTTATTAACGAGCTTCGCACCCAGTTGGAAAAGCTGGAGCAGGAGCAGCGCAGCCGCATTCAGCAGCAAATGGAGCTGCAGCAGCAGTATGACGAATATTCTCAGCAGTTGGAGCAGCTTCGTCAGCAGCGCAGCGAATTGCTGGCACAGCGTCAGGAGCTGCTGGATAATAAGGCGCTGCTGGAGGATGCATTAAAGCAAATAAACGATGGCTTTGCCCAGCTTGAGGAGCAAAAAGCTCTGGCCCAGGAAGAATTTAGCAAGGCAAAGGCACAGATAACCGACGGAAAAGCCCAGCTTGCCCAAGGGGAGAAGGAGCTGGCCGAGAAGCGTACCCAGCTTCAGGAGGGCATGGATGCTCTGGAAGAAGGGGAAAAGGCATTGACGGAGGGCTGGGAAACCTACAATTCCGGCAAAGAAACAGCATTGCAAGAGCTTGCCGATGCCGAAGCGGAGCTTGCAGATGCCAAACGGCAGCTTGACGAGGCTGCCGAAACCATTGCATCCATGGGCGAGCCTAGCCTATACCTGATGGATCGTAATACCAATACAGGCTATCTGGCCCTTGACAACAACTCTGATATCGTCAAAGGTGTTTCTACCGTTTTTCCGGCATTCTTCCTGCTGATTGCCGCTCTGGTGTGTATTACCACCATGACCCGCATGGTGGAGGAAGAACGCACCGAAATCGGCACTTTGAAAGCGTTAGGGTACTCCAATGGGGAGATCATCAGCAAATACCTCAGATATTCCGGCTCGGCGGCGATCATCGGCTGCGGCTTGGGTGTGGTTTTGGGCAGCATCATTTTCCCAATCGTATTGTGGAAGGCCTATGGCATCCTCCTCAATATCACATCTCAGGTTGAGCTGCATATTGATTGGTATTTGTGCGGCGGCGTTGTGCTGACTTACACCGCGGTCAACCTGCTGGTAACTTGGTATTGCTGCCGCAGAATGCTTACCAATGTTCCGGCGGAGCTGATTCGCCCCAAAGCCCCGACCTCCGGCAAGAAAATCTTTTTGGAGTATTTGCCCTTCTGGAACCGCTTAAGCTTTTTGAATAAAGTTACGCTTCGCAATGTGGTTCGCTATAAGCAGCGTCTGCTTATGATGATGGTAGGCATCGGCGGCTGTACAGCGCTGCTGCTTACCGGCTTTGGCTTGCGGGACTCCATTGTGAATATTGTGGACTATCAATTTGAGGAAATCACCCTTTATGATATGGATATCCGCTTCTCCCAAGGCTGTTCGCAGCAGCAGATAGAGGGTTTCTATGAAGACATGGGGGATTATGCTCAGGAGATTTACTTCTATCACCAAAGCACCGGAGAAATTTCTGACGGAGGCACCACCAGAGGAATTACCTTGATTTGTGCCGATGATGGCTTGAGCGGCTTTATGGACTTCCATTATGATGGAAAGCCTTTGCCTATGCCGGGGAAAGATGAGGCTTTGGTTTCCGTGGGCATTGCGGAAATGATGGGTTTGTCTGTGGGTGACAGCATCACCCTGAACAATTCCGAAATGCAGCAAATCCATGTTACCGTCAGCGGCATTTATGAAAACTATGTGTATAATTATGTGGTAATATCCCGGGATACCTATTTCAACCAGTTGGGCGAAGAGGCACCCTTGCAGGTTGCTTGCCTGAATGTGGATGAGTACCAGGATGCCCATATTGTTAGCGCAAAGGCTTCCCAAGCGGATGGAGTTATCCATGTAACCGTTTGTCAGGACCTTGCCGAGCAAGTAGGCACTATGCTGGAAGCGCTGGATCTTGTTGTGGTGACGGTTGTGGTTTGCGCTGCGGCCTTGGCGGTCATTGTACTGTATAACCTTACCAATATCAACATTACCGAGCGCATTCGGGAGATTGCTACCATTAAGGTTTTGGGCTTCCGAGCCGGGGAGACGGCTGCCTATGTATTTAAGGAAAATCTTCTCCTGTCAGCCGTAGGCGCAGGGCTTGGCCTGCTGGGAGGCAAGCTGCTGCTGATTTTTGTGATCTCACAGATCAAGGTGGATGTTGTCTGGCTGCAAGCCAGAATCGGTACTCCCAGCTTTATTATCTCTATTGTACTTACTATGTTCTGCGCTTGCTTGGTGGATTTGATTTTGTACTTCCGTCTTGAAAAAATCAATATGGCAGAGGCGCTGAAATCCGTAGAATAACTAAGGAAGCTCTGATTAAATCGGCAAGAGCTGGGGGCAGAAGATTTTGGCTCAGCCGAAAGTTCTAAAAATGGCGGAATACTTTGTGTATTTCCCATTTTTAGAACTGCACGGATGTGGCAAAAGATTCGCCCTCCAGCCGCAGGCGATTTATTCAGAGCTTCCTTAAGGACACACTGAGTTTTCCGGGAAACAAAACTGTGCGTTTTGCTTTCCGGTTTCCCATATATTCAAAAATTGTTCATTTTTTCGCCATAATTTCCTTTTTCCTCATTGCAATATCCAAATCGATATGGTAAAATAATCAAAACCCAGCAATCATGAAAAAGGAAAGGAAAACACAATTATGTTCTGTAGTAAATGTGGTGCGAAAAATGACGACGGCGCAAAGTTCTGCCGCAGCTGTGGTTCTCCTATGGGGCAAGCCGCTGCGCCTGCAGCTCCCACTAACGGTTATACCCCTAACACGGGATACACTCCCAACACAGGCTATACCCCCAATGCGGGCTATACTCCCAGGGCTGGATACACCCCCAATCATTCCGGCAATTCCGGCATGCCCAAGTCCAATATTATGGCGATGATTCCTATTGTTGCCGCCGGCATCGCTGTGATCTGCCTTTTCCTGCCTTGGTATGTAGTGTCTATTTTCGGCCAATCCGATTCTGTGTCTATTTTTACGGCTGCATTTGATTTTGACTCTTGGGACGCCGGCTTCAGCTATGTGCTTCTTTCTCTGCTTAGCCTTGTCTGCATTGCTGTTGTTGGCTTCTGCCTGTTCGCTGCCGCAAAGAAGGTAGCTTACGGCAAGTTTGCTGCGATTGGCGGTGCGGTTCTGGCCCTTATTACGCTGTTCGTTTGGGATGCCTGCGCAGACGCTGCAATGTCCGGGCTTTCCAAGTATGCCAAGATGGGCTTTGGATTCTATCTGTACATTATTTGCATGGCAGCATACGCCGTTGTTTGCTTCCTGAACGAGAAGAAATAATTTTTGACACCGTGCCCCATGATGGCGCGCCAGCATGGGGCATTTGTCCCAAAGCGTTCTGTGGCAATTTGCCACATAGAGATGGAGAGATGAATTATGCTTTGTACGAAATGTGGCGCTGAAAATAACGAAGAGGATGTTTTCTGTGTCTCTTGCGGCGCGGTATTAACGGGCGTGTCTCTGGACGATTATGAGGAGAAATCCGTGGAAGTTCAGGCCCCTGTGCAGCAACCTTCTTTCGAGAACAAACCTTCTTATGAGCAGCCCGCTTACAGCCAACAGCCTGTTTATGAACAGCCTACCCCTAATTCCCGGCCTGCCCGTACCTCCCAAGCCGGGCATGGTACACAGAGCCATATTCGCAGACGCAAAAAGCGTAATCCGCAGGGTGTGGAGCTGGCCCCCATTGGCGCTGCTGCTCTGGCTTTTATTTGCCTGCTTTTGCCTTGGTTTAAGGTTTCTACGCCTCTGGCCTCCGACAGCACTTCTTTGTTCCATGCTTTCTTCTCCTGTTTGGGAGACCTTGGCAAGCTGAACTTTTGGTATTTTTGCGCCTTGGCGATGTATCTTGTGCTGATTGCAGCGCCTGCCCTTGTGGCATATTTTGCATGGCGGCGTGAAAACAACTACATGGGCATTTCTGCCGCAGCGGTGCTTGGCGCTTTCTTGGCGTGGTTTTTTACTTCTCTGGCCACCAAGTCCGGTATTCCCAGCGAGCTGCGCAGCCTGATTAAGCTAACCCCCAGTGTTGGCTTCTATCTGTACATTCTTTGTATTGCTGGGGCTGTTGGTGCCGGTGTGTTCCTTTCTATGCAGCGGCAGAAGGCATCCCGCCGTCCCAGAACCAGATAACTTCTACCGGCATTCCATTAGGAATGCCGGTATTTTTTCACTTCCCGGGTGTATACTGATAGCAGTAGGGGGGAGCGGAAATATGAGCTATTGCATTCGCTATGATAGTGTCCCTATCAAGCAGGATTTGAGAAAGAAAAGAGTGCCCATGGGCTGGATAATTACCGCCGCAGCGGTTTCTTTTCTGCTCGCTGCGGCCTTTGTACCCCAAGTGCGTCTTGGGCTGATGCAGCTAATCTTTCCCGGCTTCGGGGCAGACGCAGTAGAAGCGCTGGAGATTCTTGCCGAGCAGATTGGTGATGGGGAGCCTATTGGGAAAGCGCTGCATAGCTTTTGCGTGCAGGTATTTTCTTCTCTGGATGGGTAAGATACGGACAGGGAAAAGCTTGTGGCTGCTATTGGGCTTTCTTGCATTGGCGCTTCCTCTTCGGTGGATGGCTGCCGCTGCAGTTAGTATCGCGGTTCATGAGCTTTGCCATTATTTGGCGGTGCGCCTTTGCGGGGGTCAGGTTTATTCCCTGTATATGACCGCCGGTGGCATAAAAATGCACACATCCCCCTTAACTCCCGGTAAGCACCTTATTTGCGCTCTGGCAGGCCCTGCCGGAGGGCTTCTTTTATTCTTGCTGTCCATAAAGATGCCAAGGCTTGCCCTATGCGCTTTGGTTCACAGCGCATGGAACTTACTTCCATTGTATCCCTTAGACGGGGGCAGGGCAGTAGAGAATTTGCTGGTTCTCGTGTTTCCCTACCGGGGGGAACGAATCTTTTTATGGCTGCAAAGGTTTTTCTTTTTCACTGTGGTTTTGGCCTGCCTTTGGGCTTCGTTTTTGAAACATCTCGGCATTCTTCCTTTATTGGTGGCTTTTGCATTGCTAATAAAGTCGGATTTCTTAAAAAATCCTTGCAAAGATGCACGCCCCGCTGTACAATAGATGAGATTACAGAAACGAGGTACAAGCATGACCGAATTGCTGCAAAAAATCCTGCCTGCGGTGCAGAAGCCTGCCCGGTATACCGGCGGGGAGTTTAATGAAATCAAAAAGAATCTCGGGGATGTGCGGGTAAGAGTTGCTTTTTGCTTCCCGGATACCTATGAGATTGGTATGTCCAATGTAGGCATGCGCATCCTCTACGGCGTTATGAACGAGATGGAGGGCGTGTGGTGCGAGCGGGTGTTTGCCCCTTGGTCTGACATGGAAAAGGCCATGCTGGACAATGGCATTCCCCTCTGGGCGCTGGAAAGTCAAGACCCGGTGATTGACTTTGACATGATCGCTTTTTCCATCGGGTATGAGATGAGCTATACCAATATTTTGAATATGCTCCGTCTTTCCGGTTTGCCTCTGCGCAGCTGCGAGAGAACAGACCTTAAAAATATTGTATTTGCCGGCGGCGTTTGCGCCTTTAACCCGGAGCCTTTGGCGGAGTTTATCGACTTTTTCTCTCTGGGCGAGGGCGAGGATATTACCCCCGAAATTGTATCGCTTTATGACAAGGCCAAGCGGGAAAGTTGGACGAAAGCCCGGTTTTTGCAGGAGGTTGCCAAAATTCCCGGCGTGTACGTGCCCTCTTTCTATACCCCTGTGTACAACGAAAACGGCACCTTGAAAGAGCTGAGGGCCAAAGAAGGTGTTCCAGCCAAAGTTACCAAGCGCATTGTGGAAGACTTGGACAAGGCCTACTATCCTACTAAAATGATTGTCCCCTCCACGGAGATTGTCCATGACCGGGCCAATCTGGAAGTATTCCGGGGCTGTATCCGGGGCTGCCGCTTCTGTCAGGCAGGCTTTTCCTGCCGCCCCGTGCGGAAGAAAAGTCCAGAGACGCTCTACCGTCAGGCGGTGGAGACGCTGGAATATTCCGGCATCAACGAAATTACCCTGTCCAGCCTTTCTACCTCGGATTACCGTGGCTTGAAGGAACTGACGGACGAGCTGATTCCTTACTGCGCCGACCACCGGGTAAGCCTCTCGGTGCCTTCCCTGCGGGCAGATAATTTCTCCCGGGAGCTGATGGAAAAATTGCAGACTGTTCGCAAGACCGGCCTGACCTTTGCCCCGGAAGCGGGTACTCAGCGGCTGAGAGATGTTATCAACAAGAACCTTACGGAAGAAGAAATCCTTACCACCTGCGCCAATGCTTTTTCCGGCGGCTGGAATCATGTAAAGCTGTACTTTATGCTGGGCCTGCCTACGGAAACCGATGAAGATGTTCTCGGTATTGCGGAATTGGTGTATAAAGTCATCCAAGTCTGGAAAGAGCACGCTTCCAATAAGAAACGGGGGCTTCGCGTCCATGTGGCTACCGCTTTCTTTGTCCCGAAACCCCATACACCTTTCCAATGGGAAAAGCAGATTACCCCGGAGGAATACCTGCGTCGGTGTAAGCTGCTGAAAAGCCATTTCTATTCCAAGAGCATTGAGTATGACTACCATGACCCCGCCCTCAGCCGTCTGGAAGCCGTATTCGCCCGGGGTGACCGCAGGGTAGGTGCTGTGATTGCGGAAGCGTTCCGGCGGGGAGCCCGGCTTGACGGCTGGGACGAGCACTTTAACAACATGGCATGGATGGAAGCCTTTGAACATTGCGGCGTGGACATAAACTTCTACACTACCCGAGGATATGGGGAAGAGGAGTTGCTGCCTTGGGATCATATTGATGTAGGTGTTACTAAGAAATTCCTGCTGAGAGAGCGCCATAAGGCCATGGAGGGTATCGTTACTCCCGACTGCCGCCAGGGCTGCGCCGGGTGCGGCGCCAACTGCTTGCTTAAGGAGGTGGGCTGCGATGCTTAGAGCGCTGTTTGAAAAGAAGGGGAACGCCGTATGGATTTCCCATCTGGATTTGATGCGCCTGTTTCAGCGGGCATTTAAGCGAGCCGGGCTGCATTTGAAGCATACCCAAGGCTTTAATCCCCGGCCTTCCGTGTCCATAGCCTTGCCATTGTCCGTAGGCGTAGCCAGCCGCTGCGAGCTGCTGGATTTTGAAATCGAGGACGAGGGGGTTACCTGCGAAGAGATTGTCAGCCGCCTGAATACCGCGCTGATTGATGGTGTTCGGGTGCTTCAGGTCTACGAAGGAGGCAGAAAGCAAAAGGAAATCGCTTTGCTGCGCTGCTATGTTGATTTGCATTATCAAGAAAAAGTCCCTGCCGAGGCAAAATCGTCTCTGGAAGCGCTTTTTGTCCGGGAAACCTTAATTGTGCAAAAGCATAGCAAAAACGGCGTAGCAGATCAGGACATCATTCCAATGATTAAGAACTTGGAACTGGAAGAAGCAGATGGAAACATTCTGCGCATTCATGCCACTATTTGCTGCCAAAACCCTGCCTTGAATCCTGCGCAGCTTGTGGCGGCCATTGAGACCTATATGCCGGAATTTGCCCCGGAGTATGTGAAGTATTGCCGGGAAGAGGTGTACGACACCTCGGAAACCATTTTTAGATAAGGAGATATTTACGATGGAGAACATGATCGAGCTGGAAGAGTGCCCCGCCTGCCGGGGCGTGGGTATGATTACCCATGAGGGCGGCTGGAATGTACAGGTAGAGTGCTGCGATTGCGGCGCCCATACTGTATATGTTGAGTACAGCAATGAAAAAGAGAAGCTGGAAGCCGAAAAACGGGTAGCTGCTCTGTGGAATATTGGCAAGGTTATCAAGCTGGATCCCGGCGAATAAAATTTTTCAAAAAAGTAAAAATAATGCTTGCATTTTTCGTCAAGGTATGCTAGTATATTCAGGCAGCTGAAAAACGCAGGCAATATCCGGGTGTGGCGAAGTTTGGTATCGCGCTTGAATGGGGTTCAAGAGGCCGCTGGTTCGAATCCAGTCACTCGGACCAAAAGTACCTGAAATCCTACGATTTCAGGTATTTTTTTATTTTTCTGGCAGCTTTGATTTTACACAAATGTTTAGCTATGTGGGATTTTGTGGGGTTTTGCGGCGGTTAGGGCGCGGTTAGGGTGTAAGGAGGGTCACGCGATTTGCTATTTTCCGAACTTTTTGATAAAAACCTAAATTTCTCAAGAATTATCATATACAAAACTTTTTTAAGAAGTTGTTTACTATTTTACACAAAAATTGTTCAAATATTAAACTTTTCGAGTCGCTTTTTTCTTTTGGGTATATGTTAATTATTCACAAAAATTTTTCTGGCAATATTTTATAAATTATTCAGAAAACGTGGGATTTATCGGAATTAATGTACATAATTTGCGAAAAAAGTTTTTGAAAACCACCGTGTATATGATAATTTTTGTGGAATTTAGGTAAAAAATGCAGCGGCAGTAATACCAATGTCACCAACTTAATGACATTGGATGTTGGAGGAAGGTTATTTTTGGCTGTTGCGATGACAAAATAGAAGCCGATGTCGTGGGGAGTGCGCCTGAAAACGATCAAGCCCCCTCCCTGATATCAGCTCCTAAATACAGTTTAGCAGATATATTCTGAGAAATCAACCCCCAAGATGCACACTTTCTGAAATATCTGCCGGGCGGTAGGAGCATTGAACTAGAAACGATGGATAACAATTGTTTCCAAAGGTTGCGGCAGTTTCACAATGACCTTCCTGCTCAATGGTATGCCTATACTAGAGGTTATTTCTATATTTACAGCAATCAGTCTTTTATGGACTATACAATCCTTGTAAAAGTTAGCATCACCAAAAAGAACCGGGTTGCGATCGATAATTTTACGGAGGCCTTAGAAAGTGGAACTTACGAACATTCAAAAGCATTTAATAGTTGGACTTCGCATTTTCGGCGTGGAAAAGGACGCTATAGTTGGGATAGTATCCGCAATGGAAACCGAGGAACAGCAGTGCGCTCTGATGGAATGGATGGCGGAAAACGAGATGGCAAAAACTCCGAAAATTCTGAAAAAAGTAGCGGAAATAAGCCAAAAGTAGATTTCTCACGAGAAGCTTTGGATTCTCAAGGCAGGGAGCCGCTGGTGGATGGAGAGGTAAATTACAGCAGAAATGGCCATTGGGTTCCCAATTTAACTAAGCAAGAAAAATCAAGGGTAGAATACCTAATCAATAACAACAGAGGCACACAATTAACTTCTAACAGTAATGTTTTCTCTGAAAAAAGCAAAGGAAATATCTTATTTGGTATATGCATCACAGATGATAACACTTTGCTGTATGTATCTATAGGCAGAAAAGCAAATAACGAACATCTTTTTACGAAGATGGCAATGGAGGAGTATGAAAATGAGCGTGTCATTAACGGAAGAGCAGAAGATGCTCATACATTTGTTGAAAGAATACGGATGCAGCAAACTGCAAGTTCTGTCAATGGTAGCGGAATTGGAGCTTCCCGAGGATATGCTGGAAATGGGAGAGTTCATGGAGTCCCATCTGGACGCAACACCAGCCCAGCTTTACGAAGTGTGCTTGCAAATATCTTCTCGGCGGAAACAGGAAGAAGAACAGGAGAGCGAACAGTAAAGACATCCCGAGAAGCTTTGGATACCCAAGGCCGGGAGTTATCCAAGGCGCAACAGGAGTATTTCAAGGACAGTAAAGTTCGTAATGAGAACGCCCAGTACATCCCGGATTCGGGTTGTACTGGGCGTTTCTTATGAATATGGAATGATGGGAACTGACAGAAAGAAAGTGGGCAATTATTATCGTAGATGCCGATGCTCGGCAGGGCGTTCCGTTTTTATGCCGGGTATTACGCTGTGGATTTGCCGCAACATTCCGCCAAGCTCGGCGTTTCTTAGCCTGCCGAATCGAACTGGGATTCGTAAAGCCGCCGATAGAAGCCGTTTTGGGCCATGAGGCTCTCGTGATTGCCCTGCTCCACCACTTTGCCTTGGTCAAGCACCAGAATGTGGTCTGCCGCCTGGATGGTGGACAGCCGGTGGGCAATGACAAAGCAGGTTTTTCCCTTCATTAGCTGCCGCATGGCCGCCTGAATCTGCAGCTCGGTACGGGTGTCCACATTGGAGGTGGCCTCGTCCAGAATCAGCATATGGGCGTCCAAAAGCATGGCACGGGCGATGGTAAGTAGCTGTTTCTGTCCCTTGGAGATGGAGGTGCCATTGTCGGAGAGCACGGTGTCATAGCCCTGGGGCAAGCGGGAAATGTAGGAATGGATGTGGGCGGCTTTCGCGGCCTTAACCACGTCCTCCATGGTAGCTCCGGGCTTGCCGTAGGCGATGTTATCAAAAATCGTGCCGTGGAACAGCCAAGTGTCCTGTAGCACCATGGTATAGGATCGGCGCAGGGAAGAGCGGGTAATCCTCCGGATGTCCTGTCCGTCCACAAACACGGCTCCGCTGTCCACATCGTAAAAGCGCATGAGAAGGTTGATGATGGTGGTCTTGCCAGCGCCGGTGGGGCCTACGATGGCCGTCAGGCTGCCGGGCTCCGCGTGCAGATTCAGGTTCTGGATGATGGGCGTGCCGGGAACATAGGAAAAGTCCACATCCCGCAGCTCCACATCCCCTTGAACGGCTTCCAGCACGCGTGCATCCGGCGCGTCCGGGGCTTCGGGCTCCGCGTCGATCAGGCCAAACACCCGCTCCGCTGCAGCGAAGGCGCTCTGCAGTTCGGAAATGATGTTGGCAGCCTCGTTGATGGGCCCGGAGAATTTCCGGGAATACTGGACGAAGCTGGAGAGGTCTCCCAGGCCGATGCTTCCCCGCAAAAACAGCAGGGAGCCAAACACGCATACGAGAGCCAAAGAAACGTTGTTGATGCAGTTGACGGAGGGGCCCGTGACGGTGCCATAGGCTTCCGCCACGGTGTAGGCATCCACCGCCGCACCGTTCTTTTCGTCAAAGCAATCCAGCACCGCTTTTTCCCGGCCGTATGCCCGGACGGTTTTCTGGCCGGAGAGCATTTCTTCCACAAAGCCGTTCAGCTGCCCAAGCTTTGCGCTGCGTCGCCGGAACAGGGGCCGCACGCGGCCTGTCAGCCACTTGGTAAACAGCACCGTCACCGGAATGGTCACCACGAAGATCAGCACCAGCGCCGGGGCAATGGTCAGCATCATGATGAAGGACACCGTCACCGTTACGGCACTCTGCAAAAGCTGCAACAAGTCCGAGGACAGGGACTGGTTCACCGTGTCCACATCGTAGGTAATGGTGCTGATGATATCGCCGGTCTGATACCGGTCGAAAAAGCCCACGGGAAGGGCAGTCAGATTCTCAAATACATCGTGGCGCATCTGCTTGGACACCCGGCGGGAGAGGCGAATCATCACCACGTTCAGAAGATAGGTCAGGATGGCAGAGCAGACATAGAATATTGCCATCAGGGCGGCGCAGCGGAACACCGTGTCAAAATCCACCTGCCCTGTCCCCACATCAATGGCGTTGATGGCCCGGCCGGAGAGCTTGGGGCCGTACAGCGACAGCAGGCTGCTGGTGACGGACAGCACCAGCGCCAGCGCCAGCAGCACCCGGTTCCGGCCCAGATACCGCCACAGCCGGAGAAGAATCTTTCCCTTGTTCAGGGGGGTGTTGGAAAAATGGCGCTTGTCGCCGCTGGCTTCGGAGCGGGTGTAGCGGCCGCCGCCAATCAGGTTGGGATTCGCCATCAGGCTCCCTCCTTTCCGCTGCCCATCTGGATTTGGGCAATCTGGCGGTATTCCTCGCAGCTTTTCATAAGCTGTTCGTGGCTGCCTGCGCCGATGACGGCACCGTCGGAGAGCACCAGAATCAGGTCAGCGTGGCGCAGAGAGCTGATCCGCTGGGCCACCACCACCGTGGTGGTATCCCGGTAGTTCTGCCGCAGAGCCCGGCGCAGGTTGGCATCGGTGCGGTAGTCCAGAGCTGAGGAGGCATCGTCCAGCACCAGAATTTCAGGGTTGGATGCCAGAGCCCGGCCGATGAGCAGCCGCTGCTTCTGACCGCCGGAGAGATTATTGCCCCGAACCATGACCCGGGCCTCCATGCCCCCTTCCTTTTCCGAAATGAAGGATGCTTGCGCGTCTTCCGCTGCCTTTTGGATGGCTTTGTCGGGAATATCCCGGAAAAACCGCAGATTTCCGGCAATGGTTCCCTCCATAAGAAAATCGTTCTGGAACACAACACCGAATTTCTGCCGTAGTTCCTCCCGGGGAATCGTCCGAATATCCCTGCCGTCCAGAAGAATCTGCCCCTGATCCGGATCATACAGCCGGAGCAGAAGGTTCACGATGGTGGATTTTCCGGAGCCTGTGGGGCCTAAAATGCCCAAAGTCTGGCCGTGTTCCAGCTTGAAAGAGAGATGCTCAAGATTGGTGCCCACGCCGGTGTAGGAGAAGGTCACATCCCGGAACTCAATATGGGGCGCATCGTCCTCCGGGGTCTGGGCGGGCAATACCGTCAGATCCTCCGGGGTCTCCAGCACCTGAGCCACCCGCCGGGCGCTGGCTGTGCCCTTGGACCACATGACAAATATCTTGGTGATACCCAACATGGCGTTGAGGATCATGGTGAAGTATTGCAGAAAGGCCACGATGACGCCGCTTTTGCAGGCTCCGCTGTTGACCCGGAAAGCGCCGATGACTACCACCAGAGTAAGCCCCAGATTCAGCGTCAGCGTCGCGCTGGGGTTGGTGATTGCGGTAATGACACCGGCTTTCTGGTCAACGGCGGTCAACTCCTCGTTGACGGAACGAAACCTTCCTTTTTCATACTCGGTCTTGCTCAGGGCCTTGATGACCCGGATGCCGGTGATATTCTCCTGCACCGTCCGAACCACCTTGTCCAGCACCGTCTGCTGCCGGGTATACAGCGGTACGCTGGTTTTTGTGACGAAATACACCACCACCGCGATAATGGGCAGCAGGCAGATCAGCACAAGGGCCAGAGGCGCGTCCATGCCCAGCATCATGGCCACGCCGCCGATGAGCAGAATTGGAGCCCGGATGCCCATGCGCTGAATCCTGGCTAGCATCTGGTTGATGTTATAGGTATCGCTGGTGAGCCGGGATTCGGCGGAGGATACCGTCAGTTCGTCAAGCTGCCGGGCAGAAAGACCCTCCAGCTTCTGGAACAGGTCATGGCGAATGGCCCGGGTGATTTTTCCGGAGCTGACGGCGCTCATCCGGTTTGCCCAGATATTGAAACCAAGACAGGCAAAAGCGCACAGCAGCATCAGCCCACCGAAGAGGAAAATGCTGCGTTTGTCTCCCGCCGGAACCTTTTCATCCAGAATGATTTCCATCAGGTTTGGGATCAGCAGTTCCATCACCGCGCCTGCCAGCTTGATAATCATAGTCAATGCAATATAGCCATAGTAGGGCCGCAGATACCGTTTCAAGTCTGACATCTCATGTTTCCTCCATCCAAGTGTGAAATAATCTTTTACAGCTGTGCTTTTTGCTATTTATTTGCGCCATAGCAAAGCGCAGGTGTTCTCCGCCCAACTATACTGCGTCATGTATTCGCCGTGAAATTCCGGCTTGCCGGTTTGCAGGAAGCGGTAATAGTCACAGTCGATCCGCCGGGTGTCCAGGTAATAGCTGTATCCGCTTTGCAGGAGCAGGGATTCAGCACCGGCTAATTGTAAAGCGTTGCGCAAATCGCTGAAAAGCTGGTGCAGATAGTTCATATTTTTATTGTCGGAGGTACTGTCCGGCCACATGACGGCGCAGATTTGCTTGCCGGTTATGCCGGCACCGTTGCGGTCAACCAGCACCGCCAGCAGTTCCTTTGACCGGGAACGCTTGAAGTGCAGCATTTCCCCCTGGAACAGGGCTTCAAAATTGCCGAAGCATTTAACAGTCAGCAGTTTTTCCTTTGCTTTCTCCCCTTTGATATGGTCGATTTCTTTCTGTACCGCTTCGGCGGTGATAGGCTTCATCAGATAGCCGGAAACATGGAGCTGGATGGCGTCCAGCGCGTATTTGGAAAAGCCTGTGCAGAAAATGATTTTGCAGTCCGGGCGGAGCTGGATGATATTCTCGGCCAGCACCAGACCACCCATGCCACGCATACTGATATCCAAAAAGGCAATGTCAAGAGGATTTGCAGCCACCCATTCCAGAGCGGAGGTGCAGCTACGAAACTCCGTTACCGCGGCAATGTCAGGAGAGGCGGATACTGCTGCGGTCAGGGCTGTGAGCATGGGGCGTTCATCATCTACGGTAATTGCAATCATGTTGTTTCTTCCTCTTTTGGTATTTGAATCAGGGCGGTGGTACCCTTGCCGGGGGTACTGTCCACGGTCAGCGTTCCGCCGCAGGTGGCTTCCAGACGCCCGCGAATATTGCGGATACCGATGTGTTTGTCCGTATTTTGCAGCACGGCGGGATCGAAGCCCACTCCGTCGTCTACCACACTTACACAGTAGTCGGTGCTGGTTTCATAGGTGCTGACTGTGACCGTGCCGCCGCTTTCCAGCCCCATTAGGCCATGCTTAATGGCGTTTTCCACCAGCGGCTGAACTGACAGGGCAGGCAGAAGGAAATCGCTGGAGCGCAGGTCGAATTGGATTGTCATATCCGGGAACCGGACTTTCTCAATATCCGTATAGTGCCGCACATGCTCCATCTCCTTGGACAGACGAATGGGTGCGGGATTATCCAACTCGGTGAAGTTGCCCCGTAGGTACAGGGAAAAGCTATGTACTACCTCAGATGCCTTTTCCGGCTCTTCCCGGCAGAGCTGTTCAATGGTGCCCAGAGTGTTGTAAATAAAGTGAGGCTGAATTTGGCTGATCATGGTAGCAATACGGCTCTCGGTTAGCTGCTGCTTACTTTCTGCCAGCAGCCTGTCCTTTTCCGCAAGCTGCATTTCCCGCTCCACATATCCGAAGAGAATGGCAATGCCGGAATGCAAAATGTAAATCAGCATGGCCAGCAGGGAGAACAGCAGGCCGGAGGAATTGCCTTTGACATAATAGGTGACCGCGTCTGCCAGAATACCCGCCACCAGAAGAAGGGCGAGTTTTCTGCCAAAATTGATTTCCCGGTTTCGCTTATATTTGAGCTGGTCGTATACCGAACTGACAATGAGAATGATGGCGTCAACGGCGATTATGGTAGAAATGGCAAACACGTTTTCGTGCAGATCCAAAATCCCGAAGATTTGCAGCAGTAATTGCACAAGGGATATCAAAGCGGTTGCGGTGCAGCACAGGCGTAAAACCCAGCGGCTGTTTTTGTTAAAATGATCCTCCAGGGCCATAATGAACGGCACAAAGCCCAGCATCATCATACCTAAAGAGATATAAAACAAAAGCACAGGCTTGCCGGGAAATAGTAGAGCCACAAATCTGGAATCGGTCAGCCGCCAAAGTCCCAGCATGATGGAGTAGAGGCTGATGGCTGCCAGATTCGTGCCGTTGCGTTTTCTAAGCAGATTACTGCCGGCCAGAAAGAGAAAAACAATGCCCACTAAAATGGTTATGAAACTCAAAGCAATCTCGGGAAGGTCTTTGTACAGAAGATTCACATAAATGCCAAGCGGGGAGCCAATCAGAAATTCCACTTCTCTGTCCCGGAAACGCTCATACACAGGGGTGATCTCAATGCGGACTTCTTTTCCGGCGTTGCTGCTGCAAAGGGGTATCAAAGTCCAGTTGCTGCCCACGGTCTTGGTGATTTTGCGTGCCTCGGAGGGGTGCAGGCTGTAAACCAGCTCTGCGTCTATATAAACATCCACATATTGGTGAACGGTGTAAAAGGCCAGATGGGTGTCGTGGTTCAGGGTCGGGCTTATGGGGATGGTGTATTCTTTGATTACACCTATGGGAGTGTCGTCCCGGTCAAGCTCCCGGCAGACATAGTCATTCACCACGGTAAAGCTTTTGTTTCCCTGACTGTCCTGCACTAAGAGGTTCTCCATTATGGATAGGGATAATAGCAATACAATTAATGCCACTCCCGCAGCGGCGTATATCATTATGGAAACTTTGTTAAAACGGGAGGCTGCTTTTGTAGGAACCTCTTTATGAGAATCGGTCATGGCGACACCTGCTTTCTGTATATGTCGGCAGCGGATTTGAAAACTGAATGGGTGATTATTATAGCACAATCCGGGTCGAAAATCTACGAATATTGGTCAATATGTAAATATTTTGCAGAAAAGTTGGATTTGTAACTGGTTTGTCACGCCCTGTGTGCTATGCTGTATCAGGAAAGCTATATGTGCAAACAGAGCTCCATCAGGCACGAAAAAAGAAGTAAAAAATATGTAAAAAAAAGGATTCTTGTGTTGCATAACAAATAGAATGGTGTTATTTTAAGCAAATAAATAACGATATTGTAATACTTTGCAATTTTATAATGTTATTTCATTATAAATATAGAAGAGTGGAGGATGAGAGATGAAAGTATGGCTTCAGAAGGCCCTGTCGCTGACAACTGCGGCGGCTATAATTGCTAGCACGGCTGCTGCCGCCAACCTGGCCTCTTCAGATGATATATCGGATTCCCAGCTGTATACTAGCGTAACCACGCCTTTGGAGACGGAGACAACCTTGCAGGAGACAAATGACAGTCCGGCGGTAACCCCTGAGTCCGGCGCACTTGCGACAGAAGAAACCGATACTCAGGAACCGGCCTCCAGCGAGCTGGAAGCAAGAGAAATAACGGCGGCCGACGAGTCTGGGGCAGACGAACCGGCAACCGACGAATCTGGTGCAGATGTACTGACTGATGACGATACCGGAACGGATGACGGCGCTGTCTATCCTAACGCTGAGCCTGTGCTGCGCTATTTCCCGGTAACGCTGTATGACTATGACCAGTCGGTCATCAACAATGCAACGCATCAGCTTGAGGTGGATGCTGCCCTTGCCATCGAAGCAGGGATCAGCGGTTTGACCGGATGGAATGGCATTTATTTCGGCGGTGGGCTGGATAGTGACATCTTTACCTATACGGACAAAAGCCAGGCAACACCGGTCTACGAAAAAGTGGCGCTCTCCTTTGACGCAAACGGATATCTGGATGCTTCGGTGCTGGAGGCTGGCGCAACCTACATCCTTGTGAATGTTCGGAGCAATTTGGCGCTTGTGGGAAATTCCGAAAGCAGCAGCATTACCGGTATTGCCGCTGCTGCGGCGGGAGACAATAAATGCACCGCCAATGGCGCTGCCGTCTGGACGATTACAGCCGCTGATACGGACGGCTATTACTATGTGCAAAGCGCCGACGGCAATTACTTGGGTATTCAGGCAGGCGTTACCAACAGTCAATCCGGAGAAAGCTTCAATTCTACACAGACCTCGGTGCTGCTGCGGCAAAGCAGCCTCAGCGCGTATTCGGACGCGCTGATTATTGGCAATGGCAACGGTGGCTACCTCAACCAGTGGGGCGGAGGCAGCAGCACCATCTTTGGTGTCTATTCGGATGATGCCGGCTGCGCTTTCTATCTGTATAAAGCAACAGAGGAAGTGGGGTACGGAACCGGCACCACAGGCTCTTTAACCTATGCCGGGCATAACAACTGGACCGGAAAGGGAGGCAATAACGGCAACCGAACATACAGCGGTCTGGTTGAAAACCAACTGGACAGCAACAAGATGATCCAGTTTGCATACATGGAGCCGGGGCTGTTCACCTTGGATACCAGCAATAAAAGCGTGTATACCAATGTGGGTTTTCCGCTGTATTACCACCCGGATACCGGCTACTACACCTTTAGTACTTTCGACAAAACAGACGAGGGGACAGGCATTACGCTGACAGCCCGCGGCGCTTATTTTTCTGGCGGCGAGGGAAAAAGCAACACCAATCTGGTAGATGGAGATGCGCAGTCTGTCCCGGCAGTTGGCGCGGATGGAATGACCACCGGCTTCTTCCCGTTTAACGATGGAGACAGCGCCACCAATCCCAATTTCTACTTCGGTATGCGGGCAGTTTTCCCGATTATCATAACGGAAAACGGACGGATGGAAGCGGATAACGATAATTCCGATCCGCTGCTGTTTGAATTTTCCGGGGACGATGATGTGTGGGTATTTCTGGATGGCACGCTGGTGCTGGACATGGGTGGTATCCGTAATGCCATGACCGGCAGGCTAAACTTTGCGGACAACACCTGGATTATCGATAAGGTCGATCAGCGGACTGATGCGGCGGCTGCCGCTGATGTCAATGGCGCGGCCCTCAGCGGAAAGATTTTTAACGATGATGAGGGTGAGGGCTTGCTCAATCAGACCCGCGCCTCCTTCTCCGCCAACAAGTACCACGAGCTGACCATTTACTACCTGGAGCGGGGCGCAGGCTCCTCCAATCTGGAGCTGCACTTCAATGTCCCCACGGATAACCAGCTTGAGATAACGAAGCAGGTCAGCGAGCAATGCAGCGCTGGAGAAACGCTCTCGGACGATCTGATGACAACGATCAACAACACCGAGTTTGGCATGAAGCTGTACCGGTATGAAGTGAATCCGGATTACGCGCAGGATAACACCCAGCCCCAGTACCTGTATATCCCGGCTGCCGGTATGGACTATACTGTGCTGGATGCCCGAGGCTCTGCCGTAGGCACCGGTACCACCACCGACGACGGGCATTTCGTGCTGAAAAATAACCACACCGCCCGTTTTTCTGATGACATCGTGTTTGACGGCGAGACAGGCTATTTGGTGGTGGAGGACTATGACGACATCTGGGTCAATAATGTTCGTCAATGGGAAAACCCCCAATGGAGTGTCAGCACCAACACCAATTCTGAAATCCATACCGAGGAAGCGGATCTGTCCTCCACGGCATACCCCGAGGACGCTCCCAGCTCCATCGCGTTTCTGGAGATGACCAGCATCGGCAATGCCACTTTGCGGTTTGTATGTCAGAATACCCTGACCCATCAGGAAATTCCCTCCGTTACGGCGGTTAGAGATAACATCGTTATTGACTTCGGCCTGCCGGTGGAGATCGATGTGCTGCAAAACGACTTGGTCATAGCCAGCGATCAGGCAACGGTGCAGATTATTTCTGTAGGCCCTGCCACAGACATCACGGGCGAAAGTGAATGCCGCTTTGGCGAGGCGAGAATCAGCGAGGACGGTACAAAGCTTATTTATACCCCCACCAAAGCCATGGATAACATCGAGATTCTGAGCTACACAGTAAAGGTGTATGACCCTGCGGGTACGGAAGTACAGGAAGTGACCAGCTCCGGCGTTTTGAATATCATCCCGGCTACCTCTATGTACTATGAGGAGAATTTCGGCACGGAGGAGAAACCCTTTGTAACCTACACCGGTGCGTGGGAGAGGGTTGGCACGCCCCAGACAGATACCCAGGAGCCTGGCATCATCGGCAATGACCACGACAGCCCCTATGGCTCCGATGCGGCGTATCTATACAATACCGGCGACAGCTACGGCACCAGTATGTATGTGAACACCACAAACGGCGCGGCAAGCTTCAGCTATGAGTTCTACGGAACCGGCACCACCTTCTATGGCCGCATGTCGGATACCAGCGCCTACATGATTGTAACGGTAACAAATCTGGACACAGAAGAAATCGTTGAAAATGTTAGACGCAATACCATCTACAGACCCACCGATGGAACCGGATTTGGGCCATGGTATAATATCCCGCTGTTTTCCTTTACAACAGAGCAAGGCGATCCCACCAATTACGGACATTACCGTGTGGATGTAACCGTGGTAAAAGCGCTTAAAAGGAGCGACGGCACATGGAGTCGCGGCCCGGAGTTCTGGCTGGACGGTATCCGGGTTTACTCGCCCATTTCCAGCGAAAATAACAACTATTCCGGTGCCCAGAACGCCTACGCTCAGGATAGGGAAGCCCACTGCGCGGTGGTCACTCTGCGGGATAAGCTGATTGCGGATGATACCGTAGAAACCGAGAACGGGATTGACTGGAAGGACGGCAGCGGCTTTGTCCTCTTTACCGACAGTAACGGGGAAATGATTTCCGCGGCTGATTACATCAGCTTCGGCCCCAAGGAAGAGGTCTACCTGAATAACGGCCAGAGCGTCACCTTCACTCTGGATAATTGGGATGCCAGCAAGCGCTATGTGTATCTTGGCATCAAGGCGCCTGTGGGCAGCGGCAGCGTAAGCATCAACGGCACGACGCTGAGCATCGTCAACACTACCGACTGCTACTATGATATCGCCTCCTATGCCGATATTACATACCGGGAGGAGCTGGACGGGGAAGGCAACTCCGTTACCGTCCAGATGGCTACTTTCCAAATTGAGGCCACCAGCAGTCTGATTTCCGTAACCAATATCAAGGTCACCGGACATACGGAATTTGCCATTATCGGTAGTGAAAGCGATATCACGGTGGATGGCGATACCGGCGATGATGGTGAGATTACCGTTGACGGCGGGGATGTATCCGTTGAAGCCACGGATATAACCGTTGATACTGGGGCTGTTTCCGCTGACGGCGGCGAAGACACGGAAGCCACCCAGTCCGGCTCCCCGGAGCCGGAGCTGCCGGACGGGGAATCAGAGCAGGCTCAGCAGGCCCCGGCATCTTCTGACGAAGAAGTAGCGGAGTCGGCTGCGGTGGAAGGGGGAAGTGTCTGAATTGAAAAAGAAATATGAAACACCCCTGCTGGACTTACAGATTTATGAACTCAATGCGGATATCGCGCAGAATTGTAACATTGTAGTTACAACAGGCCCCGAGGATCTGGATCATGAAGCGTGTGATGACTATATGGAGATAGAGGGAATTTCCACGAGCAGAATGCGGACGCGTAGCAATGTGGATTTTTGGGATAATTGCGATTGTTATACCTCTGCCAGCGGTGATTTTTTCACTTCCTGAACCTTTTATCAGCACTACCGTGAAGGGGCTGCTGCCATAACGGGCAGCAGCCCTTCTTATTTAGGAGGCAACCTATGGTTTACACATTATCTTTGGGCGCCGTGGTGCTGCGCATCCTGTCCCAGCGCCCGCTGGAGTGCCCGGCGGCATTTGATAATTTCCGCCTTCCGGACGAGACCCCGGCCCAGGTAACGGCGCACATTAGCTGGGACTGGGCCGCTGCCCGACGCCCCCATACAGACCCGGTGGGTCAGGATATGCTGTTGGTGTATTACCGCGAGGGGGATACCGCTTTCTGCGAGCTGAAAGGCGGTGACCGGGGGGCGCTGACCAGCGCCTGGTGGCAGCCGGACTTTAGCCGGATATACTGCACCGTGAATACCGTAACCTGCCCGGTTTCCCAGGATACGATCCCCAATGTGCTTCGGATGCTTCCCATGCGGGCGCTGCTGCTGCATTTTGGGGTTCTGTGCCTCCACGCCTCTCAGGTGGCATGGCAGGGGATGGGGATTGTGTTTTCCGCCGCCAGCGGTACTGGCAAAACCACCCAGGCAAATCTATGGCATCAGTATATCGGCGCTGAGGTGATCTGCAATGACCGTACGCTGCTGCGCCGGGTGGAGGGCCGCTGGCAGACCTACGGCTATCCCTTTGACGGTTCCCAGCCTGTGCGCAGCGGCGGGTCGCTGCCGCTGGGCTGCATAGCGCTGCCCCGCCGCAACGGGGATATCCCTGCCGCTGTTCGCCTGCGTCCGGGAAAGGCGCTGCCCCTTCTCATGGAGAATCTGGTGATGGATGTGTGGGACGCTGATGCCCGCACCAAGGCGGCGGAACAGCTTATTGAGCTGCTGGAAGAGGTGCCGGTTTTCCTGCTGGATACATGCCCGGACGAGCGAGCCGTGGCTGCGCTTGAGCGGCAGCTTCGGGAGGAAGGAGTGATTCCCCATGGATAACATCCGCCAGAGACTTTGGCAAAAGGCAGCCGCCCGGCGGGTACCTCTGATTGGCGCTTTTGAGCTGTTGCCCACCTGCAATCTGCAATGTAAAATGTGCTATGTTCGCAAGACGGCGGAGGAAGTCCGTCAGGTGGGAGGGCTGATTCCTGCAGGGCAATGGTTGGACTGGGCAAGACAGGCCGCAGACGCAGGACTTTTATACCCCCTTCTAACCGGCGGCGAACCCTTTCTGCGGGAAGATTTGCCACAAATTCTCACGGGCATGCAGCAGATGGGGCTGCAGGTCAGTATCAATACCAACGCTACCCTCGTTGATGAGTCTATGGCCCGGTGGCTGTCAAGGCATTGTCCCACCCGGCTGAATATCACCCTGTACGGCGCCTGCGACGAAACATACAAAGCTCTTTGCGGGGACGGCGGTGCGTTTGATAATGTGCGCCGGGCGGTGGGCTATTTGAAGCGGTACAATGTGCCGGTAAAATTCAACGCCAGCATTACGCCTTATAATATACAGGATTTGGATGAAATAATGGCCTATGCCAAATCGGTGGGTTCACCCATTCAGGTGGCCACATATATGTTCCCACCCCTTCGGCGCAGCGGTACGGTGGGGCAGAACGATCGGTTGACCCCGGAGCAGGCGGCGCAGGCTCGTGTGCGTGCGGACTATCTGCAAAACAATCCGGCTTTTTTCCGGGCGCAGGCCCGTGCTTTCAGCCACTTTGTGCCGCCAACGGAGGAGATGCTGGCGGCTCAGGCTGCCGGAAATCCCCATGAGATGACCTGCCGGGCCGGACGCAGTTCCTTCTGGCTGGACTGGCAGGGACGCCTGGGCTGCTGCGGAATTCACTCTGTCCAATGGTTCTCCCTGAAAGACGCTGCCTTGTCGGAAGCATGGCGGCAGGTGGTGGAAATGACCAACACCCTGCGCTACAGCCCGGTATGCACCAACTGCCCCAACTTCCGACTGTGCCATTGCTGTGCTGCCATGGTTTATACCGAGTGCGGCGAGTATGGCGGCTATCCCCAGTATCTTTGCAGAATGAACGCTGCTGCGGCCCGGTTATATCAGGATTACGCCCGGCTTTTGCCGCTGGAAACGGGAGAGGCCCAGGAAGCCGTCCCAAATCTGCCCATGCCGGACTGTGAACTGTGACCCTGCCAACCGAAAGGAGAAATAACCATGCAGCTGAAAGAGCAGTTCATTCTGCGCCAGATTATGGATGAATATGTGCTGATTCCCACCGGGGAGACAGCCGGGTGGATGCGGGGCCTTGTGGGCCTCAATGAAGTGTCGGCTCGTATTTGGGAGCTGCTGCCGGAGGTATCCGGCGAGGAGGAGCTTGTCAGCCGCCTGCTGTCGGAATACGAGGTAGAGGAATCCCGTCTGCGCTCCGATGTGAAGGACTTTCTGCAAATGCTGCGGAAAAGAGGCCTTTTGGACGATGCGTAAAGAAGACCGGCGTGTTTTTGCGGATTTCCGTGCGAAATAATTTGAAAAAGTGATAGGATATCAATGTATCCTTTTGAAGAAGGATACATTGGAGATCCGCAGTTATGCAGGAGCTTACATTTCCGTAAAAAAGTATAGATTTCTACTTGCTTTTTCTAAATATCTGTGGTATTATATTCGGGCTATTGAAATTACGCTGATATTTATGCAGCTAGATTCTCTGTTCGTTGGTATTCCCGGCGAAACGAGAAGGGAGGTTTAACTGATGGAGACTTTGAAGACTGTTCTGCTCGTTCTGGAGGTTATCGCCAGCATCGCTTTGATTGTGGTTGTCCTTCTCCAGTCCGGTAAGGAGGCTGGCCTGTCCGGTGCTATTGCCGGCAATTCCGAGACTTATCTGTCCAAGAACAAAAAGGCAAGCCTTGACAAGATGCTGTCCTCTGCTACCAAGTGGGTGGCTCTGGCTTGGATCCTGCTTACGCTGGCTCTGAACATTGTTTAATCAATAAAAGGCTGCAGAAGTTTTTCTGCAGCCTTTTTTATAGACATGATTGGTCACTTGTGGTAAACTATAGAAAACATTGAAGGGAGATTTTTTTGTGATTGCCCAGAAGCTTGCCGGTTTGCAGCCGGAAAAAGTATTTGCCTATTTTGAGAAGCTTTGCTCCATTCCCCATGGTTCGGGAAATACCAAGCTTATCAGCGACTATCTGGTATCCTTCGCCCGGGAGCATGGCCTTCAGTATATTCAGGATGAACTGAACAATGTGATTATCTTTGCCCCGGCTACCCCCGGTTATGAAGACAAGCCCGGAGTAATTCTTCAGGGCCACATGGATATGGTTTGCGAAAAGGATGAGTCCTGCCCGTTGGACATGGCAGTAGACGGCCTGGATGTAACTCATGATGGGGAGTATGTGTTCGCAAAAGGGACAACCTTGGGCGGCGATGACGGCATTGCGCTTGCTTATGCCCTTGCAATTTTGGATGATGAAAGTATTGCTCACCCTGCCTTGGAAGTAGTCATTACCGTTGACGAGGAAACCGGCATGGAGGGCGCTACCGGGATTGACCTTTCCATGCTGCATGGCCGCACGCTTATCAACATCGACAGCGAGGATGAGGGCATCTTTACCGTATCCTGCGCCGGAGGTGCCCGTGGCACCATTCGCCTTCCTCTGACTCGCAGAGCGGTATACGGCCCCTGCGTCAAGCTGGTTGTGGACGGCCTGCAAGGCGGGCATTCCGGCGTGGAAATCCACCAAAACCGTGCCAACGCCAACAAGATTATGGGCCATCTTTTGGCCCGTATTCAGGAGCTGATGCCGGTGTGCATTACCGGCCTTTCCGGCGGCTCTAAGGACAATGCCATTCCCAGAGCCTGTCAGGTCACGCTGGTGGCAATGGGAAGCCATATTGAGCGCATTAACGATGTCTGCGCCCAGCTTCAAAGTGAGGTGCGCCGGAACTTTCAAGAGCCGGAGGCCGTTATCTATGGCGATGATGTGGATGCCCTTGGAGGAAATGCGCTCAGCACCGAGGACAGCGCAAAGGTCACGAAGCTTTTGTGTGAGGTTCCCAACGGTGTGCAGGCATGGAGCGAGGATATTGAGGGCCTTGTGCAGACCAGCCTGAATTTGGGCGTTGCCCACATGGGGGAGGATTTGCGCCTTACTTTCTCCGTTCGTTCCAGCGTGAATCATGAAAAGCGGGATTTGCTTGCCCGCCTGAAAGCCATTGCCCGGGAGTTTGGCGCTGACTACAGCGAAATGGGCGATTATCCCGCTTGGGAGTATCGCAAGGAAAGTGCCCTCCGGGATACTATGGTATCCGTTTACAAGGATATGTTCCATCAGGAGCCTCAGGTGGTGGCTATCCACGCCGGTTTGGAATGCGGCATCCTCAGCGACAAGCTGCCGGGGCTGGACTGCGTATCCATCGGCCCGCAGATGCACGATATTCACACCAGCCGTGAGCGCCTCAGCATTGCCTCTACTGAGCGGACATGGCGCTTCCTGCTGGAGGTTCTGAAAGCTCTCTGATTTCATTCAAAGCCCGGTCATGCGGCCGGGCTTCAGTCTGTCGAAAAAGTAATAATCTATGCATGGTTAGGTCATGCATTGTAGGGCGGGGGCTTGCTCCCGCCGTTTTCTCCGACAAATAATGCACCGATATGGTTCGGCATTGTTGAATATTGATGGTTTTTCGGCAAAGGGTTCTTTTAGCACCAGCAATATGTGCGTTTGCACTATTGTACCGTATAAGATGAATTGGATTTCGGCGGGAGCAAGCCCCCGCCCTACGATTAGAATATAGGTTCCTCGACAGCCTGAAGCCCGGTCATGCGGCCGGGCTTTTATTTTTGCGCACAAGAGAAAAAATCCATTGGATATCTTTCCTCGATACCACGCCGAAAAGCAGATACAGACCTCCTGCCAGCCCCAGAAAACCCAATAGCTGGGCAGGCCATCCCCGGGCAACCTGACTACCCATAACCGCCAAAATAGTTGCAATGCCGGTACAAGCAGGGGAATAAAAGGGGATAGAGAATCCCACGGTTCTTGCCAGCAAATTCAGACTTAACAGGAAGTTGATGGCATGGGTGACCAAAAAGCTGATGAAGTATCCTGTCATCCCCATTTTGGGGAGCAGGATGTATAGCAGAGCGACATCCATTGCGGAAGTAAAAATATTGTATCGCACATTGTTGCGCTGCTTTCCCAAGCCTTTGCTCATGGCGTCGGTAATGGCATCACAGTAGAGCATGGGGGCCAGACAGGCATACCAGCGCAGATACATTCCGGCAGTTTCGTCGTGATATATTCCTTGGAAAAGAGGTTTTGCCAGCAAATAGAGAATACCGCTGCAAAGAAAACCGTAGAGCATGGCAATCCGCAGGCTCTTTTCAGCAAGATAATGAATGCGCTTTTCGTTCTCCCCGGCGGCGCATCGGGCAAGCTCCGGAATCAGCAGCTCCGAAAGGGCAAAGAGAATGGAGGCAGGGAACATCAGAATCGGGAATACCATGCCGCATACCCGCCCGAAGGAGCCAAGGGGGGAAACCTCTCCCGCATACATGGAAAGCCTCTTTGGAACCATAAGATTTTCCAGCGTGGAAATGCCGCTTTTGACATTGTCTGCTGCCGCCAAAGGCACAGCGCAGGATAGCAATCTGCTGCGTACCGGAATCCTCGGCCCGGAGGGGAGATGCTCTTTATGTCGCAATATTGCAAGGGAGAAAATCGTAAACAGAGCGCTGACCCCGCTGCCCATCACCACACAGGCACAGGCCGCCTCTGCCGTAGTACCCCAAAGGTTCAACGCCAGCAGGGTAAAGGCCATATAGCAAAGCTGCTCTCCAATTTCAACAATGGCAAGCACCCCGATGCGGTTGGCCGCGGTAAAATAGCCTGTCAGGCACCCGCAGATACATACCAATGGCAAAGTAAGAGAGAACAGCCGAACCGCTTCGGTAACTTGAGAATTGCCAATCCAATGCTCGGCAACGAAGGGGGCAAAGATATACAGCGCGCCGGCGATCGCTCCGCTGCATAAAATGCTGTATAAAAAGCAGCCCCGCATTACCCATTTGACATTGCCCGGACGGCCTTTTCCCAGTTCCTCCGCTGTAAGGTACATGGTAGTGGTTCGGATACCGGCCATGCCTGCGGTAAGGGCCAGACTGCCTACACTCATAACAAGCTGCAGCAGCCCCACGCCCTCCGGGCCGATTTTTGCGGAAATGTGTACCTGAAAAGAGGTGGATACAAACCGCAGCAGCAAATTTACGCCTGTCAGCAGCAATGCGCTGTAAAATATTGGAAGCCGCTTGGCCATAAAAACACCCCCTTGTCCAGCCTATGCGGACAAGGGGGAAATATTATACCGAAGTACACCAAGGGGAAAGGGGACAGTCCCCGCATTTGGGATTGCGGGCGGTACAGACTTCTCTGCCAAAGAGGACGATACGGTGGCAAAAATCCGAGCTTTCCTCCGGGGGGAGAATTTTTCTGAGCTGCTGCTCAACCTTTTCAGGCTCTTTCCCTTGGGACAGACCCAGACGGCCGCAGATACGGATACAGTGGGTATCGCAGACTACGCTGCCGGGAACTTGGTAAAGGTCACCCAGCAGGAGATTTGCCGTCTTTCTGCCAACGCCGGGCAGGGACAACAGCTCTTCCATTGTGCCCGGCACTTTCCCGCCGAAGCGGTTCAAAAGCATCTGGCAGGCCAAAACGATATCCCTTGCCTTATGCTTATAGAATCCGCAGGTGCGCACATAATCCTCCACATCAGAAATATCCGCGCAAGCCATAGCCTCCAGCGTAGGATAGGCAGCGAAGAGGGCAGGGGTAACCATGTTCACCCGGGCATCGGTACATTGGGCAGAAAGCCGAACGGCAATCATGAGCTGCCAGTCCGTTTGATAGTGCAGGGCGCACATTGGGTCTGGGTATTTGTTTTTTAGTGTTTCAATAATAGCGCTTACCTTGCTTTCCATAGCGTTACCTCCTGTTTCCCCTATATTATCATAAAAAGAGAGGAAAGAAAAGCAAAAAATCCGGCAACTTTTTTGTGGGCGAATCATAGCATGGTTTGTGGCTGCTATGGGCGGCCTGGCTTATTGGGGGCAGCGGAGGATACCCTTTGCTGCTCCGGCTTTGCCTGAGAAGGTGACAGATTTTTGTGCAGGAAATTGGATATGCGGCCCTGTTTATCTTTGAAAGGCAAGTCTTAGTCCCTTTTATGGGAGAAGAAAGCCGGTTTGCGCCCGCCGCTTTCCCTTGTTTTGCCGCTTCATTTGCAGATATAATGCCCCTACACCAAGGATGAAAGGATGGGCAGTTATGGTAAGGCGGGGGATATTGGTGGCATTGGCGGTGCTGTTTTTGGTAGGTGGCGGTGCGGCTTTCTATTGGTATGGGGAGGGTGCAGCGGCTCTGTCTGCTCAGAGCACACCGAAAATAACCGAGGAAACAGCCTTACAATTTCCCTTTGCCGTACCGGGAACGGATTTGGTAGCCCTTGAGCTGACAAGCTATGCGGGACAATATCTGGAAGACGGCTCCGTAGAGACAGTAGCGGATATTGCCGCAATTATTCTTCGTAACGACGGAGCGGATATGCTTGAAGATGCCCAAGTGGAGCTTTGGCAAGGGGATAGAAAGCTGTGCTTTCACCTTTCCTATCTGCCTGCGGGAGAAAAGATTATGGTTTTGGAGAGCAATCGCGGCCAATATCAGCCGTCCGAAATTACAGCTTGCAGGGGGAGTGCAACCGTAGCGCAAAAGGACATCCCCGGCCTCGTAACCATTCGGGAAACTCAGGGGAAAATCCTGCTGGTTACCAACCCCGGCCCCATTCCCTTAACCAAGCTTACAATATACTTCAAAACTTATGACCCGGACAAGGCTATGTTCATCGGGGGCATCGCATACGAAATACAAATCTATCGCATCGCTCCGGGAGAGACCTATTTTACGGAGCCGGGGTATTATGTCAGCGGTCTAAGCCGTATCGTAAAAATTGAAACCTCCGGCGCATGACCGGAGGTTTTGCCATTATAGAACTTTAGACAGGAAGTCCTGCAAACGGGGATTCTTGGGCTGAGAGAAAATCTCCTGAGGCGTACCCTGCTCCATGATTTTTCCTTCATCCATAAACAGCACCCGGCTGCCAACTTCTCTGGCAAAGCCCATTTCGTGGGTAACCACAACCATGGTCATGCCGTCATTCGCCAGCTCCTTCATAACAGCCAGCACTTCTCCAACCATTTCAGGATCCAGGGCGGAGGTAGGCTCGTCAAACAGCAGCACCTTGGGGTTCATAGCCAACGCCCGAACAATGGCAATGCGCTGCTTCTGACCGCCGGAAAGCTGATTGGGATAGCTGTCGGCTTTGTCCTCAAGCCCAACACGGCGAAGAAGCTGCATAGCCAGCTCGTTCGCCTCATTCTTATTCATAAGGCCGGTACGAACAGGGGCAAGGGTAATGTTCTTGCGAACAGTCATGTTCGGGAAGAGGTTGAAGTGCTGGAATACCATGCCCATCTGGCGACGAATCAGGTCAATATCCACCTTGGGGTTGGTAATCACAGTACCGTCAAAGGAGATAGTTCCGGCAGATGGGGTTTCCATCAAATTCAGGCAGCGCAAAAAAGTGGACTTGCCGGAGCCGGAGGGGCCGATAATTACAACCTTTTCGCCGGGCGCGATATGCTCGCTGATATTGTCCAACACAAGATGCTTTCCAAAGGATTTGGAGAGATTTTTAACGTCGATCACTTTGCTGCAGCCTCCTTTCCAGAATACCCTGAAGCCATGTGAAAATCAGGACCAGAATCAGATAAATAACGGCAGTACCAACCAGCGGGAACATCTGCTCATAGGTACGGGTAGCTACATGCTGAGCCGCATACACCAGCTCCTTACCACCGATGGTGTAAATCAAAGCTGTATCTTTCAATAGGGTAATAAATTCGTTGCCCAAAGAGGGAAGGATGGCTTTGAAGGCTTGGGGAATCACAATAAAACGCATGGTATCCACATAGCCAAGCCCCAAAGAGCGGCCGGCTTCTGCCTGACCGGGGTCCAGAGACATAAGACCGCCGCGAATAATTTCGGCAACATAGGCACCGGAGTTAATACCCAGCGTCAGAGTACCGATGAAATTAAATTCCCGGCTGGAGCTGAAGATGACAAAGCCCATAATCAAAAGCTGAACCAGCATGGGCGTTCCGCGGATAACGGTGGTATAGATTTTACAAATAAAATTAAAAATGCCCAAGAAGGGGTTGTGGCGGCCGGCTCTCTGCTGATCGTGAGCGGTACGCACAACGGCAACCAGAACGCCCAAAAACACACCGATGATCAGAGCCAGAGCGGTAACCTCAAGGGTTGTTAAAACACCGCTTAGATATTGCTTCCACCGGTCAGCGTAGATAAACGCTTGGTAGAATTTATAATAGAAATCCTCCCAAAAGCTCAGCGTACCGCCGTTCAGGAGAATTTCCTTCAGCCGTAAGAATTCTTCCACAGCTTTGCTCCTTTCTGAAATAAACGCGGAAAAAGGGCGGCATAAGCCGTCCTTTTTCCTGAGGAAGCTCTGATTAAATCGTCTGCGGCTGGAGGGCGAATCTTTTGCCACATCCGTTCAGTTCTAAAAATGGGAAATACACAAAGTATTCCTCCATTTTTAGAACTTTCGGCTGAGCCAAAATCTTCTGCCCCCAGCTCTTGCCGATTTCATCAGACCTTCCTTACGCAGATTTTACTCTGCGGGGATGTACTTATCTACGATCTTCTGGATGGTGCCGTCAGCGATGAGCTCCTGCAGAGCGCCGTCAACAGCTTCCTTCAGCTCGGTATTGCCCTTAGCAAAGCCGATGGCGTAATCTTCTACGGTAAACTCGGTTTCCAGAATCTTCAGGCCGGGGTTGGAGGCAACAAAAGCCTCAGCGGGCGCCTTGTCGATAACCACGCAGTCAACCTGACCGTTCATCAGAGCCTGAACAGCGGTAATACCGTTGTCATAGCCAATCACAGCATCTTCGCCATAACCGCCGTTTTCGGGGGTATCAGAGCAGTACAGGTAGCCGGTAGTACCAAGCTGAGTACCAATCAGCTTACCGTCCAAATCATCCACAGAAGCGATGGAGGAATCCTCCTTAACGATAATTACCTGAATTCCGGTAGCGTAGCTAATGGAGAAGTCCATAACGGCCTTGCGGGTTTCCGTAACGGTAACGCCGGCCATAACCATATCGCTCTTGCCGTTCTGAGCGGCTTCCAGAGCAGCGGTAAAGCCCATATCGTCAATTACCAGCTCAAGGCCCAGCTTGTCGGCAATGGCCTGTGCGACTTCAACATCAATACCTAAGAAGCTGCCGTTATCATCGGTGTACTCGTAGGGAGGGAACTGAGCATTGGTGGACATGACCAGCTTGCCTTCGTTGATGGTCATACCGCCATTGCTGCTGTCGCTCTTGGAACAGCCAGCCATCAGGCCCAGAATCATAACCAGAGCCATGAGCAATGCCATAAATTTTTTCATAAATATTACTCCTTTTTTGTGCTCCCAGAAGGGGGAGCGGATTTGATGGAGGCATTATATCATGCATATTATTCAATGTCAATTGTATATCAATACAACCGTTGGGAAATATTTTAATTAAATCTGGAAAATAACAACAAAAATACATATTAAACTATGAATAATTGAATATTTCAGGAGGACTATGGAAACGCGGAAGGAAAACAATAGTTTTTAGGAAAATATAAAACGAATAAATATACAAGATTTATTCATTGCTTGCTTTCATTCGGATAACATTTATATCATGATACTTTCGGGGAAACTGAAGTAATGCATTCCGCGCAAGAGGCTGTTTCCGGCGTAATCCGCAACTTATATTTTGTGTTGATGAAAGGAGGGGAAGACGCTTGCATGGAGATGCTGAACAAGAATAATGTCGATTTTTAGCCTATTATGATACTTTTTTGGATATTTTGCTGGTTGTAAACAGGGCTAAAATCGGTTATAATACACAGGTTATTGAAATTGAAACCTATATGGTTATTAGGAGCTATATCGAATGGATCATTCTAGCCAAGAATTAAAAGAATACTTACAGCCCGGTAAACATGTTCATCTTGTGGGCATCGGCGGCGTTTCCATGCGTCCGCTGGGCCTTGTGCTGAAGGGCATGGGATTGCTGGTTACCGGCTCTGATATGAATAGTTCTGTCTCTACCGACGAACTAATCGCAAAGGGCATTCATGTGTCTATTGGGCACCGCCCTGAGAATATACAAGGTGCGGATTGCATTATCCGTACGGCCGCTGCTCACAACGATAATCCGGAGATTGCGGCTGCCAGAATGGAGGGCCTGCCCATCTTTGAGCGGGCACAGGCATGGGGCGTGATTATGCAGGCCTATAAAAATGCCATTTGCATTTCCGGCACCCACGGCAAAACCACAACTACCTCCATGGTTACCCATATTCTTATGGAGGCTGACTGGGACCCGACCGTTATGATCGGCGGCGATTTGCCCCTGCTCCACGCAGGCCATCGGGTTGGCGATGGGGATACCATCTTGCTGGAAAGCTGCGAATACTGTGACAGCTTCCTGAATTTCTTTCCCACTCTGGCAGTTATCCTCAATGTGGAAGCCGACCATCTGGACTATTTTAAGGATTTGGCGGATGTGCAGAAATCCTTCCGTGCTTTTGCTCAGCTTTCTACCGGGGGCGTTCTTGCCAACGGCGATGACGAACATACCTGTCAGGCTCTTGAGGGTATGGATTATATCAGCTTTGGCCTGAATGGGAACAACCGGGTAAGAGCAGAAAATATCAGCCACCAGTGGCAAAGCTTTGATGTAATTTGTGACGGCAAGCTTTATTGTCATCTGGAGCTTTCTGTGCTGGGAAAGCATAACGCAATGAATGCTTTGGCTGCCTCCGGCGTTGCTTGGATGCTGGGCATTCCCGGAGAAGCTGTACAGAACGGTCTGGCTACTTTCCATGGCGCGCGGCGCCGTTTGGAGTATAAGGGGACTTATAACGGCGCTGTTGTCTATGACGACTATGCCCATCATCCCGATGAGCTTGCAGCTACTATTGAAGCGGTACAATCTATGGGATATGACCGAATCGTGGTTGCTTTTCAGCCCCATACCTATACTCGTACCAAAGCCTTGTTTGAGGATTTTGTTTGCCAGCTTCGTAAGCCCGATTTAGTAGTGCTTGCTGAGATTTATGCGGCCCGGGAGCGCAATACCATTGGCATTTCTTCCAAAGACCTTGTGAAGCATATTCCCGGCGCTATCTACTGCGCTTCGCTGCCTGAGGTTACTGCAAGCCTTCGCGGCATTGCCAAGCCCGGCGATGTGATCCTTACTGTCGGCGCAGGAGATATCTACCGTGCCGGCGAAGCCCTGTTGAAATAAAAAATCGGGGTTTTCACCCCGATTTTTCAAAAAGTTATTCCTTATCCAGTATTAAATGATCCACGCCGCTGTGGTGAAACTCCTGCATATAGCCGTCCATTCGGCATAGAATTTCGTCGTAGTTTTCCTCGGTAATCTCCGGGTAGTCCATATCTCTGCGGGACAACTCCTCGGCCAGGATTTCGTAGAATACCGTATCCTCATAGGCGTTAATCGCTTCGTGGATGCCGCCCTCCATATAAGCCTGAGAGGGGATGGGGATGCCGTCGTGAATCGCTGTAAGCTCCTGCATTCCTTCCTGAAGGCAAAGGCCAAACAGCTTGGATTCTACTGCGTCATAGTCGGCGAAGCGGTCTTCGCCCCGGGTGGAATTGAGCACCCAGTTGCCCATATACACCAGATCCAGCAGCCGCCGGAATTCTTTTCGGCTGAGATGAAGCTCCATAGTCTTTCCCCTTTCCAAGTTGGTTACGCTATTATAGCACAACTCTTGCAAAATTCCAGAGGTAATTTGTAAAATTTTTCGCATATAATAATTCCCGAATAAGTGAGGCGATTGTTATGAATAAACGCAATGTGTGTATTCTCTTTGGCGGTGTCAGCCCTGAACATGCGGTTTCTCTGCGCAGCGCGGAAAGTGTGCTGAACCAGATCGATAAAGAGCACAATCAAGTATATCCCGTAGGCATTACCCGGGAGGGCAAGTGGATTTATTTCGGCTCCAATGACTATTCTATGCTTCCGGCGGATACGTGGCAGAGCTGCGAAGATAATTGCGATGCTTTGATTTCTCCCGTAAAGGGGCAGGGTCTTCTGCTGTTTACCGCCGAAGGTATGCTGACGGTCAAAATTGATGTTTGCTTCCCGGTGCTCCATGGTGAAAACGGAGAAGACGGCGCTATGCAGGGCCTTTTGAAGCTGGCGGGGATTCCCTATGTAGGGCCTCATGTTGCAGCTTCTGCTGTGGCTATGGATAAGACCCTTACCAAGCTGGTAGCCGATAACGCCTCCATTCCCCAGGCAGATTGGCTTTTGGTCAGAGCTGATGAGTTGAGCAGCCATATAGATCATGTGGTGGATAAGCTGGAAGGAAAATTCAGCTATCCCATGTTTGTAAAACCTGCCGGTACCGGTTCTTCCGTGGGCGTATCCAAGGCGGCTGACCGCAATGCCCTTTGCGCCGCTTTGAACGAGGCCGCCCGATATGATGATAAAATCCTTGTTGAGGAGTTTATCCACGGCCGTGAGGTAGAGGTTGCCGTTATGGGCAACGACAATCCTGTGGCATCCATCTGCGGCGAAATTGATTCCGGCGCAGAGTTCTATGATTACGATGCCAAGTACCTTACCGATACTTCCGTAGCCTATATTCCCGCCCGGATTTCCGAGGAAACTGAGGAGCAGGTGAGAGAGGCTGCCATCAAGGTGTATAAGGCCATCGGTTGCTGCGGTTTGAGCCGGGTAGACTTTTTTGTTACCTATGAGGGGGAGCGCATTGTATTTAACGAAATCAATACGCTCCCCGGATTTACCTCTATCTCCATGTATCCCAAGCTTTTTGCCGCCAGCGGCATTCCCTATACCCAACTGATCGACCAGCTTTTGGACCTTGCGCAGGAGGCCGGCAGATGAAGACCCCTGTTATGCTGAAGCTTACCGGACGGCAGACCTATCTGGATCAGGACCCGGAAATCATTGAGCTAACTACCGAGGGTACTATCGAGCGGGATGGGGATGGCTGGCACATCAGCTATGAGGAAAGCGAGCTGACCGGCCTAAAAGGGGTAACTACTTCCTTTTTCATTCAGCCCGGTAAGGTTACGCTTTCCCGCAATGGCGCGTTGCAGTCGCAGATGCATTTTGAGGTAGGGCAGTACCACCACAGCCTGTATCAAATGGAGTTCGGTGCTTTGCAGATTACCGTCTACGCCTCCCAAGTTGACTACAGTCTGGACGAAAAAGGTGGTACTCTCGACCTTGTCTACGCCATTGATATTGAAAACACCGCCTCCGGCCTGATTATTTACCATTTGGATGTAACTGCTTTATAAACCTACGAGCACCGCCCAAATGCGGTGCTTTATTAATGTTTGATGAATGGCTGCTTAATATTGGCTTTCTTCGATTGTTTTTGCAATGGAAGGGGGATATAATCAGGAAAAAAATTCGATTTTTAGGAGGATTTTCCGTGGCAATTTGGGCAATACGGATTATTTCGGCTGTTTCCGCCGTGATTAGTGTTTTTTATTTGAACCGATTGGTATATGCTCTGCTTGGTTTTTTTACTACCCGAAAGTTTCAGGAAGCAAAATGCTTTCACAAATACGCCATATTGATTGCGGCGAGAAATGAAGAGGCAGTCATTGGCAACCTGATTGCGAGTATTCAAGCTCAGGATTACCCAAAAGAACTGGTGGATGTCTTTGTGGTGGCGGATAATTGTACCGATGGAACAGCCGCCGTTACTACCAAAGCGGGAGCCATCTGCTATGAAAGAAAAGATTCCTTGCACCGCAGCAAAGGCTATGCTTTGCAGTTCTTGGTGGAGCGTATTCGCAGAGATTTTGGAATTGACCATTATGAAGGCTATTTTATTTTCGATGCGGACAACCTCTTGAAAAAGGATTACATACGGCGCATGAATGAAGCCTTTGATGCCGGGGAAAAGATTGTTACTTCCTACCGTAACATCAAGAATTTCTCCGCAAACTGGATATCAGCCTCCTATGGCATCCATTGGCTGCGCACTTGCCGCATGGAGCACCGGGGAAGAAGCCTTCTGCACATGGCCTGCCGTGTGCAGGGAACGGGTTACCTTTTCGCCTCAGAGCTGATTCAGGACGGCTGGAATTATACCTGCCTTACCGAGGACAGAGCCTTTTGCGCCGATGCTGTGGCAAAGGGCTACCGCATATCTTACCAGCATCAGGCGGAATTTTACGATGAGCAGCCTGAGGATATTCATACGGCTCTGCGCCAAAGACTTCGTTGGGCCAAAGGCAATCTGCTGGTGACAAAGCAAACCGGCGGAAAGCTCTTAGCGCGGATTTTTCGGGGGAAAGGGCTATATAGGCGCATATTAAGCGCCGATATGCTGACCATTGTATACCCCAGAAGCATGATGCTTCTTATCAAAAAAGTAGTTATCTATCTGCTGCGAATATCCATTATCCTTGCAGCAGGGTTTGGGGCTGCTTCCGGGCAGGCAATTTGGAATCTAACGGTCTTGGGGCTGCTGGCTAGCCTGAAAACCTACGGCCTCAGAGCGATTACTGCCGGATATGTCCTTTTTATGGAGCGAAAGCGAATGGAGAAGCTGCCCCTTTGGAGAAAGCTCTGGTTTTGCCTGACTTTCCCTGCCTTTGATACCATAGGAAAAATCTCCTGCATTGTTGCGCTGTTTACCAAAGTAGAGTGGAAGCCAATCGCCCACAAGGCGGCGCTGCGGGTTGAAGAAATGCCCGGATGCAAATAAATTAGCGGTGCAGTTTACTGGGAACTGCACCGCTATTTTTAGGTAGTAGCTGCTGTAGTAACCGTTTCAGCAGGAGTAGTTTCCGGAGGCGTGGTTTCAGCGGGGGAAGTCTCCGGAGGCGTGGTTTCGGGAGGCGTTGTCTGAGTGGGGTCTACAATCAGGCAAATCACCTTATCCCGCTTGCTGTATTTGGTATCCGTAATAAATACGGTTTTGATGGTCTTTCCGGTTTCTCTGTTGATAAGTTTTTTATAGGTTTTTACGGTATAGCCGGTGTAGGGCGTAATGATTACATCGCCGTGCTCATAACCATCTTTATTATCCGGGGGATATTCCTTGTAAACAACATCGTAGGGTTCGGAAGATAGCTCTTCATAATAAAGCTCCACATAATAGTCCCGGGTTTCCTGACCCCAAATGCGAACATTCACATAACCGCCCTCCATCCAAGCTTCAATACGGATGGGGGTAGCATTGCTGTTTTTGAACTTATAGTCCTGAGAGCCCCAGCTTACGGATGCGTCCATACCCATGGGGATATAGCTGGACACATAGCCGTGGGGTGCCCGAACAACGATGTCCATATCGGAAAGCAGGCATACATAGTACAGCGTTGAGGATACCTGACAAATGCCACCGCCTACGGTATCCACAGTCAACCCGTTGACATAGCTGGCAGCGGGCTTATAGCCCCTCTCCTCGGTGCGTTCACCCAGAGCCTTGTTGAAAGAAAAAGTCTCTCCGGGGAGAACGATGGTTCCGTTGATGGCCTCGCAGGCCAGGCGAAGATTCACATTTCGGTTGCTTTCCGGGGTATGGGGTGTTTTGTATTCCCCCAGAATATCGCCGTAAAGCTCTTGTTCAACCATTTCTTGAGTTAGCTCCGGAATCTTGGGAAGGAAAGGAAACTCCATAGTCTCGCCATAGGGGCAGCCTTGCAGGGCAGCCAGAGCAGCGGGAAGGTCGAAGCCATAGCCGTATACCTCAGGGGTGATTTCAAAGGTTTTTTCATCCACAATGGCATCGGCGCTGTCGGTACAAACCAGCGAGTAAATATCTTCCAAATCAGGGATTTCCGGCTCTACCACGGAGCACTCCATGGATACATAGAAATTCTCATGGCGATACCCCTGCAGAATCAGTTGATAGAGCTTATCCATATCCAGTCCGTAATCCGGAACGCCCATAGTAACTACCAGCTTTTTACTTCCCGCATCCAGCGGGTCGTTGGGGTCGGGGTCTTGGCCTGTTACGGACCACTGGGTCTTGCTGGGTGTCACGCCATAGGCTTGCTCTAAGGGAAGCAGGGTTTGGCGAATGGATATTTCATCAATACCGAGATAGGCTACAATATCCAGATTGGTTACGCCATCTTTGGCGGATACCTTTTTCGCGTCCCGAACAATCGCGTCCACATCCAGCCCAGACATATGATTGTCGGGATAAATGGTGATAACCTGATCCATTACCATAACGGTCATGGGCGTGTCTTCATATACTTGGGCCAGCTCCTTTAGTTGAGCGCGGGCTTGTTTGGTGGTTAACCCTTCTAAATCAATGGAGCCAATGCGTACAGGCCCCAGAACATCACCGTCCGATTTGAGGGCAAGGCCTAAGGCCAACCCTATGGCTGCTACCAGCACAACCGCCAGACCTATAGCCAAATATACCATGTTGTTGCGGCTTTTTTTTGCCTTGGGCTTTCTGCCGGTCAGGCCATAATAGGCTTCATCCATTTCCAGTTCGTCCCGGCTAAGGCCGTTTTTATTGGGCTTTTTTTGAGCCATATTGGCAACCTCCTTTTTTCAGGATATGCTTATTTTACCACAGAAGGCTATTTCTTACATTACAAAACTGTAAACTATTGTACCTGAGAAAGCGTTTGGTACCGCTTGATAAATGCCTTGCATTGGCGCAGACTGTCTACCCCGGAAGCCAGCTTCAGCCGTATGGTAGGCACCTTGGTGCTGGCGATTAGCTGAACCCGGTTTTTGTAGTCTTTTTCGGCGCACAGGGCGCTGAAGGCTTCAAAGTGGATATCCGACAGGGTAAAGAGCACATCGGATGCCTTCTGCTTGATGTCCGTAATGCCGAGGGTTCTGGCATTGGCACGAAGCAGGGCAATGTCGATAAGGTTCAGCACGCCCTTGGGCGGCTCGCCGTAGCGGTCGACAATTTCGTCCAGCAGATCGTCCGCATCCTCTTGGGTGCGAATGGCGGCCATGCGGCGGTAAAGATCCATCCGTTCCTCCCCCCGGGCGACAAAATCCTTATCCACATTGGCGGTAACATTCAGGTCGGCGGTGCAGTCTGCTTCCTTGGGCTTTTCGCCCTTTTCTTCCAGGACGGCTTCGTCCAGCAGCTTCAGGTACATATCGTAGCCTACGCTCATCATGTGACCGGACTGCTCAGCGCCCAAAAGATTGCCCGCGCCGCGAATTTCCAAATCCCGCATGGCAATTTTGAAGCCGGAGCCAAACTCCGCAAAGTCCCGAATGGCATTTAGCCGCTTTTCCGCAATTTCCGTAAGAGCCTTGTCCGGCCGATAGGTGAAATAGGCGTAGGCATGGCGGGTAGAACGGCCGACCCGGCCCCGAAGCTGATGGAGCTGGCTCAGACCAAAACGGTCGGCGTTTTCGATAATCAGGGTGTTGGCGTTGGGAATGTCCAGACCTGTCTCGATAATCGTGGTACATACCAAAACCTGAATTTCTCCGTCAGCCATGGCCTGCATCACATCCCCCAGCGCGTCTTCTCCCATTTTGCCGTGGGCTACCGCTACCTGCAGGCCGGGAATGCGCCGTTTCATAGCCGAAGCGCATTGGTCGATGGTTTCTACCCGATTGTGCAGATAGTATACCTGACCGCCTCGCTCCACCTCTCTGCGGATAGCATCGTCGATGATGGCATTGTTATGCTCCATCACAAAGGTCTGTACCGGATAGCGGTCAGCCGGAGGCTCTTCCAAGGTGGACATATCCCGAATACCGGACAGGGCCATGTTTAATGTGCGGGGGATAGGCGTAGCAGACAGGGTAAGCACATCCACACCTTTGGAGAGTTCCTTTAGCCGCTCCTTGTGACTAACGCCAAAGCGCTGCTCTTCGTCTACAATCAGCAGCCCAAGGTCTTTAAATTCAATGGATTTTTGCAGCAGCTTGTGGGTGCCGATGATCACATCGCAGGTGCCGCTGCGTAAATTCGCAACGGTACGCTTTTGTTCCGCGGCGGTACGGAAGCGGGAAAGCACATCGATGTTCACCGGAAAGCCACGGAATCGGGCAACGGCGGTTTGGTAATGCTGCTGAGCCAGCACCGTAGTAGGCACAAGAATTGCCGCCTGCTTGCCGTCCATAACGCATTTCATTACCGCCCGCAGGGCTACTTCTGTCTTGCCAAAGCCCACATCGCCGCAAAGCAAACGATCCATGGGGGTAGGGGACTCCATATCTCCCTTGATCTCCTCAATACAGCGAAGCTGGTCATCGGTTTCCGGGTAGGGGAAATTGTCCTCAAACTCCCGCTGCCAAGGGGCATCCGCGGCAAAGGCGTAGCCCTCCTGCCGCTTTCTGGCAGCATATAGCTGAATCAGCTCTCCTGCCATATCCTTGGCGGCTTTTTTTGCTTTGGCCTTGGTTTTCTGCCATGCGTCGCTGCCGATTTTGTTCAGGCGCACATTGCCGTCTTCGCCGCCGCTGCCGATGTACTTGCTCACCATGTCGAGCTGCGTAGCGGGAACAAAGAGGGTATCGGAGCCTTGGTAGGCAATTTTTACATAGTCCTTAATGGCCCCGTCCACCCGAATCTGCTCCATGGCGACAAAGCGGCCAATGCCGTAGTTTTCGTGGACGACCAAATCTCCGGGGGTAAGGTCTGTAAAGGAGTTCAGCTTTTGGCGGTTGGTTGCTGTTTTCTTCTGCTTTTTCTTGGGGATGCTCCGGGCCAAAAGCTGCCCTTCGGTCAGCACAGCCAGCTTGGCGGTAGGATACTCCATACCGAAGGGAAGGCTTCCTTCTGCCAGAAGAATCTGCCCGGCCTTGGGCATACTGGTTAGGGGAATGCATAGAAAAGAAGAGAGGTTTTTGCCTCGCAGCATTTCCTGCAAAAGCTCCGCTCTTCTGCGGCTGCCGCAGAGCACCAGCGTTGCAAATTCCATTTTCTGGTAGTGGGAAAGGTCGCTTGCGGCAGTTTCCATATTGCCGCCATAGCCGGGAAGCTGCTTTCCGGTAATAGGAAGAAGCTGCTTCGGCAGATTTTCGGCAGGGTAGGAAGCGCCGCCAAAGGCATCCATATATACAGCGCATTTTCCTTCCAGATTGCCGCAGAAATCTTCCCATTGACATACATAGTCGCAAAGCTCCCCGGCCAAAAGGCCGCCCTGCAGCATACTGTCAAGCTGTAAGCCCATTTCCTCGGTGCGGCTTCTGGCGGCACGGTGGAGCGCGCTGTGGTCGCAGAGCACCAAAACAGCGTTTTCTGGAATGTAATCCATAGCGGTGGTCATTTGGGGATAAATGAACGCCATATAGCGGTCAGAGGCAGGGTTATTCAGGCCGTTTTCGTATTTTTCCAGATCCTTTTCCAGCGTGTTAATCAGAGGTTCATTGACAAACTTTCTGCGGCGAAGTCTGGAAATCATGTGGCGAATATCGGCGCACAAGCCCTCCAGACCGCCTTCATGGAGACGGGGCTGGGTTTCTCCAATGGGGAGAATGGTCAAACTCTCAATATTATCAGTACGCCGCTGGGTCTCCGGGTCAAAATAGCCCATGGTGTCCAGCTCGTCACCGAAGAACTCCATTCGCACGGGGTAATCCGCGGCAGGGGAGAATACATCCAGGATTCCGCCTCTTACGGCAAACTGGCCCGGGCCTTCCACCATGGGGCAGCGGCTGTAGCCACCGCAGGCCAGCTTGGAAAGAAGCTCCTGCTGGTCATATTCTTTACCGCATTCCAAGGTGAAAGCGGCCTTTAACAGTACGCTTTTGGGCATGGTACGCTGGCTGAGAGCCTCCCAAGAAATGATTTGCAAACGAGTGTTACCCACAGCCAAATCGTAAAGCTGACGAAGCCTTTTTTGCTCCCAGCTTCTGGATACCACAGCGGTATCATACAGCGTAAGCTCCCGGCTGGGAAGCACAGGAAAGCTTTCCTCAAGGAAGCAGCGCAGCTCCTCCTGTAACCGTTTGGCTGCCATATCATCCTGACAAATCACCACCAAAGGCGCGCCGGTATGCTTGGCAATCCCGGCAATGATATGGCTGCGGTTGATCTGAGCGATGCCTGTAACCGCAGCGCTTTCTCCTTTTTGCAGGGATGATAGAAGCAGCTTGTATTCCGTTATATTTTGCAGAGAATTTAAGAGCATTTCCATGTTGTTCCTCCACGCAGCAATGCGGAAAGGGGAGTATCCCTACCCCTTTCCGTAATTATTCTCAATCCTTTAGCCGCCGTTGTAGCGGTTGGCAGCTTCCATAGTGCCTTTTTCCATGATGCACAGAGCGGCATCCGCAGCACGCTCCAAAGCAGGGCCAAGGGCCTTTTCCTCCAAAGCAGAGAAGGAAGACAGAACCCAGTCCGCCAAATCAAATTCCGGGTTGGGCTTTGCGCCAACGCCAATCTTCACTCTGGGGAAGTCCTGACTGCCCAGCTCGCTGATGATGGACTTGATCCCGTTATGCCCGCCGGCGGAACCATCCTTCCGAACCCGCAGCCTTCCGGGAATCAAAGAGATATCATCAAACATGACAATAATCCTCTGAGGAGGAATACTGAAATAGCTGCTAAGCTGTAAAACGGACTTGCCCGAAAGGTTCATAAAGGTCATAGGCTTCAGCAAAAACAGCTTTTTACCGTCGTAATTTACCTGGCCGTATAAGCCCTGAAACTTCATTTTATCTACTTTGCAGCCCAGCTTGTCCGCCAGAATGTCCAGCGCACGAAAGCCGCAATTATGCCGGGATCGTTCATATTCCCGCCCAGGATTTCCCAGACCTACAATCAGCCAGCTCTCATTGGTTTTTCCAAACATAAAAGTATAATGCTCCCTATATATATTGCTCCTTATTATACCACCAAAGAGAAGAAAAAAGCAAGGATATTTTAATGACTACAGCGAAATTATGTTTGATTTTTCTCTTGTGAAGGCGGATGATTTGTGGTATAATGTAGGGAAAGATTTATATGCTAGAGGAATAGAATATGAATGATAAAATTGTAATTCGGGGGGCCAGAGAAAACAATCTAAAAAATGTTGACCTGACCATTCCCAGAGATAAACTTGTGGTATTTACCGGCCTTTCCGGCTCCGGCAAATCCAGCCTTGCTTTTGATACTATCTATGCGGAGGGGCAGCGCCGCTATGTGGAAAGTCTTAGCTCCTACGCCCGGCAGTTTTTAGGCCAGATGGACAAGCCGGATGTGGATGCTATTGAGGGCCTTTCTCCCGCCATCTCCATTGACCAGAAGACTACCTCCAAAAACCCCCGCTCTACAGTAGGTACGGTTACGGAGATTTATGACTATCTGCGTCTGCTTTGGGCCAGAGTGGGCATTCCCCATTGCCCCAAGTGCGGCAAAGAGATTGCCCGCCAGACCGTAGACCAGATCGTTGACCGGGTGGAAAGCTTGGAAGAGGGGACCCGTTTCATTGTTCTTTCTCCTGTAATTCGCGGCAAGAAAGGTGAGCACCAGAAGGTGTTTGAGGATGCCCGCAAGGCCGGCTTTGCCCGGGTAAGAGTGGATGGTATTCTCTATGACCTGACGGAAGAAATCAAGTGCGAAAAGAATAAGAAGCACAATATCGATCTGGTGGTTGACCGCCTTGTGATGAAGGAGGGTCAGCGCCGCCGTTTGACCGACTCTATCGAAACCGCCTGCAATCATTCCGGCGGTCTGGTTACCATTCTGCTTCCGAAAACTGAGATGGAGCTTAGCTTTTCTCAGAATTTCGCCTGTGAAGATTGCGGCATCAGTATTTCTGAGCTGGAGCCAAGAATGTTCTCCTTTAATAACCCCAGCGGCGCTTGCCCGAGCTGTACCGGCCTTGGCTTCCAGCTTGTGGCGGATCCGGATTTGGTCATTCCCGATAAGACCAAAAGCATATTTGACGGCGCAATTCAGGCCTCCGGCTGGAACAGCGCCCGTACCGATTCTATTTTCCGTATGTACTTTGAGGCTTTGGCCCAAAAGTATCATTTTTCCTTGACCGCCCCGGTGAATACCCTGAGCCCGGAAGCCATGGATGTAATCCTCAATGGAACTAAGGGCGAAAAGCTTCGCATGACCTATAACCGTGGCAACGGCATGGGCGTATTGGAGCAGCCCTTTGAGGGCATATTGCCCAATATCAGCCGCCGATACGCTCAGACCCAGTCGGATGCAGCCCGCAAAGAGCTGGAAGAGTGTATGGCGAGCGCTCCCTGCCCGGTATGCCATGGCGACCGCCTTTCTGAGATTGCCAGAGCGGTGACGGTAGGCGGCATCGGCATTATGGACTTCTGCCGCATGAGCATCCGGGATGCTTTGAAGTTCATCAATGAGCTGCATCTGGAGGGCAATATGGCCCTTGTGGCGCAGCAGATTATTAAGGAAATCCAGTCCCGGCTGCAATTTCTGATGGATGTGGGCTTGCAGTATCTTACCCTGTCCCGAGCGGCCTCGACCCTCTCCGGCGGTGAAAGCCAGCGTATTCGTCTGGCTACTCAGATTGGCTCTTCCCTTATGGGCGTGCTCTATATTCTGGACGAACCCTCCATCGGTTTGCACCAGCGGGATAACGATAAGCTGCTGGAAACCCTGAAGCATCTTCGGGATATCGGCAATACCCTCATTGTGGTAGAACACGATGAGGATACTATGCGCGCGGCGGACTTCATTGTGGATGTAGGCCCCGGAGCCGGCAGCCATGGCGGCGAAATCGTTGCCGCAGGCACTTATGAGGATATTGTAAACTGTGAACGCTCCGTAACCGGTCAGTACCTTTCCGGGTTCAAAAAAATTCCGGTTCCTTCCAACCGCCGCAAAGGAAACGGCAAGTCCATTACCATTGAGGGCGCTACAGAGAACAATCTAAAGAATATCGATGTATCCATCCCTCTTGGCACGCTTTGCTGCGTTACCGGTGTGTCCGGTTCCGGCAAATCCAGCCTTGTGGGGGAGGTTTTGGACAAGACCTTGCTGGCAAAGCTGAATCATGCCCGTACCCGGCCCGGAAAGTGCCGCTGCGTAAAGGGGCTTGAAAATCTGGACAAAGTAATTGACATTGACCAAAGCCCCATTGGCAGAACACCCAGAAGCAACCCCGCAACCTACACGGGTCTGTTTAACGACATTCGCGACCTGTTTGCATCTACCAACGATGCCAAGGTAAGAGGCTACGGCCCCGGAAGATTCTCCTTTAATGTAAAGGGAGGCCGCTGCGAAGCCTGCGCCGGTGACGGCCTTGTAAAAATTGAAATGCATTTCCTTGCGGATGTTTATGTGCCCTGTGAGGTATGCCGGGGCCAGCGGTACAACCGGGAAACTCTGGAAGTGCTGTATAAGGGAAAGAATATCTCTCAAGTGCTGGATATGACGGCGGAGGAAGCGGTGGATTTCTTTGAAAATCTTCCCAAAATCCGCAAAAAAGCCCAGACTTTGGTAGAAGTTGGCTTGGGCTATGTAAAGCTGGGCCAGTCCAGTACCACCCTCTCCGGCGGCGAAGCCCAGCGTGTGAAGCTGGCTACCGAGCTGGCAAGAGTGGCTACCGGAAAGACCATTTATGTTTTGGATGAGCCTACTACCGGACTTCACGCCGCGGATGTCCACAAGCTGATTGAGGTGCTTCAGCAGCTTGTGGATGCGGGAAATACCGTGCTTGTAATCGAGCACAATTTGGATGTGATTAAAAGCGCGGATTATATCATCGACCTTGGCCCTGAGGGCGGTGACGAAGGCGGCTATGTGGTTGCCTGCGGTACGCCGGAGGAGGTAGCAGCTACGGAGGGAAGTTATACAGGGAACTACCTCAAGCGGTATCTGTAAAAGTATATCCCCCATCGCGTTTGCGGTGGGGGATAGGGGATTATTTCAGTTTTTCAGGGGCATATTGACCGCATTCCAAACAGTCGGATAACTCTACCAAACAATGGTTATGCTCTCCGGTATAGTCAATGCGCATAACCGGGGAGCGCAGCCCAAGCTCCTTGGGAGAAAGGCTGATGGTCATGGTGATTTTTGCGCCCTGACCGGGGGAAACCTCCATCAGCAGCGCGCCGCCATGGATGGAAGCCGCGCTTTTTGCAAGCACCATCCCAAGGCCGATACCCTGATTGGCATCTTCTATGCCGGGGCTGCGGCGGTATCGCTGATACATGGTATTCCGGATAGCAGCAGGGATGCCCTTGCCGTTGCCTTTTACGGTAATATAGAGCCGATTTGCTTTTTGACTGACGGATACTTCTGCGCAGGAGGGCTTTTCCGCGAATTTCAGAGCGTTAGAAACCAGATTGTATACGCCTCGCTCCAGCTTTTCACGGTCAATGGGGCCATATATCGGCTCTTCGGGGCAGGTAAAGCGGAAAGTCATGCCGCTTTCGGCGCAGGTGCATTGGATTTTCTCCAGAAGCTCCTGCAGCACGGCGGAAACATTGGCGTGCTCCATGTGAACATCCAAAGAGTTGGCAAATCTCCCAGCGTCGGACATATTGCTCACAATGCGAAGCATACGGTACAGATTTTGGTTGATATATGCGGCTTGCTGCTGCATCTGAGGGTCGCCGTTTTCAGGCAGCTTGCCAAAAAGCCTTTGGGTAGCCAGCATAATGCCCGCCAGAGGGGAACGAAGCTCCTTTGCGGCCAGAGAATAGGCCTGTAAAGAACTGTCATTCGCAATGTTTTGCGTAATGAAGAGGTGCGCGCCATCCTCTGCGGTAACGGCAGCGCTGTAGAGCTGATCCTGAATTTGCATGGTCAGGTATAAGCAACCGCTGCGAAATTCTTCATATTCTTCCCGCCCAGCAACAATCAAATCGGCTATTTTTGTGCCCGGGGTTATCAAAAGGGTTTGGGAGGCTTGGTTTGCAATCGTAACAATTCCATTTTCCGCATAGAATGCAGGCGAAACAAAATGGGCCAGTAGTTCGGCGTTTGCCTTATTCTGTTCCATATCGCACCTCCCTCATCTGTATCATGTGCAAAAAACGATTTGAATAGCAAAAAGTTTTTCGACAAAATTCGACAAAACTATTCTACCAAAAAATTAGAAAATAGCAAGGGGTATCCCGGTATGAAAGAGAAAAACATTTTATCCCCTGCGGGGCACCGCCGCAGGGTAAAGGCTCGATTTTTAGCTGAGGGTCTGGATCATTTTGACGAAGCCCATGTTTTAGAGCTGCTGCTTTTCTATGCCATTCCCCAGAAGGATACCAAACCTATGGCAAAGGCATTGATTGCCAAGTTTGGCTCCTTTCCTCAGGTGATGGAAGCGCCTGTGGACGAACTGAAAAAGGTAGAGGGAATCGGTGACAATGCAGCCGCTTTTTTAAGACTGGTTGCGGAAACCGGCAGATACTATCTTGTGAAGAAAGAGTCCGATATCAAAGTCATGACCAATTCGGAGGCATTTGGCAAATATCTCATTCCAAGATTTCGCAATCTGCGAAATGAAACGGTTATGATGCTTTGTCTGGATGCCAAGTGCAAGCTGCTGTGCTGCCGTGAAGTGGGGCAGGGGAATGTGAACTCAGCCAGTATTTCTACCCGGAGCATTGCGGAAATCGCCCTTGGCGTGAACGCGACTACGGTAGTTTTGGCCCACAATCACCCCAGCGGGCTTGCCATTCCTTCGGGGGATGATATTGCCACTACTGTGCGGATCGCCCGAGCTTTAGCCGCGGTGGATGTTATTCTGGCGGATCATATCGTAGTAGCGGATGATGACTATGTATCCATGGCACAATCCGGCTACTTCAAACCCGGTGCTTTTTAGGAGGGAATATGGATCATTTTCAGCTTGTATCTGACTATAGCCCTGCCGGAGATCAGGAAAAAGCCATTGAAGGTCTGGTAAACGGCGTAAATTGGGGCCTGCGTGAGCAGACCCTGCTTGGTGTTACCGGTTCGGGTAAAACCTACACCATGGCTTCCGTAATTGAGAAGCTAAACCGGCCTACGCTGGTGCTGGCCCATAATAAAACCTTGGCTGCTCAGCTTTGCAGCGAGTTTCGGGAGTTTTTTCCCAACAATGCCGTGGAGTATTTTATCTCCTATTATGACTATTACCAGCCGGAAGCCTATATTGCCCATACCGATACCTATATCGAAAAGGATGCCTCAGTCAACGAAGAAATTGACCGTCTGCGCCACAGCGCAACTTCAGCGCTATTTGAACGGCGGGATGTTATCGTGGTCAGCTCGGTAAGCTGCCTGTATGGTTTGGGTGACCCTATCGACTATAAGAGCATGGTAATCTCTCTGCGTGTGGGTCAGGAGCGGCCTATGGACGATATCCTGCGGAAGCTTACAGAAATTCGCTACGAACGCAACGATATGGACTTTTCCAGAAATAAATTCCGGGTGCGGGGAGACACCTTGGAAGTCTACCCGGCATACTGGTCTGGAAGGGCTATCCGTATCGAGTTTTTTGGGGAAGAGATTGACCGTATCAGCGAGATCAACGCCGTTTCCGGTGTGGTGGAAAGATTTCTTGACCATGTGGCAATTTATCCCGCCAGCCACTATGTCGCCTCCAAAGAGAAGCTCCACCGGGCAATGGTGGAAATCCAACGGGAATGCGATGAGCAGGTAGCTATGTTTCGCAGTCAAGGTAAGTTGATTGAAGCCCAGCGGATTGCCCAGCGCACTTCCTATGACTTGGAAATGCTTACGGAGATTGGTTTCTGCAATGGAATTGAAAACTATTCTCGGGTGATTCAGGGACGGCAGCCCGGCACACCGCCCACCACGCTGCTGGATTATTTCCCGGAGGATTTTCTCCTGTTTGTGGACGAGAGCCATGTAACTTTGCCCCAATGCAGAGCTATGTACGCCGGAGACCGCAGCCGAAAGGATGCTCTGGTAAACTACGGCTTCCGTTTGCCTTCGGCATACGATAACCGCCCGCTGAATTTCGAGGAATTTGACAGCAAAATCAATCAAGCCATCTATGTTTCGGCAACCCCTGCGGAGTATGAACGAACCCGCTCCGGGCAAATTGTGGAGCAGGTCATTCGTCCTACCGGCTTGTTTGACCCCATTATTGAGGTGAAGCCCATCGAAGGGCAGATTGATGACCTCATTGGACAGATCCATGAGCGTACCCAGCGCAATGAGCGGGTGCTGGTGACTACACTTACGAAGAAAATGGCGGAAGACCTTACGGTCTATCTCCAAAAAGCAGGTATTAAGGTTCGGTATATGCACTCGGATATTGGCGCTATGGAGCGTATGGAGATTATCCGGGACTTGCGTATGGCAAAGTTTGATGTCCTTGTGGGCATTAACCTCCTTCGGGAAGGTCTCGACTTGCCGGAGGTCAGCTTGGTAGCTATTTTGGATGCGGATAAGGAGGGTTTCCTGCGCAGCGAAACCAGCCTGATTCAGACGGTGGGCCGCGCGGCCAGAAACGCGGACGGCAAAGTAATTATGTATGCGGACAAGATTACCCCCTCTATGCGGGCAACGATTGACGAAACCCAGCGCCGCAGAGTCATTCAGGATGCTTATAACAAGGCGCATGGAATTGTGCCCAAGACCGTTATCAAATCTGTCCGGGATTTGATTGAGATTTCCTCTTCTACGCCGGAACGCAAGGGACGCAACGGCGTAAAGATGACGAAGGCGGAGAAGGAAAAGGAAATTGCCCGCCTTGAGAAGCAGATGAAGGAAGCGGCCCGCATGATGGAATATGAATATGCCGCGGTTCTGCGGGATCAGATTATTGAACTGCGGGGAAATGGAATTTCCTGACAGAAGTTTTTGGCTTATTTATATTGAGTTCACAAATTCGATTTATCGTAGTTAAAAAATCGTATTAGGGAAACTCTGAATAAATCGTCTGCGGCTGGAGGGCGAATCTTTTTCCACATCCGTTCAGTTCTAAAAATGGGAAATACACAAAGTATTCCGCCATTTTTAGAACTTTCGGCTGAGCCAAAATCTTCTGCCCCCAGCTCTTGCCGATTTAATCAGAGCTTCCTCAGAAGGGGACACATCCATGTTAAAACTTACCGATATCGTAAAGCACTACGATTCCGGTGCCAATCAGGTAGAGGCGCTCAAGGGCATAAGTATCGCTTTTCGCCCTTCGGAGTTTGTAGCTGTTTTGGGGCACTCCGGCTGCGGAAAAACCACTATGCTCAATATCATCGGCGGCCTTGACCGGTATACCTCCGGCGATTTGTGCATTCGTGGAAAATCTACCAAGGAATTTACAGCCCGGGATTGGGATACCTATCGCAATCACAGCGTTGGTTTTGTTTTCCAGAGCTATAATCTGATTCCGCATCAAAGCGTTCTGGCAAATGTTGAGCTGGCGCTGACGCTTTCCGGCGTGAAACGCAGCGAGCGCAGAAGAAGAGCAAAGGAAGCTTTGGAAAAGGTGGGCTTGGGCAATCAAATTCATAAAAAGCCAAATCAGCTTTCCGGCGGTCAGATGCAGCGCGTTGCCATTGCCAGAGCGCTGGTGAATGACCCCGAGATTCTGCTGGCGGATGAGCCTACCGGCGCATTGGACTCTGAGACTTCTGTGCAGATTATGGACATTCTACGGGATGTTGCCAAGGATAGGCTTGTGATCATGGTTACCCACAATCCTGAGCTTGCAAATGCGTATGCTACCCGCATTGTGCGCTTGCATGACGGCAGGATCACCGCTGACTCCAACCCCTATGATGGCCAAGAGCTGGAAAAGAAGGAAGAAAGCAACAAAAAGCGGGCTTCCATGTCAATGCTGACTGCCTTCATGCTTTCTCTGAGCAATTTGATGACCAAAAAGGGCCGAACGATTATGACGGCTTTTGCAGGCTCTATCGGTATTGTGGGTATTGCTTTGATTCTTAGTATATCTACTGGCGTAAACAATTATATTGAAAATGTGGAAAAGGATACCTTGTCCAGCTACCCCATTACCTTGGAAGAAACGGCGGTAGACCTTACCAGTATGATGACCGCCATGGGCAGCAATAACAAGCAACCGATTCAGGTGCAGGAAAACATGGTGCATTCTCAGAATGTTATGTCCGGTATGATGGATATGATGTTTTCCAGCGCTTCTACCAACAATCTGGCAGCCTTTAAGGAGTACATTGATTCCGGAAACAGCGGCCTTGAAGAGCTTACTACCGAGATTCGCTATACATATTCCACTCCGTTGAATGTATACCGTGGAGATACCACCAAGGGCGTGTACCGGGTAAACCCCAGCAGCGTTTTTGAAAGCATGGGCGTTTCTGCCGCATCTGTGGGCGGTATGTCTGCTATGTCCATGGATGTATGGACGCAGCTTACCAGCAATCAAGAACTTCTGGATAGCCAGTACGAGGTGCTTAAGGGCAGAATGCCTCAGGCGTGGAACGAGGTAGTGCTGGTGCTGGATAAAAACGGCGGCATTGCCGACTATACCTTGTATTCTTTGGGTGTTCTCGACATTGCACCTCTGCAGGAAGCGCTGCAGAAGAAGATGATGGGCGAAGATGTTGATATCGATACATCGGTACATACCTTCCGCTATGATGAATTCTTAGGGATGTCCTTTAAGCTGGTACCTACTACCAGCTACTACCAAAAAGAGAACGGTATCTGGGTAGATAAGAGCCAAGATTCCCTGTACATGGCTTCCGTGGTTTCCACAGCAGAAACCCTTACGGTGGTAGGTGTTGTCAAGCCCACGGAGAATGCATCCATTACTACCAATTCCGGCGTGATTGGCTACACCGGTGCGCTGATGGAACATCTGATTGGCGTTGTGGATAACAGCCAGATTGTAAATGAGCAACGAGCCAATCCTACGGTTGATGTGCTGACCGGAAAACTTTTCCCGGATGCCAACGCACAGCCCACGATCTATACCATGGATGAAATCATGGCGATGCTGCCCTCCATGCCCGAGGAAGATCAGGCTCAGATTCAGAGCGCCATTACCCAGATGCAAAGCTATGGATTGGCGCAGGAAGAGATTGCCGCTGCCATTTCTCAGAACTTGACCAGTGTTTCTACTGCTACTTTAGAAGAAAATTTGAAGACCTTGGGCGTATCCGAGCTTCAGGATCCTTCCGGAATCCAGCTTTACCCCATAGACTTTGAAGCCAAAGACGGTATTACGGACATCATCGCAGACTACAATTCCGGGAAGAACGAAGAAGAGCAGATTGTATATACGGATCTCGTTGGTACGATGATGTCCAGCGTAACTACCATTATTAACGCAATCAGCTATGTCCTTATTGCCTTTGTGGCGATTTCCCTGATTGTATCCTCCATTATGATTGGAATTATTACCAACATCTCTGTTCTGGAACGCACAAAGGAGATTGGTATTCTGCGAAGCGTTGGCGCATCCAAACGGGATATCAGCCATGTATTCAATGCGGAGACCTTTATTGTTGGTCTGGCGGCCGGATTGGTCGGTATCGGCATTACGGAGCTGCTGATTATTCCTATCAATATTCTGCTCCATACCGTGGCCAAGATTGATGCCAGCGCAGTCCTGTCCCCGGTTGCGGCATTGATTCTGGTACTCATTTCCGTACTTCTTACCACCATTGCAGGCTTAGTACCTGCCCATAGCGCAGCAAATAAAGACCCCGTTGTTGCTCTGCGTACCGAATAAAAAATGGCCCTGCCGAAATTTTCGGCAGGGCTTACGCTTACTCTCCAATCCGTATAAATCGAGGGCCGCTGTAGCCATCCCGCTCGATATGTTCGTTCCACATAGCGGCGGGTCTTACCCATAGTCCATGTTCGCCGTAAAGCGCTTGATAAACCACCATAGGCTCCAGCGTTTCTGAGTGACGGGCAATTCCCAATACGCGGTATTCATTGCCCTTAAAATGGCGGTATTTTCCCGGTTTTATTTCCATATTCTTTCTCCTTTGAAAAAAGGGGCTGTAAAAAAAGTCCCCAGTAAAAAGCAGGCTGTACCGAAGGGTGCAGC